>DASUOK010000103.1:0-9443 GCA_036276675.1 Gaiellaceae bacterium | reverse complement strand
CGCGCCGAGGGCGGGCCAGCGCCGGTTCAGTCGCCGGCGAGGGAGAGCACGTGACCGACCGCGGGATCGGTGCGGCCGTCGAGCAGCTCGAGATAGGTGCTGCGGACGGCCTCCGGCCCCTCGGCCCGGCGCAGCTGCAGCCACGCTTGCGTCCACTCGACGAACGGCCCCCAGGCGGCCGTCACGCGTGCGTCGAGCTCGGCAGCGCCCCAGTCCGCGCGCCGTTGTCTGACCCGGTCCGGGGCGAAGAAGAACTGGGGCGTCGGTCCGGGCAGGTCGGGGCCGCGCTCGCCGAGCTGATCCCAGTGGGTCATGCCCACCGCGGCGCTGTGCGCGAGCAGCTTCCCGAAGCGTGCGTGCACGGCGCCTCGCACCGCACCGTCGCCCGACAGGTCGACGTAGACGGCCCGGCGCCGCTCCAGCGACTCGACCTCCCCGTAGAGCGCGACCTCGTCGTAGACGCCGGTGCGGCGGACGAAGTCGGCGTTGCCCGGCGAGGTGAGGCCGACCAATGCTGGGCCGCCGCGCCGACGGAGGAGGAAGGCCGCGACCAGCGCGGTCTTGCTCGAGGCGCTCGAGACGACGATCGACTCGGCCCCGAAGAACCCCTCGGCGGCGAGGAGGTCGTCGATCAGGAACGAGGTGTAGAAGAGGGGCCAGAAGAGGATCTGCTCACCCTCGCGGTTCGCGTCGTAGGCGGGATCGGCGGCGGTGCTCCTGTAGCCCTGGTACGCGGACGGCAGGCCGGCGCGGTGCGGGGCGGCGTCGGCGAAGCCGCGTCGGTCGACTCGGTCGGGAACAACGACGAGGTGCGTGGACAGGGGGAGAAAGCCGAACACGCGCACTCCCTCGTCGAGCGCGGCCGCACGGCTCTTCGCCACCTCGGCGAAGCCCCAGACCGGCAGCTTGCCCCAGCCCTCCTCCGCGGGGAAGAACCGCCAGTAGCCCAGCTCGTCGCCGAGGAGGGCGTAGGTCACGTTGTTGGAGGTCAACCCGAAAGGCCCGACCCGCAGCAGCGCCTCACCCTCGGCCGGCTCCGGAGCCTCCTCGTCCGCGAAGCGGCAGCTGCGCGGATCGTCCCTGGCGACCAAGAAGTCCACGTGCGGAGCCTACGGGCCGATGCCCACGTCGGCCACGCCGGCCGGGCCGGGTTAGGACCGGTCGCCGCCCGGAGATAAGTCCGCCCGTGACGCACGACGACGAAACCGCGCCGAAGCTCGAGCTCACCGACCACGGCCTGCGGCAGGTCGTCACGCGGACGGAAGCCGAACGACGGCTCCAGCAGGCCGAGGAGAACCTCCGGCAGGCAGTGACGCGGCACGAGCAGACGCAGCGAGAGCTGCAGGAACTGGAGCAGCGGCGCGAGCAGATTCGCGGCGAGTCGGAGCTGGCGCGTCGTGCGATCGCCGACTTCGAGCAGCTGAAGGAACGGTCCCGACAGGAGCTCGCCTCGGTCGAGCTGCTGGAAGGTGCGCGGGCGACCCTGGCCGAGGCGGTCGCGGCACGTGACGAGGTCGTCGCGCGGGCCGCCGGGGCCTTCGAGTCCGCTGTCGCGCTCCTCGAGGAGGTCGAGGCGAAGCGCGCGGCCGTGGTCGAGGCCCACGGGCGGCTGAGGTCACTCGATCCTTCGGCCGGGCGCTTCGCTCCCGACGAGCCTGACCTCCTGCACGAGCCGTGGCAGCGGCTCGTGTCCGCGGTGAAGGCCGAGCTCGATGGTGAGCTCGAGTCGGAAATGGTCGAGGCCGCCGCCAGGAGCCACCTGCCGAGCGCCCTCAACGCGCTGCCCGAGCATCTACGCGTCCTCGCCTCTCAGCGCCGGAACGAGATCCAGCGCGAGCGGATGGAGCGATTACGCGCCGGGCGGACGTAGGGCCGACGCTGCGTCAGACAGGGTCGCCGTCGCGAGGGTCGGCGAGCTCGGCGACGACCGCCGCCGGGCCGTCCTTCTGAACGAGCCAGTGGGTCCGGTGCTTGTGGACGACGAGCTCGACCTCGTCGTACTGGTGGCCGGGGGCCACGAAGAACATCGACCCGTCACCGCGGACGCTCTCGTACTGCGCAAGCGTCAGCGTCACCCGCTCGAAGCACCCGGTGGAGGCGCACTCGCAGATGAACTCGTAGCTCTCGAGCCCGCCAGATCTGATCGCCTGCTGCTCGATCGACTCGTTGACGCTCCGAAAGAGCACTTCGTTCTGCGCCAGGCGCTCGTCGCGGGCATCACCTTGGGGCTCGGGCAGAGAGGCGATGCTCCCAGAGTAGCTGGGCGCCGCACGACCGCTCGAGATCGAGATCGACTAGCGTGGCGATGGAGAGCCGGCGCAGCGCGCGCGGTGGCGCCGGCCATCCACCGCCTTTCGATGGGCAGACGTACCCGCACCGATCGTCGCGCCGCTCCCGGCTCCCGCAGGATCCGCTCACGGTTCCTTGAGCGGTCGGCCGCGTCCGCTGGGGCCGGCTCGGGTACAACGTGCGACATGCCCCCGGAGAGCGTCCGCTCGCGCCAGTGGCTCGGCATGCGCTGGTGGCTCGGGATCGCCTTCGCGTCGATTGCGGCGCTCACCGCGATCGCCGTCGTCCGCGTGCTCTCCAGCCAGTCGGAGGACGCGTTCCGCGCCTCGGCGGTGGAGTTCGCGGTCGGCAACTCCGTCGCGGCGGCGGACGCCCTCGCCGACGCCGCGACGCCCGCGGCGCAGCGGGAGCAGGCGGAGACGATCGCGCGCAACCGCGGCCTCTCCCTCTTCCTCTTCGACGAGCAGGGGCGGCTCGTGGCGTCAGGCCGCGCCGGCACCGTGCGCTTCGCTCAGATCCCCTCCGGCGAGGAGGCGCTCGCGACCGCGCTCGATCGCCGCCGCTACATCGGCGGCAGCGAGGACGGGAGCGCGACCGTGGTGGGGCTGAGCCTGCGCGGGCCGGGAGCCAGCGCCCTCGTGGCGTACACGACCCGGCCAGAGCTTCGTGAGCAGCTCGGGATCGTCCGCGACGAGGTCGCCGAGGCGGCACTCTGGGCGACTCTCCTCGGCGCCGCCGCAGGCCTCATCGTCGCCACGCTGTTCGCACGGCGCATCGCCCGCATCGCGCGCACCGCGCGGGCGATCGAGACGGGCGACTTCTCGACGCCAGTCGTCGACCGCTTCCCGGACGAGGTCGGCAGTCTCGCCACGTCGATCGACCGCATGCGCCTCCGCCTCGACGGCCTGATCGCGACCCTGCGCGAGGACCGCGACCGCTTCGAGGGCCTCGTCGACCGGCTCAACGACGGCGTGCTCCTGCTCGACCGCAGCCGCCGGATCACCTTCGCCAATGCCGCTGTGAGCCACGTGTTGCCCGCGCGTTCGTTCTCGATCGGCTCGAGGCTGGACGAGATCTGGGACGACCCGCGCCTCACCGACTTCACCGACCGCCTCTTCGGCGACGAGGGCGCGCCCGCGCCGCTGCTGCTCGAGAGCGACGACCGGCTTGTCTCCGTCTCCGGGGTTTCCGCAGGCCACGGCGGCGAGAGCGCGATCCTCGTGCTCGCGGACGTGACGCAGCAGGAGCGCGACGAGCGGGCGCAGCGCGAGTTCGTGACCAACGCGGCGCACGAGCTGCGCACGCCGATCGCCGGCATCGTCACCTCGATCGAGATGCTGCAGACGGGCGCGAAGGACGACCCCCGGGCGCGCGACGACTTCCTCGCGCACATCGAGCGCGAGTCCGGCCGCCTGGCCCGGCTGACGCGCGCGCTGCTCGTGCTCGCACGCGCGGAGGCGCGGCAGGAGCAGCCGCACCGCGAGAACGTCCACGTCGCACCGCTCCTGCAGCGGGTGGCCGACAGCCTCGAGCCGCGCGGGCCGGTGCGAGTCCGCGTCGAGTGCGATCCGGCCCTCGTCGTGCCGGCCGACGCCGACCTGCTCGAGCAGGCCGTGCAGAGCGTGGCGCAGAACGCCGACAAGTACACGGAGCGCGGCGAGATCACGCTGCGTGCCTACACGAGCGCCGACGGCGTCGCCGTCGAGGTCGAGGACACCGGTCACGGCGTCGCGCCCGCGGAGCGCGATCGCATCTTCGAGCGCTTCTACCGCGGCGCGGAAGAGGAGCCGGGCGGCTTCGGCCTCGGGCTCGCGATCGCCCGGCAGGCCGTGAAGGTGCTCGGAGGCGCCATCGAGCTCGACGCGACCTCGGAGGGCACGACCGTGCGCCTGCTCCTACCGACGGCAACGAGGGTCGCCGCATGACCGCCCGCATCCTGGTCGTCGACGACGAGCCGGCCCTGCTGCAGGGGCTCGCCTACGCGCTCGGCCGCGAGCACTTCGAGGTGAGCACCGCGTCCGACGGCGCCGAGGCGCTCGAGGCCGTCCGCAGCTCCGAGTTCGACCTGATCATCCTCGACCTGATGCTGCCCAAGGTCTCCGGCATCGAGGTGTGCCGGCAGATCCGGGCCGAGAGCGCCGTGCCGATCATCATGCTCACGGCGAAGGATTCCGAGGTGGACAAGGTCGTCGGCCTGGAGGTGGGCGCCGACGACTACGTCACGAAGCCCTTCTCCGCCCTCGAGCTGCTGGGGCGCGTGCGGGCGAACCTGCGCCGGCGGGAGCTCGACCGCACCGACGGAGCGTCCGCGGTGCGCACGATCGGCGGGCTGCGCGTCGACTTCGCGCGGCACGAGCTGATCGTGGACGGCGAGCAGGTCTCGCTGACGCCGTCCGAGTTCAAGGTGCTGTTCGTGCTGGCGCAGAAGCCCGGCGAGGTGGTCTCCAAGCGCGCGATCCTCGAGCATCTGTGGGAGAGCACCTTCGTCGGCGACCAGCACGCCTGCGACGTGCACATCTCCAACCTCCGGCGCAAAGTCGAACGCGATCCCTCGCGGCCCGAGCGGATCATCACCGTCCGCGGCTTCGGCTACAAGCTCGTGCCGGGCTAACCATCTAGGTCAGGATTCGCTCAAGGAACGCCGCCGGTCGGCTCGGAACGCGTCGGCGCGGACACAATGGACGCGTGCCCTCTTGCTGGGGCCCGTCGTCGGGACGAGGGCGCATGTCGGGAAGAGCGGATCGCAACCGCCGTTCCACTTCGATCCGCTCTTCCCACCCCTTCGGGCGAGGACACCGACCACACGACAGCGCACCGTGACGTTCGAGACAGCATTTCCGCCCAGGCGCACCGGGCTGACGGAGGTCGTCGGCTCCTACGCCACGCGCGCCGAGGCCGAGGCCCGAGCCGGCTCCCTCCGGCGCGAGCGGGACCGGCCGGGACGAGTCGTCGTCGCGGCCCGCGGGCTGCGCGGAGTCGACCCGGACGAGCTGGCGCCGCCGCTGACGGTCACGGTCGCGCTCGGAGCCGCCTCGAGCGCGATCGGAGCCGCCCTCGTCGTCGGCCTCTTCGGCGCGCTCGACCCGACGATCTCGCTGTTCGGCGTGCTCGCGCTCGCGTTCTACGCGCTCGTGTTCGGCGCCGCCGGCGGAGCGGTGATCGGTGCGCTCCTCCACGTCGGGCGGGCGCGCCACGCTGCGTCGCTCCCGCAGGTGGAGGCGTTCGCGGCTGAGTGCTTCGACGTGCTGGTCGAGCACCCGGCCGATCGCTCCCGGAGCAGGCGCGTTTCAGAACGTCCGAGCGCGCAATAGCTCAGGAGACGATCGGCATGACAGCCTCCGGCTCGGATCCCCGCCTCGCCGTGCTCCGGCTCGACGGCGACAACGACGCCTACGCGGCGCAGCGGCTGCGGCGCGAGCTGACGAGCGCCGTCGACGGCGGGGCGCCCGTGGTCGTCGACCTGACGGCGGCGACCTCACTCGACGCGGCCGTCGTGCGGATCCTGCTCGACGGGCTCGCGGAGTCGGAGCGCGACGAGCGCGTGCTCCTGCTGCTGCTCCCGGAGGCGGAGGACTCGCCGGTGCGCCGCCTGTTCCAGGTCAGCGGGCTCGCGTCGCTGCTGCCCGTCGTCTCGAGCTGGGACGAGGCGCTCGTGCGCGCAGCGTGCGACGGGGCCGTCCGGTCGGCGCCTCCGCCGCCCCCTCAGCCGGCGGCTCCGGGCTGGACGAGCCCGCTCTCATAGGCGAAGACCACGGCCTGGACGCGGTCGCGCAGGCCCAGCTTCATCAGGATGCGCGCCACGTGGGTCTTCACCGTCGTCTCGCTGACGAAGAGGTCGGTCGCGATCTCCGCGTTCGAGAGCCCGCGGGCCATGAAGCCGAGCACCTCCAGCTCCCGCGCGGTCAGCTCGTCGAGCTTGGCCGGCCGCGTCATCGGGATCGTGCTCGGCGGCCGGCGGATGAACTCCTCGATCACGCGCCGCGTGATCGTCGGCGAGAGCAGCGCGTCGCCGCGGGCGACGACGTGGATCGCGTCCACGAGCTGCTCGGGCGGCGTGTCCTTGAGCATGAAGCCGCTCGCGCCCGCCCGCAGCGCCTCGTAGACGTACTCGTCCAGGTCGAAGGTCGTCAGCATGAGCACGCGGGGGACGTCCCCGGGCTGCTCGAGCAGCCGGCGTGTCGCCTCGAGCCCGTCGAGGTTGGGCATGCGGATGTCCATCAGGATCACGTCGGGGGAGAGCTCGCGCGCGGCCTCGAGCGCCTCGGCGCCGTCACTCGCCTCGCCGACGATCTCCACGTCGGGCTCCGACTCCAGGATCATGCGGAAGCCCGCGCGCACGAGCGCCTGGTCGTCGACGATCAGGACGCGGACGCTCACCCGTCGGCACTCACCGGCAGCCGGGCGGAGATGCGGAAGCCGCCGCCCTCGCGCGGGCCTGCGCGCAGCTCGCCGCCGCACATCGCCACGCGCTCGCGCATGCCGACGAGCCCGTGGCCCGTGGCCTCGCCGTTGCTCTCGCTGCGCCCGTCGTTCGCCACCTCGATCTCGACATCGTCGTCGCCGTAGCGGACGGCCACCCACGCGTGCGCCGGGTTGCCCCCGTGACGCAGTGCGTTCGTCAATGCCTCCTGCACGATGCGGTACGCGGAGAGGTCGACCCCCGGCGGCAGCCGCACCGGCTCGCCCTCGACGGTCAGCTCGACCGGGAGGCCCGCGCTGCGCACCTGCTCGACGAGCGTGCGGAGCGCCGCCACGCCGGGCTGGGGCGCGCGGGCGGCGTCCTCCCCCGCCTCGCGCATGATCCCGAGCAGCCGGCGCATCTCCGAAAGCGCCTGGCGGCCCGTCTCCTCGACCGTCCGCAGCGCCTCCCGCTCGCGCTCCTGCTCGGGCTGCAGGCGGCGTCGCACGGCACTCGCCTGCACGGTCATGACGCTGACGGAGTGTGCGAGCACGTCGTGCAGCTCGCGCGTGATCCGGCGCCGTTCCTCGTCGACCGCGCGCCGTGCCTCCTCCTCGCTCCGTCGGGCGCGCTCCTCGGCGAGGCGCGCGCGCTCCGAGTGCCGCGCGGCGGCCGCAGAGATCACGAAGAGGCCGAGGATGGGGAAGCTGAGCCAGATCAGCTCCGTCCAGGGCACGCCGGGTGCGCGGACGAAGACGGTCCAGCCTCCGATCAGGACGAACGCGATCGCCAGTGCCGCCTGGCGCGCCTCGAGCAGGGATCCCGCTGCCCAGGCGGCGAGGATCAGCACGAGGAACATCGTGTCGGTGTCGTACGCCGCAGCGGCATCGACCAGCGAGAAGACGACGGCGCCCACTCCGACGACGAGCGGCGCGGCGAGCGGCGCTCGCCGCCTGAAGAGCAGCGCTCCTACCGTGACGAGCGCGACCGCGGCCAGCTGGTAGCGGTCGTCGCCCTGCGTCCGCCAGATGTCGCCCTGCGTCAGGACGATGGTCAGCAGGACGATCGCGTCGAAGACGTGGTTCTTCGCCCACGCAAGCCGGTCCTGCATCACACCTGAACGGTACTCCCGACGGGGCCTCGGCCGCGTCGGCCGTGGCGACGACCCAGGATCATCCTCACGGACGATGCCGGATCGCGACTGCGGCGGACGACGGAGCGGCTCGCCGGGCCTAGCGTTCGGAGTCGAAATTCTCCACCCGACCTCAGAGGAGACGCACGACATGGAAGCAGCGCTCACACTCGAGCACGCCACCGAGCAGGGCCGGGCACCGGGCGTCGTCGTCGCCCGCGACCTCAGCCGCCGCTACGGCGCCGGCGACACCGCCGTCGACGCGCTCCGCGGCGTGTCGTTGTCGATCCCGCGCGGCCACCTCACCGCGGTCATGGGCCCCTCCGGCTCGGGCAAGTCGACGCTGATGCACATCCTCGCCGGCCTCGACCGACCGAGCAGCGGCTCCGTGGCGATCGACGACGTCGAGCTCAGCACGCTCAAGGACAACGAGCTGACGAAGCTGCGGCGCCGCCACATCGGCTTCGTCTTCCAGTTCTTCAACCTGCTGCCGATGCTGACGGCGGAGGAGAACGTGACGCTCCCCGTCTCGATCTCGGGCCGGAAGGTCGAGGACGAGTGGCTCGAGGAGCTGCTCGAGGCCACCGGCCTCGCCGAGCGCAGATCGCACCGGCCTTCCGAGCTCTCCGGCGGCCAGCAGCAGCGCGTCGCCGTGGCGCGCGCGCTCGTGACGCGCCCGACCGTCCTCTTCGCAGACGAGCCGACCGGCAACCTCGACTCGCAGACCTCGATCGAGATCCTCGGCCTCCTGCGCGGCGCCGTCGACACGTACGGCCAGACGACGGTGATGGTCACGCACGACGCCCGCGCGGCCACGATCGCCGACCGCATCCTCTTCCTCGCGGACGGCGAGATCGTCCAGCAGCGGGGCCGCTCGACCCAGGCGGAGGTGCTGGAGTCGCTCGCCGAGGTGAGCGCCCGGTGAGGGGCGTCACGCTCAAGGGACTGCTCGGGCGGAAGCTCCGGACCGCGCTGACCGCGGTCGCGATCGTGCTCGGCGTGGCGATGGTCAGCGGCACGTTCGTGCTCACCGACTCCGTGCAGAAGGCGTTCGACACGATCTTCACCAGCTCGTACGAGGACACCGATGCCGTCGTCACCGGCACGAAGGTGCTCGAGTGGTCGCAGACGGGCCGCGCGATCGTCGCACCCGAGGTGCTCGAGCAGGTGCGCGCCCTGCCCGAGGTCGCATCGGCCGCGGGCACCATCGTCGACCTCTCCGGCGACGGCAACCAGGCGCAGCTGATCGACCGCGAGGGCGAGCCGATCATCGGCTCCAACCCGACGTTCGGCCTCGGCCTGAACGCGGGCGACGAGAGGTTCAGCCCGTTCCGGCTCGTCGAGGGCGCCTGGGCCGCCGGCTCGGACGAGGTCGTGATCGACGCAGGCTCCGCCTCGAGCCACGGCTTCGCCGTCGGCGACACGATCGAGGTGGCCGCCGAGGGCCCGAAGCGCTAGTTCACGATCAGCGGCATCGCCCGGGTCGGCGAGCTCGACTCGATCGGCGGCGCGACGTTCGCGATCTGGGACATCGAGACGGCGCAGGCGATGCTGCAGAAGGACGGCTTCGACGCGATCGCCGTCACCGCCGAGGACGGCGTCTCGACCGAGGCGCTGATCGAC
>DASUOK010000102.1:0-8595 GCA_036276675.1 Gaiellaceae bacterium | reverse complement strand
GCGACGAAGTAGGCCAGCGGTGGAGCTCCGGCGGGACGCGGCGGCTGCTCGTCGTAGGTGAAGCCGCCGGTCGAGCGCAGCCAGGCCTCGATCGCCACGACCGCCCCGTAGGGCGTGCGCGCCCCACGCGCCACCCGTTCGGCCTGCTGCGACAGCTGCTCGTACGGCCAGAGTTGCCGCTGGCGCTCGTCCTCGAAGAGCCCCGCGACGCGACTCGCGCGGCCGGGGCTGCCGAACGCGGGCAACGTCGTGCGCTCGAGATCCAGGTAGCGGAGGACCTCCGCCGGGTAGTCCGCACCCAGCTCGGCGAGCTCTGCCGGCTGCGCCTGGGGCGCGTAGCTGGAGACCGTGTAGCGCTCGCCGCGCTCGAGGCTGCGGTTCAGCTCGACCACGCCGTCGCTGTACTTCGTCACGAGCCCGAGCGACTCGCCCTCGATCCCGACCGGAGTGCTCGCCGCGATCAGGTGCCGGTCGCGCAGGCCCACGACCTGCACGTCCTGGGTGACGAGGGCGTCCTCCCGCCGTGCCGCCTGCGGGAGCAGCGCGTCCTCGGGGAGCTCGCCCGAAGCGAGCTCGTTGACTCGAACCGCGAGCGACTCGATCCAGCGGTCGTCCGTGAAGCGGTTGAGCGTCGTCGCACGCCAGTAGAGCTTCCGGTCGGTGCCGGTGATCCGCAGCACCGTCGTCTTGTCGCGCGGGAACTCGATCCCGCCGTAGTTCGCGTCCCAGACGTACGAGACGCTGACGGGCGCATCGGGCGCGCCGTAGGGGTCCCAGCGCTGCCAGTCGATGACGCCCTCCTTCGCGACGGCGGCGGAGGTGGACGCCCCGGCGGCGGCCAGGACGACGAGCGCTCCGGCGGCGACGGCCACGGTCGGCCGCTCCAGGCGCAGGCCCGCGAGGATCCACAGTACGGCCGTCAGGATGACCGCGCCGTAGGCGATGCTCTCCGATCCGAGCAGCGTCGCGGGCCAGCCGGCACCGGCGAGCACGACGAGCATCGCGGGCAACGGCCGGCGCGCCCGCACGGCGAGTGCCAGGCCGAGGCAGAAGGCGAGGATCGCGAGCAGGACGACGCCGTGCATCTCCGGGAACTCGCCGCCCGCGAACGGCACTCGCACCTCGTAGAAGCCCACGAACCCGTCCTCGAAGCGCTCCCAGGCGATCGGGAAGAAGCCGCCCTCGCCCAGCGGCCTGCCGAGCGCGAGCCAGGCGGCGACGAGGGTGACGGGGCCGAGGGAGAGCAGCAGCGGGCCGAGCCCGGGCAGCAGCGCCGGCACGAGCGCGAGCAGCACGATCCAGAACGCACCGGCGCCGGGCGCATGCGGGTCCTCGAGCCGCAGCCAGGCGAAGGCGATGACGGCCGCCGGGAAGCTGTAGACGAGGGCCGTCCTACGCATGCGCCGCCGCCCGTGCCGCGGGGATCGCGCCGAGCGCGGCCCGGAGATCGTCGCCCGCGCGCACGATCGCGAGTGGCACACCGGCGCCCTGGAGCCGCAGCAGCTCGGGCTCGGCCTTCGTCGGCCTGCCGGCGAAGCTGGCGCTGTCGACCCAGACGACGGCGACGCCGTAGGTGCCGAGCGCGCGCTGGGCGAGCTTGGTCGCGAGCGCGGGCGAGAGCCGCGCCGTCACGACGATCACCTCGAGCGCGCGCGCGGCAGGGCCTCCCTCGCGGGCGATCAACTCGACCACGGGCCGCGTCGCGTCGGCCTCCACGGCGGCGAGCGCCGCGAGCGCCGCGTACCAGTCCCCCTCGAGCGAGGACACCCGGATGCTCGCGGGCCGCGCGGAGTTCAGCGCCAGGACGCTACGGCGTCCGCGGGATGCGTGCGTGCGCAGGATCGAGCCGGCCGCGCGCACCTGCACCTCGAAGCTGTCGCCGACGACGGCTCCAGCGTCGGCATCGAGCACGATCGCGATCTCGTCGCGGGGCGCGTCCTCGAGCTCCTTCACCATCAGCTGGCCGCGGCGCGCCGTCGTGCGCCAGTGCACCTTGCGCAGGGACTCGCCACGCTCGTACTCACGCACCGAGTGGAGGTCGAAGCCGGAGGGCCGGCGGAGGAGCAGGCGGCGGCCGTCCTGGGCGTTGGTGCCGCTCTCGGAGAAGAGCCCCGGCAGCTCGACGAGCCGGGGGTAGACGAGGAGCGAGGCGCCGCCGCCGAGCTCGACCTCGCTGCGGGCGAGCCCGAACGGATCCTCGATCCCCGCGTGCGCGGCCTCGACCGCGTAGCGCCCGCGGGGCACGGCCTCGAGGACGTAGGTGCCGCGGTGCGCGCGCCCGTCACGGCGCAGCGGGGTCTCCCGCTCCCCCAGCTTGGCCAGGCGCTCCCAGATCGTGATCGAGGGCGGCGGCACCACCGCCTTCGGTACCGCCTCGAGCGTCACCCACACGTCCTCGCCTTCGAGGTGCGAGCCGCGGCCGGTCCGGCGGGTGAGCCCGATCGGGCCGGCGGCGAGGCGCACCCAGGCCCGGGCGGCGAGCGGCGCGAGGACGAGCCCCGTCGCCGCGGGATACAGCACGGTGGCGCCGAAGAGCCACGCCACCCCGTACACGACGAGGCCGAGCGCGAGCACCAGCTTCCCGCGCGGTGTCACCGCCTAGACGGGGACCGGCGTGCCGTCGACCGCCTCCTGCACGACCTCCGCCGGCGTCAGCCCGGCGGAGCGGGCCTCGGGCGCGAGGATGACACGGTGCGCGAGCACGGGGACGGCGAGCGCCTTCACGTCGTCGGGGAGCACGAACTCGCGTCCTTCGGCGAGCGCCCGCGCCTTCGCCACGCGCAGGAGCGCGATGCCGGCGCGCGGGCTCGCCCCCAGGGCGAGCCGTGGGCTCGAGCGCGTGTGCCGCAGGACAGCGACGACGTAGCGGTTGAGGCTCTCCTCGACGAAGATGGAGCGGGCGTCGTCGATCGCCGCCAGGACCTCCTCGGCGGATGCAACCGGCTCCAGCGTCTCGAGCGGCGGCGCCGTCGTCTGCTCGGAGAGCATCCGCGCCTCCTCGGCGAGCGGCGGGTAGCCGAGGGAGATCCGCATCGTGAAGCGGTCGAGCTGCGCCTCCGGCAGCGGGTAGGTGCCCTCGTACTCGATCGGGTTCTGCGTCGCGAGCACCATGAAGGGGGGCTCGAGCAGGTACGTGGCGCCGTCGACCGTCACCTGCGCCTCCTGCATCGCCTCGAGCAAGGAGGACTGCGTCTTCGGTGACGCGCGGTTGATCTCGTCGACGAGCAGGACGTTGGCGAACACGGGGCCGGGACGGAACTCGAACTCGTTCGCGCGCTGGCTGAAGACGTTGACGCCGGTGATGTCGGACGGAAGCAGGTCGGGCGTGAACTGGAGGCGCGAGAACTCGAGGTCGAGCGAGCGCGCGAGCGCCTTCGCCAGCATCGTCTTCCCCACGCCCGGGAAGTCCTCGATGATCAGGTGCCCCTCCGCGACGAGGCAGAGCACGCACAGCCGCAGCGTCTCGTCGGGCGCGTGCACCACCTTCGCGAGGTTGTCCGTGACGCGATCGAGCGCCTCCGCGCGCGCGGTGACGATCGTCGGATCGCCCGCCCGCTGCAACTGGCTACGCGCCTCCATGGCGCTCCTCGAGCAGCCGCTCGACCTCGTCGAGGACGGCTACCGCGATCTGCTCCTTCGGCGCTCTCGTCACGTCGCGCTCCCCTTCCCTCGTGATCAGGACGACCTCGTTGTCGGCCGCGTCGAAGCCGACCGCGTCTTGGCCCACATCGTTGTAGACGACGAGATCGACGTTCTTGTCGTGCAACATCGTTCGCTTCCGGTTAAGCCCGTCGGCGCCCAGCTCGGCGCCGAAGCCGACGAGCACCTGCCCGTTGCGGCTGCGCTCACCCAGCAGCCTGAGGACGTCGACGGTCGGCTCGAGCGAGAGGTTCCAGTCCGCGTCGTCCTTGGCACGCTTCCCCGCGAGCGTCTCGGTCGGCCGGTAGTCGGCGACGGCCGCGGCCATCACGACGACGTCCGCCACAGCGACGCGGGCCTCTGCCTCGCGGGCGACGTCGGCTGCGGTCGGGGTCTCGATCACCTCGACGCCGTCCGGCGCGGCGACCGACAGGTTCGCGGCGAGGAGCGTCACGGAGGCGCCCCGGCGCCGGGCCTCGGCGGCCACGGCGACGCCCATCCGGCCCGAGGAGCGGTTCCCCAGGAACCGAACTGCGTCGAGCGGCTCGCGCGTCCCGCCGGCGCTCACGAGCACGTGCTTCCCGGCCAGCCCCGATGCGACCCCTGCCCGGAGCAGGTCCTCGAGGACGCGCGCGATCTCGTCCGGCTCCGCCATCCGGCCGATTCCCACCTCGCCCTCGGCGAGCTCGCCCGCGGTGGGGCCGACCACGACCGCGCCGCGCTCGCGCACGAGCGCGAGGTTCGCCTGCGTCGCCTCGTGCTCCCACATGCGGGTGTTCATCGCGGGCGCGACCACCAAGGGGCCCCGGTGGGCGAGCGCCGCCTCGGTGAGGACGTTGTCGGCGAGGCCGTGCGCGAGCTTGGCGAGCGTGTTCGCCGTCAGCGGCACGATCGCGAGCGCGTCGGCGCGCTGGAGGTGCGGGTACGGATCGTCACCGCGCGGCCTGCGGGCGAGCGCGTGGAAGGTCTCGGCGGCGACGAAGCGCTCCGCGCCCGGGGTGAGGAGCGGCACCACCTCGTGGCCCGCCCGGACGAGCAGCCGGAGGAGCTCGCAGGCCTTGTAGGCCGCGATGCCGCCGGTGACCCCGAGCAGGATCCGCGCCATCCGGACATTGTGCCTGCCGGGCGCACGAACGCAGACGACCGGCCGCTCACGCGGCCGGTTTCGCGACCCAGGGGTGAGCGCGCGCTACTTCTTCGCGTACTCGTACTTGATCTTGCCCTGGCTGATCTCCTCCAGTGACATGGTCAAGTAGTTCTTCGAGCGCGACTCGACGAGCGGCGGCGGGGCCTCTTCGAAGCCCATGCCCTCGCCGAGCTGGTGGTGGTAGTTGTTGATCTGTCGAGCGCGCTTCGCGGCGACGATGACGAGCGCGTAGCGCGAGTCCACGTTGTCGAGCAGGGCGTCGATGCGAGGATGGATCATGGCGCCATGGTAGCTGCGAGCTGCAGCTCCCGCTCGACGAGGGCGGCGAGCGCCTCGGTGGCGCGGGCGACGTCGTCGTTCCGCACCATGTAGCGGAAGCGGTAGGCCTGCTCGAGCTGGTGCCGGGCGAGCTCGATGCGCTCGCCGATCTCGCCCTCGCTCTCCGTCGCCCGCGCCAGGAGCCGGCGCTCGAGCTCGGCCACGTCCGCGGCGATGAAGAGCGTGACGCTGCCGGGCACGTCCTCCTGCACCTGCAGCGCGCCCTCGATCTCGAGCTCGAGCACACAGACATGACCCTCCGCGGCGATCCGGTCGAGCTCGGACGCGAGTGTCCCGTAGCGGCCGCCGACGTACTCGACGTGCTCGAGGAAGCCGCCGTGCTCGACGCGGTCGAGGAACTCCTCCTCGGTCAGGAACCAGTACTCCCGGCCGTTCGCCTCACCCGGCCGCTGGCTCCGCGTCGTCGCCGAGACGGCGACCTCGAGCTCGGGCAGCCGCTCGACGAGCGCCTTGATCAGCGTGCCCTTGCCGGCTCCCGACGGTCCCGTGACGACGAAGACCACGTCGCGGGGCAACTCAGCGGTTGAAGAGACCGATCAGCTCCGTGCGCTGCCGCTCGGAGAGACCGCCGACCGTCTTCGACTGGCTGATCCTGCACTGGTTCAGGAGCCGCGCCGCCTTGACGCGCCCGAACTTCGGCACGGCCATCAGCATGTCGAAGACCTTCGCAGTCGAGACGTACTCGGGCGGCTCGAGCAGGATCGACTCGATCGCGACCCGGCCGTCCTTCAGATCCTTCTTCAGCTTCGCCCGCCGGACCCTGATGTCGTTGGCCCGCTTCAGCGCTTCCATCCGTTGATCCAGTGAGCGCAGCGGAGCCTGGGCTTGCGTCTTCGACGGCACCATGAGCGCGGGATACTAGCAGCCTTGCCGCAGGCATCTCAACCCACTGATTTTCAGCTATTTGCAGCGCTTTCTTGCAATCTGTTGCCTAGCTTGAAATCGCCCGGACGATCCGAGTGGGCGAGGCGGCACGCCGAGGCGGCATCGGGGAGGTGCCGTTTGGCGAGCTCCGCGGCGAGCTCGCCACGGATCCGCGCGGGCGCGTCGGGGTCGGCGAAGAGAACCGTTCCGAGCGCCACGGCGCTCGCACCGGCGGCGAGCAGCTCGAGCGCGTCGAGCCCCGAGCGGACTCCGCCCATGCCCACGATCGGCAGGTCGACGGCCCGCGCGCAGGCATAGACGGCCGCGAGCGCAACCGGCTTCAGGGCAAGCCCCGAATAGCCGCCCGTGCCCGTCGCGAGCCGGGGCCGCAGCGTCCGCTCGTCGAGGGCGAGCCCGCGTAGCGTGTTGACGAGCGAGAGCCCGTCGGCGCCGGCCGCCTCGACGGCGCGCGCCTGCTCGGCGAGGTCCCAGGTCGACGGCGACAGCTTCGCGTAGAGCGGCAGCCGCGTCGCCTCGCGGCACGCCGCGACGATCTCGGTCGCCGTCTCGGCCGCGTCGTCGACGTTCGGGCAGGAGAGGTTCAGCTCGATCGCGTCGACGTCGTCCAGCACGGCGCAGGTCTCCGCGTACTCGCCGGCGGAGAAGCCGCCGACGGAGACCCACAGCGGCACGCCGAGTGCACGCAGCCGCGGCAGCGACTCGGCGAGGAAGCGCTCGCGGCCCGGGTTGGCGAGCCCGATCGAGTTCAGCATCCCCGCCTCCGTCTCGGCGACCCGCACGGGCGGGTTCCCTCCGCGCGGCTCGGGTGTGATCGTCTTCGTCACGAAGGCGTCGAGGGAGCGAGCGACGTCGGGCGCCGTGAGCGCGTCCAGGCAGCCGGACGCGTTCAGCAACATCACGCCGCCCCCGCCAGCACGGGACCGTCCACGCACAGGCGCCGGAGCTCGCCGTCGAGCTCGACCGCGCAGCCGTAGCAGGCGCCGTAGCCGCACGCCATCGGCGCCTCCCAGGCGAGCTGCGCGTCGGGCACGAGCGCGCGCAGCGCGGCCAGCATCGGCTCCGGGCCGCAGGCGAGCACGTCGACGTGCTCCTCCGGCAGGAGCTCGGTCACGTACGTGGGCTCGACGCACACGTCCGCGTTCGGGACGAGCGCCGCCGCCTCGGCGTGCCAGTCGCTGCGGAAGCCGAGGAGCGCGGGCGGCGCGCCGAGCCGCCGCGAGAGGTACGGCAGCGGCGCGATCCCGATCCCGCCGCCGACGAGCAGCGGACGCTCCACGTCGAGGTCGAAGCCGTTCCCCAGCGGGCCGAGCAGGTGCAGCTCCTCGCCGGCGACGAGCGCGCAGAGCGCGCGCGTGCCGGGACCGATCGGGTCGATGAGGAAGGCGAGCTCGCGCGGGGTCGCGAGGCAGACGCTCATCGGCCGGGGCAGCACGCGGCCCGGTGCCTCGAGCATGAAGAACTGCCCGGGCTCGCCCGGCTCCAGGTCGCCGCGCTCGATCCGCAGCAGCGTGTACGGCCCCACGGGCTCGGCGCCCGCGACCCTACGCAGCCGCCGTCTCAACCCTGATCCGGTCCTGGAGCGAGCGAGCGACCTCGCTGCGCGCGTTCGCGATCGCATCGACGGCGAGGCGCGCGGCGGCGAGCGTCGTGATGCAGGGGATGCGCCCTGCGAGCGCCGCCTGCCGGATCCGGGCGCCGTCGCGCCGGGCGCCGGAGCCCTGCGGCGTGTTGACGACGAGCGCACAGCGCCCCGAGCGGATCGCATCGACGACGGCGTCGCCCTTCGCGGCGACGGCGACCTCCAGCCCAGCGGCCGCGAGCACCTCTGCAGTCCCGCCCGTGGCGAGCAGGCGGAAGCCGAGATCGGCGAGCGCGGCGGCGACAGGCCCGATCCCGGCCTTGTCGGCGTCGCGTACCGAGAGAAAGGCCGTGCCCGTCGCGGGGAGCGGCCGGCCAGCCGCGCGCTCGGCCTTGGCGAACGCCGTCGGCAGGTCCGCGGCGCTCGCCATCACCTCGCCCGTGGACCGCATCTCGGGCCCGAGCACCGGGTCGGCGCCGGGGAAGCGCGCGAACGGGAGCACGGCGGCCTTCACGCTCACCTGCTCCGGGCGGCGCTCCTCGGGCAGGTCGAGCTCGTGCAGGCGCGCGCCGGCGGCGAGCCGCGCGGCCGCGTCGACGAGGTTCACGCCCGTCGCCTTCGACGCGAACGGGACGGTGCGCGACGCGCGCGGGTTCGCCTCGAGCACGAACGCCTCCCCGCGGACGAGCGCGAGCTGCACGTTGAGCAGCCCGACGACGCCGAGCGCCGGCCCGAGCCGCCGCACGACGCGGCACACCTCGGCGTACTGCTCCTCCGAGAGCGACGGAGCCGGCAGCACGCACGACGAGTCGCCGGAGTGGACGCCGGCCTCCTCGACGTGCTCCATCACGGCGCCGACGTGCACCGAGACGCCGTCGCAGAGCGCGTCCACGTCGATCTCGAGCGCGCCCTCGAGGAAGCGGTCGACGAGCACAGGTCCGCTCACGCCGGCGAGCGCCGCCCGCACCTGCGCGTCGTCGTAGCAGACGCGCATCGAGCGGCCGCC
>DASUOK010000101.1:0-13491 GCA_036276675.1 Gaiellaceae bacterium | reverse complement strand
CGTCGACCGTCTCCTCGATGATGGCGCCGCGCTCGGCGCCCAGCTCGTACTTCCGCGCCAGCGCGGGCGTCACGTCTTGCGTCGTGATCCCGACGTACGCGTAGGCGACGCGGCCGGTCGCGACGAGCTGCTCCATCGAGCGGCGGGCCGAGTTGATCGGGATCGCGAAGCCGACTCCCTCGGCGTTCCCCGACTCGGAGCGGATCTGGGCGTTGATCCCGATCACGCGCCCGCGCGCGTCGAGCAGCGGCCCGCCCGAGTTGCCGTGGTTGATCGGCGCGTCCACCTGGATCGCGTTCGAGACCTGGTAGCGCGACGTCAGCGACGGGATCGAGCGCGAGACGGCCGAGACGACGCCGACCGCCAGCGAGTTCTCGTTGCCGAAGGGGCTGCCGATCGCCGCGACTGGCTCGCCGACCACGACCTGATCGGAGTCGCCGAGCGGCACCGGGTCGACCGCGTGGTCGGCGGGATCGACTTTGATCACGCCCGTGTCGTTGAAGAGGTCCCAGCCGATGATCTCGGCGGGCAGGCGGTCGCCGTCGGCGAAGACGACGTAGACGCTGGAGGCGCCGGTGACGGGGCCCTGCTCGCCCGAGTTCGTGATCACGTGCGAGTTCGTCAGCACGTGGCCCTCGTCGGAGACGACGAAGCCGGAGCCCTGCGAGCGGCCGCCGCCGTCGAAGAGCGCGTAGATCGTCACGACACCCGGGGTGGCCTCGGCGTAGATCCGCGCCGGCTCGAAACGGTCGCCGACGAGCGGCGAGGCGGCGGCGCGAGCGGGGGCGTTGCCACCCCCGTCCGCCGGGGCATCGACGACCACGGTCGCGCCGGCACGCGCCCCGTCGTCGTCCACCCAGCCGGCGGCCTTGCCGACGATCAGCGTCGTCGCGGAGCCGAGCACGGCTGCGACGAGTGCGACGACCGCCAGGGCTCCGGGGCGCATGCACGCACTGTAACGGCGACCCCTCTCGCCGCCGCCGTTTTCACGTGGAAACGGCGGCCGGCTCCCGGTCGGCCACGGCCGCAGGCAGCGCCACCGTCACGGCCGTCCGCCCCGGCGCGGACTCGAACAGGACCTCTCCGCCCATCAACGAGGCCAGCTCGCGGGCGATCGACAACCCGAGGCCGCTGCCCGAGGCCATGTCACCGTCGACGCGGTAGAACCGGTCGAAGACGTGCGGGGCGTCCTCCCGCGCCACCCCTGGCCCGTCGTCGACGACCGCCAGCAGCGCGCGCCCGTCCTCCGACCAGGCGCGGAGCGTCACGTGTGTTCCGGCCGGAGTATGGACGAGCGCGTTGTCGACGAGCGCGCGGCCGATCTGCAGCACCCGGACCTCGTCGGCGCGCGCCACCGGCTCGCCGTCGACCTCGACCCGCAAGCGGTGGTCTCGCCGCTCGGCGAGCACGCCGAGCTCGTCCACGAGCAGTTGCGCCACGCCGCCGAGCTCGACCGGCTCCGTCTCGACGCGCATGCGGCCCGCATCCATGCGGGAGAGGTCGAGCAGGTCGGTCGCGAGCTTCGTCAGCCGGTCGACCTGCTCGCGCATGGTGACGAGGAACTCCCGCCGCGTCTCCTCGTCGAGCTCCTCGTCCGTCATCAGCTCGAGGAACCCCGCCAGCGAGAACAGCGGCGTGCGCAGCTCGTGCGACGCATTGGCGATGAACTCGCGCCGCGCGCGATCGAGGTTCTCCAGCCGCAGCCGCATGCGCTCGAACGCAGCGGCCAGCTCCCCGAGCTCGTCGTTGCCCGCATCCTCCACCGGCTCGTCGAAGCGGCCGCTCGCGATCCGCTCCGCCGCCCGCTCCAGACGCCGGATCCGCGCCGCGTGCACCGAGGCGCCGGCGTAGCCGAGCAGCACCGCGACGAGGAGGGCGATCACGCCGCCGACGAGGAGGCGCCGCTCGACGACGTCGATGCTCGAGAGCGGGTCGGAGAGCGGGCTCGTGAGCAGGAAGAGCGGTCCTTCCGCCGACAGCGGCACCGCCAACTGGGCGAAACGCGCGTCGCCACGCCTCACGTTCCCCCGTTGCACACGACCGGTGGAGGCCGCCTCGCGCGCGGTCGGGTCGCGCTCGACGTCCTGCGAGGTCCCGCCCTGCGAGTCGGCGACGATCTGGAGCGCCGGCGGGTCGCGCCGCAGGACCTGGTAGACGACCACGCGCACGTTCAGGATCGCCGGGCCCTGGTCGGCACACTGCTGCCAGAGCGGGAACTCGAGCCCCTGCAGGCACGCCTGCACGGTCGGCGCGTCCCGCTCCAGCTGGTCGAGCGTGGCGTCCACGAGCCGGTTCTCCAGCGTGGGCACCACGATCAGGTAGGCGACGGAGAGCGCACCGGCCACGACCGCGAACAACGCGAGCGCGAGGCGGAGGCGGATGCCGCGGATCATCGGTCGCGGAAGCGGTACCCGACGCCGCGCACGGTGAGGATCAGCTCCGGCTCGCGTGGATCGCGCTCGATCTTCTCCCGCAGGTGCCGCACGTGCACGTCGATGGTGCGCGGCTCGCGGTAGTCGGCGCCGCCGCGCAGCCGCTCGAGCAGCTGTCGGCGCGAGAAGACGCGCCCGGGAGCCGACGCGAGCGTGCGGAGCAGCTCGAACTCGACGAACGTGAGCTGCACGTCGCCGCCGCGCACGGTGACCGTGCGCCGCGCGATGTCGATCCGCACCTCGCCCTCCTCGATCACCTCCTGCCCGTCGCTGTCGGCGGGCCGGGGCGCGGTGGCGCGGCGGAGCAGGGCGCGGACGCGGCTGCGAAACTCCCGGATCGAGAAGGGCTTCGTGATGTAGTCGTCGGCGCCGAGCTCGAGCCCCAGCACCTTGTCGAGCTCGTCGTCGCGGGCCGTGAGCATGATGATCGGCACCGAGCTCGACGCCCGGAGGCGCTTGCACACCTCCAGCCCGTCCAGCTTCGGCAGCATCAGGTCGAGCACGACCAGGTCGTACGTCCGCTCCGCGAACCGCTCGAGGGCCTCCTCGCCGTCGCGCGCCGCCACCACCCGGAACCCGTCCCGCTCCAGCGGATACGTGAGGAGCTTCTGGACTGAATCCTCGTCGTCGACGAGGAGAATCGTGGTCGCATCCGCCATTTCGCCCATGGTACGCGGGCCGGAGGCTCCCATACACTTGCCGCTCCATGGCGCCGCCCCGCCCTCCCTCCGGCTCCGGGCGCCCTGCTCGCGCGCGCGCCCCGTCGGGAGCGCGCCGCGGCCCGCCTGAGCGCCCGATCAACGCGCGTACCGTCCGGGGGACCTGGCTGCTCGTGGCACTCCCGCTGCTCCTGGCCGCCTTCACGGTCGGACGACCGCAACCCCTGCCGCCGCCGACGCTGCCCGCCGCCTTCGACGGCGAGACCGCGGCGGCACTCGCCTCGCAGCTCGCCCGCGACTACCCGGACCGCTCGCCGGGCACCGCGGGGGCGCTGGGCGCGGCGCAATGGCTCCGGAATCAGCTTCGGCTCTACGGGTTCGAGGCCGAGGCCCAGCCCTTCCACGCCGAGATCCCGGGGCGCGGCCGCGTCGAGCTGCGCAACCTCGTCGCCGTCGTGCAGGGCCCATCGCCGCGGGCGATCGTCTTCCTCGCACACCGCGACAACACCGGTTTCGGCCCCGGTGCGAGCGACAACGCGTCCGGAACCGCGGCGCTGGTCGAGCTCGCCCGTGCCTACGCGCCCGTACGGGGCGAGGCGGGCGTCCAGGCGCGGCCGGCGCACACGCTGGTCTTCGTGTCGACCGACGGCGGGGCGTACGGCGCGCTCGGCGCGGCGTACTTCGCCGAGCGCTCCCCGTACGTCCAGAACGCGCTCGCCGTCGTCAGCCTCGATGCACCGGGCGGGGGCGGCTCGCCACGGCTCGTGATCGACGGCGACACGCCGCGGTCCCCGGCGGCGTCCTTCGTGCGCACCGCCGCGGTACGCGTGCTCGAGGAGACCGGGCGCGAGCCCGACCGATCGAGTGCGCTGCGGCAGCTGCTGGACCTCGGCTTCCCGTTCACGCTCGGGGAACAGGGGCCGCTGGTCGCCCAGGGCGTCCCGGCGCTGACGCTGACCACCGTCGAGGACGGGGCCCCGCCCCTTCACGAGGACGCACCGATCCGCCAGGCGCGCCTGACGGAGCTCGGACGGGCCGCGCAGGGCCTGCTCGGGTCACTCGACGCCGGGCTCGAGTTGACCCGCGGCACCACCTCGTACGTCTATCTCGACCGCCGCATCGTGCTCGGCTGGGCGATCCAGCTCGTCCTGATCGCAGCGCTGCTCCCCTTCGCGATCGGCGCGATCGATCTGTTCGCGCGGTGCCGGCGCCGGCGGATCCCCCTCCTGCCGGCGCTCCGCAGCCTCCGCAGCCGCCTTGCCTTCTGGGCGTACGTCGGTGTCCTCTTCTTCGTCGCGACCCGCCTCGGGTTGTTCCCCGACGGCGTGCAGGGGCGGCCGCTGCCGCCGCATGCGCCCGGCGTCGGCGACCCGCCGCTGTTCGGGGTCACCGTGCTCGTGGCTCTTGGCGCCGGGGGCTGGCTCGCCGGGCGCGAGCGTCTGATCCCGAGGCGTCGGGCGACGACGGAGGAGACGCTCGGCGGCTACGCGGTCGCGTTGCTGGCGCTGGGCCTCGTCGCGCTGCTCCTGGTCTCCACGAATCCGTACGCGCTCGTCTACCTCCTGCCCTCGTTGTATGCCTGGCTCTGGCTGCCGCAGGCGTTCGACGGACCGGGCGTGGTGCGGGGCGCGCTGCTCGCAGCGGGCTTCGCAGGGCCTGTGCTCCTCATCGTCTCGTTCGCCGAGCAACAGAGCCTGGGCCTCGGGGCGCCGTGGTACCTGCTCTCGCTGCTCGCGACCGGTTACGTGCCGTGGCTCGCGGCCGCGATCGGGCTCGTCTGGCTCGCCGTGGCGGCACAGCTGGCGGCCCTCGCCGGCGGCCGCTACGCAGCGTATCCGGATCGCGGTGCCCGGCCGGAGGAGTCGCCGCTCCGCGCGCTGGCCCGGCGAGGCGCCGGCGCGTGGCGCCAGCGGCGGTCGCAGGACGAGGAGCGCGACGCGCTGCCGGGCTGAAGCCCGGCGCTAGGAGAGCGGCAGGTAGCGCACGGCCTCGCCGGCCGCGAGCTCGCCGTCGCCGCGGGGGACGTGGACGAGCGCATCCGCCTCGGCGGCGCGCACGATCATGTGCGAGTCCTGGCCGCTCAGCGGGCGCAGCACGGTCGCACCGTCCTCAACGCCCGACCGCGCGCGAACGAGCTGGTCGCGCGAGCCGAGGCGCCGGAGCGGCGACGCGAGGCTCCCCGGCAGGAATCGCGGACCTGGCTCCGGATCGCCCTGGAGCGCGCGCAGGGCGGCGCGAACGAAGAGCTCGAAGCCGACGAGCGCCGAGACCGGGTTCCCCGGCAGCCCGAACACGAGCGACCGGCCGCGGACTCCGAACGAGACCGGCTTTCCGGGTTTCACGGCCACGCGCCAGAACACCTCCTCGACGCCGAGCTCGCCGCCCACCGAGCGGACGAGGTCGTGCGGCCCGACGGAGACACCGCCGGAGCTGATCAGGACGTCGGCCCGGAGACCCCGTTCGAGCGCGGCACGAAGCGCCCCCTCGTCGTCGGCGACCGGCTCGAGCCGCTCGACCTCCGCACCCGCGCCGCCTGCGGCAGCGGCGAGCAGCACCGAGTTCGCCTCGTAGATCTGTCCGGGCTCGAGCTCCTCGCCCGGCCGCCGCAGCTCCGTTCCGGTACTGAGGATGGCGACGCGCGGGCGCCGGAAACACACGAGCTCCGCCGCGCCGGCCGCCGCGGCAGCGCCGAGGTGGGCCGCCGCGAGGGTCGTGCCCGCGGCGAGCACCGGGTGGCCGGCGCGGACATCACCACCCACGGGACGCACGTTGGCGCCGCTCTCGACGGCGTCCGGAAACTCGACGCTGTTGGCTCTATCGACAACGACCTCGATCGGGACGACTGCGTCGGCCTCGTCCGGCACGACGCCCCCCGTCGAGATGCCCATCGTCTCGCCGGGCGCCAGCGGACGACCCGCGGGACGCCCCGCCGCGATCCGCAGCGCGAGGGGCAGCGTCCCGGGCGTGTCCTCGGCGCGGACCGCGAAGCCGTCCATCGCCGAGCTGCGAAACGGCGGCAGATCGACACGGGCCAGCACGTCCTCGGCGAGCACGCGACCGGCGGCGGCCGCGAGCGCCAGGCGTTCCGACGACAGCGGCCGCACGCGTTCGAGCACCAGCGCGAGCGCCTCGTCGATCGTCAGCAGGTCGCCCATGGGCGGCATACGCTAGTGACTCCCTGCGCACGAGGTGGGTACGCTCGACCCGTGCTCTCGATCGTGATCCCCGTGCACAACGAGGAACGCAGCGTCGCGCTCCTGCTGGACGAGATCGGATCGGCGCTGCAGCCGCTCGAGCAGCCCTGGGAGGCGGTCTTCGTCGACGACGGCTCCGAGGACGGCACCTTCGGGGCGCTGACACGACTGCACGCAGCGGCCGACAACGTCCGCGTCGTCCGGCTGCGGCGGAACTTCGGCAAGGCCGCCGCCCTCCAAGCAGGCTTCGAAGCGGCAGCGGGCGACGTGGTCGTCACCATCGACGGCGACCTGCAGGACGATCCCGCGGAGATCCCACGCCTGCTCGCCAAGCTCGACGAAGGCTTCGACCTGGTGTCCGGCTGGAAGACACGGCGGCGCGACCCGCTCAGCCGCCGGCTCCTGTCGCGGATCTTCAACGTGGTCACCGGGCGGCTGTCGGGACTGCGGCTGCACGATCTCAACTGTGGGCTGAAGGCGTACCGGGCGGAGGTGGTCCGCGGCCTGCGCATCTACGGAGAGCTGCACCGCTTCATCCCGGTGCTCGCCCATTACCGCGGCTTCCGCGTCGCCGAGCTGCCCGTGAATCACCGGCCGCGGGAGCACGGCCGCTCGCGCTACGGCGTGGAACGCTACCTGCGCGGCTTCCTCGATCTCCTCACCGTCACGTTCATGGGCCGGTACCGCCACCGGCCGCTCCACCTCTTCGGCGGCTTCGGCCTCGTCCTCGGCGGCGCGGGCTCGCTCGTGCTCCTCTACCTCACCGTGGTCAAGCTCGCTGGCGAGGCGATCGGCCACCGGCCGCTGCTCACGCTCGGCGTCCTGCTCGTCGTCGTCGGCATGCAGTTCCTCTCGCTCGGGCTGCTGAGCGAGCTGATCACGAGCCACCACGAAGAGCGGTCCGGCGTGCGGCGGAGCGCGGAGCAGCACGTGGACGAGATCCTGCGCTAGTGCGGGTCCTCTACTTCGGGACGTACGAGCGCGACTACCCACGCAACGCCCAGGTGATCTCCTGCCTCCGCGAGGCGGGCGTCGACGTGGTCGAGCGGCACGTCGGCGTGTGGGAGGGGACGCGGCACAAGTGGTCGGTCGGCGCAGCCGCCGCGCTGCGACTGCTCGCGGCGGAGGCACGGCTCCTGCTCGGCCGACCGCGCGAGGGCTTCGACGCCGTGATCGTCGGCTATCCGGGCCAGCTCGACCTGCCGGCCGCACGGCGCGCCGCCCGCGGGAGGCCGGTGCTCTTCAACCCGCTCGTCTCGCTGACCGAGACGCTCGTGGAGGACCGGGGCCGTTTCGCCCCCGGCTCGCCGGCCGCCCGCGCGCTCCGCGCGCTCGACCGCCGCGCCCTGCGAGGAGCCGACCTCGTCGTCGCCGACACCGCGCAGAACGCGAGGGCGCTCGCCGACCTCGGCGACCTGAGGCCCGAGCGCGTCGCCGTCTGCTTCGTCGGCGCAGAGGAGCGCCTCTTCCGCCCCGGATGGTCGCCGCCGGCGCCGTTTCACGCCCTCTTCGTCGGCAAGCTGATCCCGCTCCACGGCGTCGAGACGATCATTGCGGCCGCGCGGCTGGCGGCGGAGGTGACCTTCCGGGTCGTCGGCAGCGGTCAGCTCGACCACATCGTCGCGTCGGCACCGGCGAACGTCGAGCGCGTCGCGTGGATCGAGTACGTCGAGCTGCCCGCCGCGATCCACGCGAGCGGGTGCGCCCTCGGCGTCTTCGGCACCTCCGCGAAGGCGCAACGCGTGATCCCGAACAAGGCCTTCCAGGCGCTCGCGTGCGGCGCACCGCTCGTCACCGCCGACACACCGGCCGCCCGAGAGCTGCTGCGGGACCAGGAGAGCGCGCTGCTCGTCCCGCCGGGCGATCCGGCGGCGCTGGCAGCGGCGGTTCGGCGGCTCGCGCGCGACGATGCGCTCGCGCGGCGCATCGGTGCGGGCGGCTTCGCGGCCTACCGGGAGCGAGCGAGCGAGGCGGTGCTCGGCCGGCGCTGGCGAGAGCTCGTCGAGGGCGCGGTCGCCGGGAAGTGAGATGGCGAGTCGTCCTCTGGGCGGCGATCGGCGCCTTCGCAGCGGGGTTCGGGGCGCTGGCCGTCCTTCGGCATCTCGCCTTCAACACCGGACGCTTCGACCTCGGCAACATGGTGCAGGCCGTCTGGTCGACATCCCACGGCGACCTCCTCTCCGTCACCTCGTTGCGGGGACCCCAGATCTCGCGGCTGGGCGCGCACTTCGACCCGATCCTGGCCGCGTTCGCGCCGCTGTGGTGGCTCTGGCCGGACCCGTCGCTGCTGCTCGTCGTCCAGGTGGTCGCGGTCGCACTCGGAGCCGTCCCGGTTCACCTGCTCGCGCGCAAGCACCTCGGCTCGGAGCGGGCCGGGGTCGGCTTCGCCCTCGCGTACCTGCTCTACCCGCCGACGCAGTGGCTCGCGCTGAACGAGTTCCATCCCGTCGCGCTCGCGACGCCCCTGCTGCTGCTCGCCTTCTGGTACCTGGACGAGGATCGTCTGCTCGCCTTCGCCGCGGTCGCCGCGGTCGCCTGCCTGACGAAGGAGCACATCGGCTTCGCGGTCGCCGCGCTCGGCGTCTGGTACGCGCTCGCGCGAGGCCGCCGCCGCGCCGGAGCGGCGATCGCGGTCGCGGGTACCGCAGTCGCCGTGCTCGCGATCACAGTCGTGGTGCCGCACTTCGCGCCGGGCGGCGCGTCGCCGTTCGCCGGCCGCTACCGCGAGGTGGGCGGCTCGCCGGCGGGAATGCTTGAGACCGTCGTCACCGACCCGCTGCGCGTGCTCGAGACCGCCTTCGACGGCAACGCGGTGCCGTACCTGCTCGAGCTCGTCCTCCCCCTGGCGGCGCTGCCGCTCCTGGCGCCGCTCGCCGCGCTGACTGCGCTGCCGGAGCTGGCCGCGAACCTGCTCTCGGCAACACGCACGCAGCAGTCGATCCACTTCCACTACACGGCGGCGGCGATCCCCGGCCTGGTCGTGGCCGCCGTCTTCGGCGCGTCGCGCCTGCGCCGCCGTGGCAGGCCGGTCGTGACGGGTGTCGTCGTCGTCGCCCTGGCCGCGAACTACGTCCTCGGAGCGATTCCGGTCTGGCGTGCCTTCCCCGGCGGTGAGTCGCTCGGCACGCGCGAGCACCTCGTCTCCGCACACGACCGCGTCGCGGCCCGGGCGGTGCGGTTGATCCCGGACGACGCTGTCGTCACCGCCACGAACTCGCTCGGAGCACACCTCTCCGAGCGCCGGCGCGTTCACAGCTTCCCCTTCCTGCACGACTCCGAGTGGATCGCCGCGGACGAGACGCGACCCGGTTACGCCGACCGCATCTCCGCCCTCGCCACCTCCGAGAGGCTTCGCCGGCTGCGCCTCGACCCCGACTGGCGGATCGTCTTCGACGAGGACGGCATCACCGTGTTCCGGAAGCGCTAGAGGATCGTCTGCGGCAGCAGGTACGCGCAGAGCGCGAAGGCCGCGACCTGCGCCCTCCGGTCCTCCTCGGCCGCGGCGAGCGGCACCGCCCAGACGGCGTACCAGGGCACGAGCCAGGGTGTCGTCACGAGCAGCAGACACCCGGCCCGAGCGAGGGCCGGCTCCCCTCGCCGGGCTCGCCTCGCCAGCCACACGAGGCCGACGACGAGCACGACGGCCGCGAGGACGAGCGTGAGCCGGTGTGGCAGGCCCAGCTGCTCGAGCCGGTGTGGCAGCGCGTAGCCCGACTGGCCCTCGGCGTTGGCCGCGAGCGGCCCGGCCGCCCGCAGCCAGTGCGGACCGTAGAGCAGCGTCGCGAGGCCGACCGCGACCGCCGCAGTCACCGCGAACGTGACGTGCGCGACACGCCGCCCGGCACGCTTCGCCTCGAGCACGCGCAGCGCGAAGAAGACGACCGGGATCCACTTGACGAGGATCGCGAGGGGCCAGAGGATCGCCGCCCCGCGCGGGCGCGCCGTCGCCGCGAGGACGAGCGCGCCGAGCACGAGCGCCAGCATCAGCGCGTCGTTGTGCCCGCCGCCGGCGAAGTGGATCGCGAGCAGCGGGTTCCAGCCGACGAAGGCGGCCGCGAACGCCCCGTTGCGAGCGAGCCTCGCCGCCAGAACGGTGAGAGCGAGCATCGACGCGGCGGCGATCGTCTTGAACGTCCACGCGGCGACGTGCTCGGAGGAGCCGGCGAGCGCCGCCACGAGCTGCGACAGGAGCGTGAACGCCGGCCCGTAGACGGAGACGGTGTCGCGCCAGTCCGCGCCCGCGTGCCCGAACGCCGGGTTCGTCGGGTGCTCCGCCGGCGTGTCGCGATAGGGATTCCCTCCCTCGTTCGCGATCGCGCCGTACTCCCAGTACGTCCACGCGTCGGTGGAGAGGAGGAGCGGCGCGGCGAGCGGTGCGAGCTGGATCGCGGCTGCCAGCGCGACGACGGCTCGCAGCGGCGCGGCGCTCGTGACCAGCAACCGCAGCGCGAGCCCGTAGGCGGCGAAGGCGCCGGCGAGTGCGGCGAGGAAGGCGATGCTCCAGCCGTCGCGCGCGCCCGCGCGACCGGCATCGCCGGGGACGAGTGGGGCGCCGCCTGCCCAGGCGAGGCCGACGCAGGCTGCGACGAGGAGGAGGGTGAGCCCGGCGGCCGCCAGCGCGAGCCGGCCCGGCCGGGCCGAGACGCTCAGGGCGTGGCCGTCGTCACCGGAGGCAGGGGCTGAGCCGCCGGCGGTGGCGGTGGCTCCGTCGGCGCCGGCGGCTGCGTCGTCGCGGGCGGAGGTGCCTCCGTCGTCGCCGGCGGCGACTCGGTGGTCTCCGCGGGCTCCTCTGTCTCCTCCTCGGCGGGCGGCGCCACGTACTCGTAGTCGTCATCGTCCGAATAACCGAACGAGCGCCATTCGTCCCCCTGCTCGAAGTCGGTCCAGACGGGCCACTTCGTCGGCTCCTGCCACCCCACGTCCGGCAGATGGCCGATCGCGGTGCCCATGAACATCCGCCAGATCTGGGCCGGGAACGTCCCGCCGGCGACGGAGATCCCGTGCACGTTCTCCATCGGGATCTCGCCCTTCGGATACCCGACCCACACGGTGGTCGCGAGCCGCGGCGTGTAGCCGGAGAACCAGGCGTCGGCATGGTTGTCCGTCGTGCCGGTCTTGCCGGCCGCGGTGTGGCCGAACTGCGCGCCCGTGCCAGTGCCGGCCTGCATGTTCTCCTCGAGGATCTTCGTGACGGTGTACGCCACCCCGTCCGAGGTCACGCGCTTGCACTTGCGCTTGCCCCAACCGGCCCCGGCGTCCGCCTTGCCGTTCGGGAGCACCACCTTCCGGATCGTCATCGGCTGGCAGGCGATCCCGCCTGCGGCGAGCGTGGCGTACGCCGACGCCATGTCGAGCGGCGACACGGCGATCGAGCCGAGGCCCATCGACGGCACGTACGCGCCGTCCACCTTCAGCTTCGTCTTCACGCCGAGCTTCTCGGCCATCCGGCCGACCTTCTGCGGGGTGACGTCGAGCGTGAGCTGTGCGTACACGGTGTTGTCGGAGCTCAGCGTGGCGCGCGAGATCGAAGTCCAGCCGCGGTAGCTGTGGTCGTACGTCTCGACGCACCAGGAGGGCGCGGTGTCGCAGTCGACCTCCGGCTCGGGCTTGTAGTAGAACGGCGCCGAGACATAGCCGACCGTGTCCGGGTTCGCGCCGAGCTCCACGGCCGCCGCCAGCACGAACGTCTTGAAGGTCGAGCCCGCCTGCCGCCGCGCCTGCGAGAGCAGGTTGAACTGGTTGCCCCTCGCGCCGGGCGTGACGGCGGTCATCGCTCGAATGGCGCCGTTCGCCGGGTTGATCGAGATGATCGCCGCAGCCGGATCCGACCGCTCGTACAGGGTCTCGGTGATCGCGCGCCGCGCGAGCCGCTGGAAGCGCGGGTGGATGGTCGTGTAGACCTTGAGCCCGCCGGAGCGGACGGTGTTCGAGCCGTACTCGGCGATCAGCTGGTCGCGCACGTAGCTGAAGAAGTACGGCTCGCGGATCGTCGTGTAGAGCTTGCCCGGCTTCAGCCCGAGCCCGCGGCGCAGCGCCCAGTCGTACTGCCCGCGGGAGATGTCGCCGGTCTCGAGCATCGCGCGCAGCACCTGGTTGCGCCGCTGCGTGGCGAGCTCGTCGCGGTTGAACGGGTCGTAGTCCGACGGCGCCTGCGGCATCCCGGCGAGGAGGGCGGCCTCCGGCAGGTTGAGCGCCTTGGCCGGCTTCGAGAAGTAGGTCTGCGCCGCCGCCTCGATCCCGTAGGCGAGGTTGCCGTAGTAGACCTGGTTCATGTACGTGACGAGGATCCGCTCCTTCGGCCAGGCGCGGTTCAGCTTGATCGCGAGGCACGCCTCCTTCAGCTTCCGCTCGAGCGTCCGCTCACGCGAGACGGGATAGAGGTTGCGCACGAGCTGCTGCGGGATGGTCGAGCCGCCCTGCACCACCTTGCCCGCGCGCACGTCGGCCCAGACCGCGCGCGCGATGCCGCTCGGGTCGATCCCACCGTGCTCGTAGAAACGGCGGTCCTCGATCGCGACCGTCGCCTTCGGCAGCCACGGGCTGATCTGCTTCATCGTCACGGGCTGCCGGTTGCGCTCGGCCGGGATCACGCCGAGCGTCGAGCCGTCGGCGGCGTACATGAAGGAGTTCTCGCCGATCGCGACCGGTTGCAGGGACTCGAGGTCGCACGACGAGCCGAAGCTGGCGACACTCGTGACGGCGGTGCCGCCCACGGCGAGGACGAGGGCGACCGCCGCGAGCAGGCCGAAGATGACGGCGCGGCGGCGCGTGTGCTTGCGGTCGTTCCGGCGGCGCTTGCGGCGGCGCGAGAGGACGAGGTCCTCGTCGGCCGCCCGGCGGGGGCGGCCGCCTCGCGACGGGGGTGTCATGCGAAGACGCCCTGTTCGCGCAGGCGGCTGTGCACGCGCACGCGCAGGTCGTGCTCCAGCTGCTCCGCAGCCGCCTCGCTCTCGGTCCAGACGCGCACCGTCAGCGTGGGAGTTCCCTCGAGCGAGCTGACGTACACCTCGTCGCGTTCGCCGGCCGCCTCGGGACGAAGCGACTCGACGACCGAGCCGAGATCGGTTGTGGACGGAACCTGCACTGTCACCTGCGCGAACTTCGCGGGGCTGCGAATCGTGGAGTTGCGGATGGTATCCGACGCAAGTTTCTCGTTCGGGATCACGAGCCGGCCGTTGTCCTCGGTGCGGATGAACGTGTACATGA
>DASUOK010000100.1:0-9103 GCA_036276675.1 Gaiellaceae bacterium | reverse complement strand
CGGGGGCGCAGCGAGCGCTGGAGCCACTGGCTCGACTTCGTGGACGTGTCCGCGCACGCCTCTCCGTGAGCACGGGCGTTCGGGCGATCCCGCTCTCGTCGCCGTACCTCGACGAGCGGGACGAGGAGCTCGTCCTCGAGGTGCTGCGCTCCGGCCGGCTGTCGCTCGGGCCCTCGATCGACCGCTTCGAGGAGCTCTTCGCCGAGCGCGTCGGCGCGCCGTACGCGGCCGCCGTCTCCTCCGGCACCGCCGGCCTCCACCTGCTCTGCCGGAGCGCCGGCCTCGCGCCCGGCGACGAGGCGATCACGTCGCCGTACTCGTTCGTAGCCTCCGCCAACTGCGCGATCTACGAGGGCGCGATCCCGGTCTTCGCCGATGTGGACCCCGACACGATGAACCTCGACCCGGCCGCGGTCGAGGCGGCGATCACCGAGCGCACGCGGGCGGTGATCGCGGTCGACATCTTCGGTTACCCCTGCGAGCTCGAGCCGCTGCGCGATCTCTGCGAGCGGCACGGCTTGACGCTCGTCCAGGACGCCTGTGAGGCGCTCGGCGCCGAGTACCGCGGCGCACCGGTCGGCTCGCACGGCCCGTCGGCCGTCTTCGCCTTCTATCCCAACAAGCAGATGACCACGGGCGAGGGCGGCATGGTCACGACGCACTCCGAGGAGGAGTGGAAGCTGCTGAAGAGCCTGCGCAACCAGGGCCGCGCCGACGGCGGCGGCTGGCTCGACCACGCGCGGCTGGGCTACAACTACCGCATCGACGACATCCGGGCCGCCCTCGGGATCGGGCAGCTCGAGAAGCTCGAGACGATCCTGGCGCTGCGCAGGGCGGCGGCGGCGCGGTACACGGAGCTGCTCCGGGACGTCGACGGGCTGGAGACGCCGCTCGCCGACGACGCCGACCACGTTCGCTCGTGGTTCGTCTACGTCGTCAAGCTCGACGCCGCTGTCGACCGCGAGCACGTGATCGCCACGCTCGAGCGCGACGGGATCGCCTCGAGCCGCTATCTCCCGTCGATCCACCTGCAGGCGTACATGCGCGAGCGCTACGGCTTCCGGGAGGGCCTGTGCCCCGTCTCGGAGGACCTCTCGCGGCGCACGCTGGCGCTGCCGTTCTTCGCGCAGATCGAGCCGGGTGACCAGGAACGCGTCGCCGACGCCCTGCGCTCCGCGATCGCCTAGCCCGAAGCAGCAACGCTTGTGGAGGAATCGGCGCGCCTCCGTGGCGGTTTCGCGCGGCGTCCGTGACGGGGTCTGACCCCTTTTCCTGCTTTCGAGTGGTACGTCGGCGACGGCCGCGGACGCAGGGCAAGAAAGGCGCTGAGCAGGCAGAACGTCGGCGCAAGAGGAGCCTGCTCGGCCGCTGGCGCACCGCTCACCGAGGGTCAGACCCCACCGGCGCGTCGCGCCGCTGTCGCGGACAGCGTGAGAGAATGGCGCGATGGACGGGCGGATGGTCTTCCTCGGCTTCGGCAAATGGGTGCGGGCGGACCGGATCTACGCGCTCCAGCCGATCACCGGTGACTCGCGCGGAGGCGGGCAGCGCACGCTCGTCTGGGTGGAGGGGATCGCCGACCCGCTGATTGCCTCGCGCACCGAGCGCACGATCCTGCACGACATGGGTCAGGAAGCCGCCGCCGGCACGCCGATCCTCGACGAGGCCCTCGCGCTCGCCGAGCGCCTCGCGCACGACGCGGAGCAGGGCCGGGTCGACCTCACGGACCTCGGCCGGCGCGCCCGCAGGTTGCTCGAGGCGTCCAGCCGCCCGCCGGACGCGCAGCCGCTCTTCTAGCGGCGTGCACCTCCCTGCGGCGTTCTTCGCGCGGAGCGTCCACGCTGTCGCGCCCGAGCTCCTCGGCGTCGAGCTGCTCGTCGACGGGGTGGGCGGCCCGATCGTCGAGGTCGAGGCGTACGACGGCGAGGATCCCGCGAGCCACGGCTTCCGCGGGCCGACACCGCGCAACGCCTCGATGTTCGGCCCGCCCGGGCACGCCTACGTCTACCGCTCCTACGGGATCCACTGGTGCCTCAATCTCGTCTGCGAGGACGAGGGGCGCGCGGCCGCGGTGCTGCTCCGCGCGCTGCGGCCCGGGCACGGGCTCGAGGAGATGCGGGCTCGCCGGGGGGTGGAGCGGGACCAGCTGCTCTGTGCGGGCCCGGGCCGGCTCTGCCAGGCGCTCGCCGTGACGCGCGAGCACGACGGGCTCGCGCTCGACGCGGCGCCGTTCGAGCTCCGCGCGCGTTCAGGGGAGCCGCCGATCGCGGCAGGGCCGCGCATCGGCATCAGCGTCGCCCGCGAGGCGCCCTGGCGCTACGCGATCGCCGGCTCGCGCTGGCTCAGCCGGCCCGCGCCGGGGTAGGCCGGCTCAGTCGGAGCCGCGCGAGACGACGAGCCGCACCGTCACGCCGGGCGCGGCAGCGAGGCCGGCCTTCGGCGTCTGCTCGAGCACCGCCTCCTTCTCGCCCTCGACCCAGGTGATCTCGGGCTCGAGGTTCAGCGTGGCGAGCCGCTGGCGCGCGTCGTCCAGGCTCTTGCCGACCAGGTTCGGGATCACGCCGTTGAGCGGCTTCGCCACCACCAGGATGACGCGGTCGAACGCGGACGCGTAGCCCTGCTTCGGCCGCTGCTCGACGACGACGCCGGCGGGCTGGAGCGGCTCCGCGGGCCGGTACACGATCTCGGCCGTCAGCGGCTGCGCGCCGAGTTGCCGCTCCGCATCGACGAGCTTGCGCCCGCGAACGTCGGGCACCTCGACCTCGTCCGGATGGCAGTCGGCTTGCCGTTGCGGCCCCATGCCGCTGAAGTAGACGACCTCGACGCTGCTCTCGCAGAGGCCGTTGTCGAGGAGCATCCGCTCACCGCGGCGGGCGACGACCTTCGGCGCTGCGTAGAGCAGCGGCGGCGGCTCGAAGGAGCGTGGCTCCTCCTGCTCCCGGTCGAGCGCGCGGTCGACGAAGGTCTTCCAGATCAGCGCCGGGAACGTACCGCCGGCGACCGGCTCACCGTTGAACTGCGTCAGCATCGGCCTCAGCGTCGACGGGTAGCCGACCCAGACGGCGACGACGAGCTCGGGCGTATAGCCGACGAACCACGCGTCGCCGTAGTTCTCCGTCGTGCCGGTCTTGCCGGCCGCAGGGCGGTCGTCGAGCTGCGCGCGCGTGCCCGTTCCCTGGGAGACGACCTTCTGCAGGATCGAGTTGACGTACGCCGCCTGCCCCTTCGTCAGCACGCGGCGCGGGGCCGGCCGGTTGACGAGGATCGTCTCGCCCTCGTGGTCGGTCACCTCGATGATCGCGCGCGGCTGATTCGGCCGACGCGGGAAGGACGAGTCGATCCGTCGTCCCCCGTTGGCGAAGGTCGCGTACGCGCGTGCCATCTCCAGCGGATTGACCGACTCGGTGCCGAGCCCGATCGAGTAGAAGCCCTGCAAGGGGCTGCGGATGCCGAGGCTGCGTGCCGTTGCGGCGACCTTCTTCGCCCCGACGAGCTGCGTCAGCTGGGCGTAGATTGCGTTGTCCGACTCGATGGTCGCCTGCTCGAGATCGAGCGAGCCGTAGTACGTGTCGTCGTAGTTCGACACCACCCAGAGCTTGTCGCCGAGGTCGATCTCCTGCGGCTCGGAGCTCATCCGCGTCAGCGGCGAGATCCCCTGCTTGAGCGCCGTCGCGAGCACGAAGGGCTTGAAGGCGGACCCCGGCTGACGCTTGCCCTGCACGGCGAGGTTGAACTGGCTCTCGCGGTAGTTCTCGCCGCCGACCATCGCCTTCACCGCACCCGTGCGAGGGTCGATCGCCACGAGCGCCGCCGCCGGGTCGTCGGGCTCCGTCAGCCACTTGGCGATCGCCTCGTGCGCCAGCTGCTGCAGCTCGAGGTCGATCGTCGTACGCACGCGCAGGCCGCCGCCGTACACCATCGACGCGCCGTACTGGTCGATCAGCTGCTGCTTGACGTAGTTGACGAAGTAATGCGCCGTGCGCTCCGTCGCCGGCAGCCGGACGTCGTCGGGGAGCGCCGCCGCGTCCGCCACCGCGAGCTCCGTCGGTGTGATCTTCCCCTCCTCGAGCATCGCCTGGAGCACGATCCGGCGCCGCTCGCGCGCGGCCTCCGGGTTCGCGATCGGGTCGAAGGCGGTCGGGTTCGCCGGGATGCCGGCGAGGAGCGCGGCTTCCGCGAGCGTCATGTCGTCGGCGCCGTGGTCGAAATAGATGCGAGCCGCCTGCTGGACGCCGTAGGCGCCGTTGCCGAAGTAGATCGTGTTCAGGTACGCCTCGAGGATGCGCTGCTTCGACCACCGCTGGCTGAGCTGCCAGGCCAGCGCCGCCTCGCGCACCTTGCGGCCGATGGTCTGCTGGTCCTGCAGGAGCGCGTTCTTGACGAACTGCTGCGTGATCGTCGAGCCGCCCTCGACGACCTTCTTCTGGCGGACGTCGGCCCAGAGCGCACGTGCGATTCCGCGCAGGTCGACGCCGCTGTGCTCCCAGTAGCGGCGGTCCTCGATCGCGACGATCGCATGCCGCATCAGCGGATCGATGTCCTCGTAGTCGACCAGGGTTCGCGCCTCGGCGCCGCGCAGCACCGCGAGCACCGAGTGGCCGTTGTCGGCGTAGATGACGCCGTTGACCTCCTGCTCGATCTGGCGCCGCGGGTCGAGCTCGGGGATCTCGCCGGCGATGGCGGTGATCAGGCCGAAGCCGAAGGACACCGAGCCCAGCAGACCGAGGACGGTCAGCAGGGCGAGCAGGCGGGTCTTGCGAATCCGGCGGCGCCGTGAGGGCGCGCCCTCGTGTGCATGCGGCCGCAAGGGCCGGATTCTAGCCGGGAGCGGCTGCGATCACGGCCAGGACGTCGGCGGCGTACCGCTCGAGCTTCGCCGGGCCGAAGCCCTTCACGGCTGCGAGATCCTGCTGCGACTGCGGCTTGGCGGCGGCGAGCTCGTGCAGCGTCGCATCGTGGAGCACGACGTAGGCCGGCACCTCGTCGGAGCGAGCCCGCTCCAGCCGCCACGCGCGCAGGCGCTCGACGAGGCTCTCGTCGGGAGCGGCGGCGCTCGTCGTGATCCGGGGCAGCGCGGCGTTCGGGACGGCACGGAGGAGGCGGTAGCCGTCATCGCTCTCGAACTGCTCCAGGGCACCGGCGAGCTCGAGCAGTTGGATCCACCGCTTCACGTCCGCCTGCGTCGCGGCCGCGAGCAGGCCGAAGCAGGGCGACCGCTGGGCGGACTTCGGCGCCGTGATCGAGCCGTGGAGCATCGCGGCGAGGCCGGTGCGGCCGAGCGGCCACTTGAGGCCGAGCACGGCGCCGTGGATCGCCGCCGCGACGTCGTCCGGCAGCGGGCTCACGGTTCGCGCGGCCACGACCGGCGCCGCGAGCGGCGAGCACACGTCGCACGTGCCGCAGTCGTCCGGCAAGGTCTCGCCGAAGTGCTCGGCGACCTGGCGATGCCGGCACATGCGTGACTCCGCGAAGCGCACGAGCCGGTCGGCACGGGCGAGCGCCTCCCGCTCGTACCGTTCGAGCAGCGCGTCGATGCGCTCAGCCGCGTCCGCCGGAGGGGCCGGCACCTCGATCTGCATCGAGCGGCCGGCGTCGAAGCCGCGGCGGACGAGCCCGACCTGCTCGAGCATGCCCACGAGGACGCGCGGATCGGGCTCCTCGCCGAGCTCCTCCGGCAGCGCCTCCGTACGCCCTCGCAGGCGCGCGTACACCGCGCGCAGGTCGTGCACGGTCGGGATGTCCGATCGTGCGAAGCGGCGCAGCTGACTCGCGTCCGAGCGGCTGGCGAGCAGGAGCGTGTCCGAGGCGCGGCCGTCGCGACCGGCCCGTCCGACCATCTGCACGTAGCTCTCCAGCGACTCCGGGTAGTTGTAGAGGGCGACCAGGCGGATGTCGGGCTTGTCGATCCCCATTCCGAACGCCGTCGTCGCGACGACCGTCTGCACGCGCCCCTCGATGAACGCCTCCTGCGCCGCCGAGCGCTCCTCCGGCTCGAGCCCCGCGTGGTAGTGGATCGCGGAGAGATCGTGGACGCGGAGCGTGCGGGCGACCTTCTCGCACGTCTTGCGCGACCGCGCATAGACGATCGCCGAGGCCCCGCGCAGCTCGCGGAGCCGGCGGACCAGCACCTCGAGCCGGTCCTGCTCGCCCTCGACCAGCTCGACGTCGTAGCGCAGGTTGTCGCGGACGACGCTCGTCCGCACGACCTCCGGCTCCCGGCCGAGCGCGGTCGCGATCTCGCGCTCGGTCACCGGGGTGGCGGTCGCAGTCATCCCCAGGATCGCCGGACGCCCGAGCGCGTCGAGCGCGCGGCGGATGAACAGGTAGTCCGGCCGGAAGTCGTGGCCCCACATGCTGACGCAGTGCACCTCGTCGATCACGACGAGGCCGATGTCGATGCCGGCGATCGCGTCGAGGAAGTGCCGCTGGCGCAGCCGCTCGGGCGCGACGTAGAGCAGGCGGTAGCGACCCGCGGCGGCGCCGCGCAGGCGGGCGGCGGCCTCGTCGGGCTCGAGCGAGGAGTTGATCAGCGTCGCCTGCGCCGCGACGGCGGGCGGCAGCTTGTCCACCTGGTCCTTCATCAACGCGATCAGCGGCGAGAGCACGAGCGTGGGCGTCGGGCGGAGCATCGCCGCGAGCTGGTACGTGAGCGACTTGCCGGAGCCGGTCGGCATCAGCGCCAGCGTGTCCCGCCCCTCGACGGCTGCCCGGACCACGCGCTCCTGCCCGGGGCGGAACTCGGGAAAGCCGAACAGGCGCTGCAAGGCGGGAGCGAGGTCGCTCATCCGAACGAGTGTACGGAGCGGGTCGGCGCGACTCCTCAACGGCACCGTCACGGATGGCAGACGGATCCGAGTCGTCCGGGTGAGGAGCTCGGGACGTGGCCAGGCGGTAGATTCGCGCGCGTGGAGGCTTTCTGCGTCGCCGACTTCGAGCGCCTCGCCGAGGAGCGGCTCGACCCGGGAGCCTTCGGCTACTACGCCGGCGGGTCGGCGGACGAGCGGGCACTCGCCGCCAACGTGGAGGCCTGGCGCCGGCTCCGGTTGCGGCCGCGCGTGCTCGTCGACGTGGCGGAGGTCTCGACCGCCACGACGGTGCTCGGGACGCCGGTCTCGATGCCGCTCCTCGTGGCGCCGACCGCGATCCAGCGCCTGGCCCATCCGGATGGTGAGCCCGGGATGGCCAGGGCCGCGGCCGGCGCCGGCACGGTCCTGTGCCTGTCGACGCTCGCCACCGCGACGCTCGAGGAGGTGGCGGCCGCGGCACCGGGCGCGCCACGCTGGTTCCAGCTCTACGTCTTCAGAGATCGCGGGGTCACGAACGAGCTCGCCGCCCAGGCGCTCGCCCACGGCTACGGCGCGCTCGTCCTGACCGTCGACGCCCCCCGGCTGGGCCGGCGCGAGCGCGATCTGCGCACGGCGTTCCGCGTGCCGCAGGACATCACGGTCCCCAGCGTCGCCGCGGCGCTCGGCGGCTGGAGCGGAGCGACGCCGCTCGAGCTGCTGGGTGCGATCGATCCGTCGCTGACCTGGGCGCAGTTGGCGGAGCTGCGCGCGCTCGTGCCGCTGCCGCTGGTGCTCAAGGGCATCCAGACCGGCGAGGACGCTGCGCTCGCGTGCGAGCACGGGGCCGACGCGGTGGTCGTCTCGAACCACGGCGGTCGTCAGCTCGACGCCGTCGCCGCGACCGCCGAGCTCCTGCCCGAGGTGATCGACGCGGTCGCCGGGCGCGTCGAGGTCTACGTCGACGGCGGCATCCGGCGCGGCTCGGACGTCGTGAAGGCGCTCGGCCTCGGCGCCCGGGCGGTGCTCGCCGGCCGCGCGCCGCTCTGGGGCCTCGCCTGCGACGGCGAGGCGGGCGCGCGCCGCGTGCTGGAGCTGCTTCGCGACGAGATCGAGCTGACCCTCGCCCTGTGCGGCTGCACGTCGCCCGACGAGGTCACGGCGGGGCACGTCGGTACGATCGGCAGCCCGTGATCGAGGCCCTCACCCGCAACGCCGTCGACGTGCTCCCGGCCGGCGGGCTGGAGGAGAAGCTGAAGCTCGGCCGGCCGCTGCGCGTGAAGCTCGGCATCGATCCGACGTCGCCCGACGTCCACCTCGGCTTCGCGTTCGTGCTCGACCGCCTCGCGGCCTTCCAAGCCGCGGGTCACACCGTCGTCCTGATCGTGGGGGACTACACCGCGCGGATCGGTGATCCCTCGGGACGTTCGAAGGAGCGTCCGGTCCTCGCCGACGAGGAGCTCGACGCGAACGCACACCGGTTCGCCGAGCAGGCGTTTCGCGTTCTCGACGCAGAGCGGACCGAGATCCGCTTCAACAGCGAGTGGCTCTCGAAACTCGACTTCGCCGAAATCCTGCGGCTCACGCGCACGACCACCGTCGCGCAGATCCTCGAGCGCGACGACTTTGCGAAGCGCATGGCCGCGAACGCGCCAATCTCCGTGTCGGAGCTGCTCTACCCACTCATGCAGGCATACGACTCCGTTGCCGTCCGCGCGGACGTCGAACTCGGCGGAACAGACCAGCTCTACAACATCCTCATGGGACGAGAGGTGATGGCCGCATACGGCATCGAGCCACAGATCGCCGTGACGGTTCGCTATCTCGACAGTTGGGACGGGCTCGGAATGAGCGCATCGCGTGGGAACTACATCGGTCTCAGGGAAGACGCGGAGGAGCAGTTCGGCAAGACGATGCGGATTCCGGACTCGCTCCTGCGACAGTGGTACGAGCTCCTCGTCGAACGCGACGTGCCTGACGGAGACGCGATGGACTCGAAGCTCGCGCTCGCGCGCTGGATCGTGGCGCGCTCGCACGGGAAAGACGCCGCGGAAGAGGCGGAGGCGCACTTCACGCAGGTCGTACGCGCGGGCCGGGCGCCCGACGAGGTCCCGGAGGCGCCGCTGCCACCCGGCGACCCCGTGCACCTGCCGGCGGCGCTCGCCGCTGCGTTCGGGCTGTCGACGAGCGAGGTGAGGCGCCTGATCGCCGGTGGCGGCGTCAAGGTGGACGGTGAGGTCGTCCGGGCGCTCGATCTGGATCGGGCGGCGCTGTCCGAAGCCACGGTCCAAGCGGGCAAGCGGCGCTTCGTCCGATTCCGC
>DASUOK010000099.1:0-13685 GCA_036276675.1 Gaiellaceae bacterium | reverse complement strand
GCAGGCTGCGAGCGCGCCGACTCGTGGGCACTCGACGCGCACAAGTGGCTCAACGTCCCGTACGACTGCGGCGTCGTCTTCTGCCGGCACCCGGAGGCGCAGGCCGAGGCGATGGCAGTCGCTGCGAGCTACCTGCAGCGGGCCGACGGCCGCAGCCCGTCGGACTGGGTGCCGGAGTCGTCCCGCCGCGCGCGAGGGTTCGCCGTCTGGGCGGCGCTGCGGGCGCTCGGGCGTGAGGGCGTCACCGAGCTCGTCGACCGCTGCTGCCGGCACGCGCGGAGCTTCGCGGCGCTCCTCGGCGCCGAGCCGGGGGTCGAGATCCTCAACGACGTCGTCCTGAACCAGGTGCTGGTGCGCTTCGGGGACGACGACGAGACGACGCGGGAGGTCGTCCGCCGCGTGCAGGAGGACGGCACCTGCTGGCTCGGCGGCACGGATTGGCAGGGGCGAGCGGCGATGCGGATCTCCGTCTCCAGCTTCCGGACGACGGCCGAGGACGTGGAGCGCTCCGTCGGCGCGATCCTCGCGGCCGCCGCGGCCGCTGTGGCCGTGGGCTGAGCTCCCGTGGACGAGGCGGAACGGGAGTACGAGCTCGGCGGGGAGCACGACAGCGCCGGGCGCGAAGAGCAGGCGATTCCGCACTACGAGCGGGCGCTGGCGCTCGGGCTGCGAGAGGACCTCGTCCCCGGCGCGCTCCTGCAGCTCGGCAGCTCGCTCCGCAATGTCGGCCGTAACGACGAGGCGGTGGCGCTCTTCGACGACGCGGTCGCGCGCTTCCCGGATCATGCGGCCCTGCGCCTCTTCCGCGCCTTCGCGCTCGCGACGGCGGGGCGCGACCGCGAGGCGCTCGTCGACGTGCTCGAGCTCGCGCGCACGCGGATCGATGCCCCCGAGATCGATCGCTACCGGCGCTCGCTCGAGAACTACACGCGCGCGCTCGCCTAGAAGCGGCCGCCGCGGTCCCGTGCCCGCTGCGCGGAGACGGCGTGCGCCAGCGTCTCCAGCCGGTCGTCGAGCGGCTCGAGCTCGGGCGGCTCGCCGCCGCTCGCGTGGGCCAGCGCCTGGGCGAGCAGCCAGTCGGCGAGCCACGGGTTGCGCGGCAGCAGCGGGCCGTGCAGGTACGTGCCGACGGCGCGACCCACGCGGCAGCCCTCGTACCCGGACTCGCCGTCGTTCCCGAAGCCGGCGACGACGCGGCCGAGCGGCTCGGCGCCCGGATCGAGGCTCGTCCGGCCGGCGTGGTTCTCGAAGCCCGCGAGCGTCCTCCGCTCGCCCGGCTCGAGCTCGCACTCCAGCAGGACGTCCCCGATCATCCTGCGCTCGCCCGCGACGGTCTCGTGGCCGAAGAGGCCGACGCCGGGGAGGTCGCCGCCGTGGCGGTCGTGGTAGCCGCGACCCAGGAGCTGGTACCCGCCGCAGACGGCGAGGAGCGCGGCGCCGCTCGCAACCGCCTCGTGCACCGCAGTTCCCTTCGACGCCAGATCCGGCGCGATCAGCGCCTGCTCCCGGTCCTGGCCGCCGCCGATGTAGACCAGGTCGTAGGCCCCCGGCCGCAGCTCGTCCCCGACGGACACGCCTGAGACCTCCAGCTCGTGGCCGCGCAAGGCCGCGCGGCGCGCGAAGACGGCGATGTTGCCGCGGTCGGCGTAGATGTTCAGGTAGTCCGGATAGAGATGAGCAACGCGAATCCTCACTGCGCGCGCTCCCAGTACGGCCGCACGAGGCCGCGGTCGACGACGATTCGGCGCAGCGCGAGCATGGCCGTGTAGGTGGGGAGGACGACGAGCTCGCCCCCCGCGGGCGTGAGCTCGAGCCCGCGATCGAGCGCCGCCTCCAGCGAGGGTTGCACCTCGAGCGTCTCTTCCGGCAGGCCGCCGTACGCGCAGCGCAGGGCGAGCTCCGCGGCGCGGTCGCCGGAGGCGATCACGCGCTCGGCCGCGGCGAGCAGCGGCTCGAAGTCGACGTCCCAGATCCACGAGACGTCCTTGCCGTCGGCGATCGCGTCGTTGAGCGCGATCAGCACGAGCGCCGGCGCGCCTGCGTCCTCGAGCGTGCGCACGACCTCGTTCGCACCGGCCGGGTTCTTGATCAGGAGGACGAGCAGCGACTTGTCGGCCACGGCGATCCGTTCGGAGCGGCCGAAGGCGGCGCCGAAGCGCTCGAGCCCGGTCCGGATCTCCTCCAGGGGTGCGCCGAGCGCCTGCGCGAGCGCCGCCGCGCCGACGGCGTTGTAGACGTTGTAGAGCCCCGGGAGGGGCAGCCGCACGCGCACCGATCCCGCCGGTGTCTCGAGTGAGAAGGACGCACCGGTCAGCCCGTCCAGCTCGATCTCCCTGGCCACCACCGACAGGGGAGGCCGGGCGTGGCCGCACGCCGGGCACCTGTAGTCGCCCAGGTGCCCGACGTAGGCGGCCTCGAACAGGTAGGGGCGCCCGCAGCGGACGCAGTAGCGGGAATCGGCCGCGTGCTGGAGGCCTTCTCGGGCGTGGGCCGGGTCGTCGAGCCCGAAGGCCACCGTGCGCTCGCGCTCGCGGCCGAGATCGCCCACCTGCGGGTCGTCGCCGTTGACGATGAGCAGCGAATCGTCCGGAAGCGCGGCGACGCAGTCGCGCCAGCGCTCGGCGATGTGCTCGAGCTCGCCGTAGCGGTCGAGCTGGTCGCGGAAGAGGTTCGCGAGCAGGAGCGCGCGCGGGCGCACGCGACGTGCGACCTCGGGCAGCGCGCCCTCGTCGACCTCGAGCAGGCCGAGCTCCGCGTCGCGCGAGTCGAGCAGGGTGGAGGCGATACCGGAGACGAGGTTCGCGCCCGAGCTGTTCCAAGCGAGGCGGCGGCCGCGGAGGATCTCGGCCACCATCGCCGTCGTCGTCGTCTTGCCGTTCGTGGCGGAGACGAGCGCCGCGCCGTCGGGCAGCCGGGACGCGAGCGCGTCGATCGCCCCGGGATCGAGCTTCCAGAGCAACTTCCCCGGGATGGTCGTGCCGCCCCCGGTGCCGGCCAGCCGTGAAAGCCGCGCGGCGGCACGGGCGGCGAGGGTCTCGACGGCAAGCCGGGCGCTCATCGGCTGTTGACCCTAGCGGCTGCCCAGCCGAAGAAGCCCGTTGGCCTCACCCGCCGCTCGCCTCACTTGCAAATACAGCAATCTGCTATAAAGTGATTGCATGGCACGCAAGCGCCGCCACCCTGCGGTCGCAGGCATCGACCCGCAGGCCCTGGCCGAGTTCCAGGCCGGGATCCGCAAGCGGTACACGGACGAGCAGATCCTGGAGCAGCTGAAGGCGTCCGCCGAGCGGCTCGGGCGCTCGCCGACGATGCGGGAGTTCGCCGCCGACGCGGAGACGAGCGTGCATCCGCAGACGGTGATCGAGCACTTCGGCAGCTGGAACGCGGCCAAGCGCAGCGCCGGGCTGGTACCACGGCGCTTCGCGACCCGCGAGGAGCTGCTGGGGCAGCTGCGCGCGCTCGGCGACGCGCTGGGACGGACCCCGACGGCGCGGGACATCGACGAGCGGAAGGGCTCGATGCCGTCGAAGTCGCTGCTCTGGCACACGTTCGGCTCGCTCGCCCAGGCACTGCGCGAGGCGGGCTTCGACGTGCCGATCGGCGAGGAACGGCTCGAGCGAGCCGTCGAGCAGGGCGCGGCGCTCGCCCACCGGCTCGGCCGCCTGCCCAAGATGGCCGACTGGTCGGCGGCACGGAAGGCGGACGCCGCCCTGCTGACCGAGTGGCAGGTCTACCGGATGATCGACGTGCAGCCCGCGTGGGCCGCGTTCCAGTACCTCGTGCGAGAGCGGCTGCTGGACGAGGGCGCCGCGGTCGCGCCGGACGGGACGGTCGAGCCCGGCTAGGTCAGGCCGCGGCGAGGGCGATCGCGGCGAGCTGGCGCAGGCAGGAGATGCCCTCCTGCGGCGCACGGACGGCGGGGAGGACCGTCTCCTCGACGTAGGACCGGTTCGGCTGGAAGCGCTCGCTGCGGGCGACCCGGCCGCCTTCGATCTGCAGCAGCGTGCCCTCGTCGACCTCGCGCTTGCGCAGGGTCAGGCGCAGCGTCTGCTCGACCACCTCGAGGGCGTCACGGGTCGAGGCGAAGAAGAGCTCCTTGCCGCCCGTCCCGGTCCAGAGCGGCCGGCCGACTGCACGTGCGAGGTAGAGGGTCGAGGGAGTGCGCTCGTCCAGCCAACCCGTCGCCATCGCGCCGTACAGCTCCTCGAGCGACTCGGAGCTCGAGTCGGAGTGCTCGGCGAGCGCGAAGATCGCCTCGGAGTCGACCGTCATCTCGGGGTGCGCCCGCTTGAACCCGTAGCGGGCGAAGATCTCCTCGTCGTTGACGATGATCCCGTTGTGGATCCCGACGACGGCCCCGTGCCGGATCGGGTGGTTGTTCGCCTCGATCGTCGGATGACCCTTCGTGTAGTCGCGCACGTGCACGAGCGCCTGGGTGGCGTCGCTGGGAACGTGCAGCTCGTCCAGGAGCGCGCTCGCGCCCGAGCGGCGCTTGTGGACGGTGACGGCGTGACCGACACCGCGGTAGGCATAGCCGACGGCGTCGGCGCCGCGTTCGGCGATCCCGGCCAGGAGTGCCTGCGCCGAAAGCGTCCGATTGACGCTCGACTTGGGGCTCAGGCTGTATCCGGCGATGCCGCACATCAGGGTTTCATCCTAGGACGCCTCTCGGATGCTCTGGATTCCGTCTTGCAAAACATAGACGGGGAATGTTTGTTCAAGTTAGCACGGAATTTCCCTCTGCATTTCGAGATGTCGGCCTGAATCCCTGTTGACGCAAGCCCCCGCTCAAGGGACACGCGCCGAACGCCGATAGGTGAGCATCGTGGATCTTCCGAACGCTGCCGAGCCGCTCGGGTCGGCCTCCGAGCCCCGCCTGGAGCTCCTGCCGGCTCTCGAAGAGCCGGTGGCGGAGCTGTCGGACGACGAGCCGGAGGCGGCGGCGCCCGAGGCGACGCAGGATCCGCTGAAGCTCTACGTGCGCCAGATCGGCGACGGGCGGCTGCTGACGCCGGGCGAGGAGCGCGAGCTCGCGCGCCGCAAGGATCTCGGCGACGAGGAGGCGAAGCGGAGGTTGATCGAGTGCAACCTGCGCCTCGTGATGTCGATCACGCGGAACTACACGAAGGCGAGCGTGCCACTGCTCGACCTGATCCAGGAGGGGAACCTCGGCCTGATCCGTGCCGTCGAGAAGTTCGACTACCGCCTCGGCTTCAAGCTGTCGACCTACGCAACGTGGTGGATCCGGCAGGCGGTCACGCGCGCGCTCGCGGAGCAGGGACGGACGATCCGCCTGCCCGTGCACGTCGCCGAGCAGGTCCGCCGCGTCACGCGCGCCCGCCGCGTGCTCGCGCAGAAGCTGAACCGCGACCCCAACCTGGAGGAGATCGCCGCCGAGAGCGGCTTCACGCCCGAGCGCGTGCGCGAGCTGCTCGAGCTGGTCGAGGACCCGGTCAGCCTCGAGACCCCGGTCGGCGACGGCGAGAGCCTCTACGGCGACATGATCGAGGACACGAACGCGATCGAGCCGGACGTGCAGACCTCCGAGCGCCTGCGGGCCAGCGAGCTCGCGAAGGCGCTCGACCAGCTGAACCCCCGCATGCGCCTCGTGCTCGCCCAGCGCTTCGGCCTGGACGGGGCGGCGCCGAAGACGCTCGAGGAGGTCGGAGCGGGGCTGGGGATCACGCGCGAGCGCGTGCGCCAGCTCGAGTCGCGCGCACTGCGCGAGCTGCGCTCGGTCGCGCCCGGGCTCGAGTTCTACCTCCGCAGCTAGCCCGCGCGGCTACAGGCCGACGGCTTCCATCTCGCGGAGCGACGCCAGCCGCTTGAGCGAGTCGAGCTCGATCTGCCGGACGCGCTCGCGGGTGAGGCCGAGCCGGCGACCGATCTCCTCGAGCGTCTTCGGCTCCGCGTCGGCGAGGCCGTAGCGGAGGACGACGACCTGCCGCTCGCGCTCCGTCAGCGCCTCGAGCGCCTCCTTGAGCGCCTGGCTGCGGAGCGACACCTCGACCTCTTCCTCGGGCAGCGGCCCGTCGCCCGCGACGAAGTCGCCGAAGACGGCGTCGTCGGTCTCGCCGACGGGCTGGTCGAGACTGGTCGAGGCCCGCGCAGCGGCGCGCACCTCCAGTGCCTGCTGGAGGGGGAGCGACGCCTCGTCCGCGATCTCCTCGAGCGTCGGCTCGCGGCCGAGCTGCGTCCAGAGCGTCCGCTCGGCGCGGTTCATCTTCTGCAAGCGCTCGACGATGTGGACGGGCATGCGGATGGTTCGCGCCTTGTCCGCGAGTGCGCGCGCGACCGCCTGGCGGATCCACCAGGTGGCATAGGTCGAGAACTTGAAGCCGCGGCGCCAGTCGAACTTCTCGACCGCGCGGATCAGCCCGAGCGTGCCCTCCTGGATCAGGTCGAGGAACGGCAGCCCCTGGTTGCGGTAGTTCTTCGCGATCGAGACGACGAGCCGCAGGTTCGACTGGATCATCTGCTGTTTGGCCTGCAGGTCGCCGCGCTCGATCCTCTTCGCGAGCTCGACCTCCTGGGGCGCCGTGAGCAGGTCGTGGCGACCGGCCTCGCGCAGGAAGAGCTGGAGGGCGTCGGTCGTGGTCTCCTGCGGCGCAGCAGCGGCCGGAGGCGGCTGCGGGGGCGGCTCCTCGGCGGCAGCCGGCTCGTCGGCGAGGTCGATGCCGCGCTGCTCCAGCTCGCGGATGAGCGCGTCCTGCTCGAGCGGGTCGAGCTCGTGCGCCTCGACGACCTCCGCCAGCTCGGCCGCTCGGAGCGAGCCGGCCTGCTCGGCGGTGTCCAGCAGCTGCTGGATCTCCTCGTTGCGGAGGAGGTGGTCGATGTCGATCGTCGTCATGGTCGCCGTCGGGCTAGCCCGCTCTTACCCGACAGCTTCTCCCCTTCAAACGCGGCTGTCCAGCCCGTGCACGTAAACGGGTCTTATGTCAAGTTGGCGGAAGAGCGCACAGAGCCGCACAGAGCCGCACGTCTCCCCTCCCTAGAAGCCCGGCGGCCGCACGTCCGTCGCGATCAGGAGGAGGACGAATCCAGCCGCCGCGAGGCGGTACCAGACGAAGATCGAGTAGTCGTGGCGGCGCACGTAGTCGAGGAGCGCCCAGATCGCGACGAGGCCGCTCCCGGCCGCCGCCAGCGTGCCGACGACGAACGGCCCCGTCGACCCCGCCGGCAGCTCGCCGAAGACGACGTCCGTCAGCCCCTTGAAGACGACCGCACCCAGCACGGTCGGAACGAGCAGCAGGAAGGAGAAGCGCGCCGCTCCGTCGCGATCGAGCCCCAGCAGCCGTCCGGCCGAGATCGTCACGCCCGAGCGAGACACGCCCGGCATCAGCGCGAGGCTCTGGGCGACGCCGACGCCGACGGCCGCGCCGAGGCCGAGCTCCCCCATCTGCCGCGTGGGTGGGCGCCGGTCGGCCCACCAGAGCACGCCCGCGAAGAGAACGAGCAGCACGGCGATCTGCCAGGGCTCGCCGAGGCGCTCGGCGATCAGGTCCTCGCCGAAGAACCCCACGAGCGCCGCCGGGATGGTGGCGACGAACACGAACCACGCGATCCGCTCCTCGGGCGTCTCGAGCCGCCGCCGTCGCAGCGAGCCGAGCCAGGCGCCGAGCAGCACCCCGAGATCGCGCCAGAAATAGGCCACGACTGCGACGAGCGTGCCGAGGTGCAGGGCGACGTCGAAGGTCTGGTTGAAGGCCTCGTGCTCCTTCAGGTACTCCCAGTCGCCGAGCCACGGCACCAGGATCAGGTGCGCCGAGGACGAGACGGGCAGCAGCTCCGTGGCGCCCTGGACGATCCCCAGCACGAGCGCCTGCCAGTTCGGCAGCGCGTTCGGATCCTCCCCCACGCCGAGGACGGTCAGGACGAGCGCGAGGAGAAGGGCCGCGCCGGCGATGGTGAGGACGGCTGCGCGGCCCACCGGGCGATCGTAGAGAAATGCAGCCGCCCGGCGGCTCGGCACCGACCCGCTCGCGAAAGTTCGCGCAATTTGCAGGTTTCGCCCGACGCGGCGGCTTGCCCACGGGCCGGTGCCCGGCTAGGTTCTCGCTTGCAGGGAGCACGGAGCGCGATTAGGTCGAAGCCGAGCTCGAGGGCCGTACGCGGAAGCGGAAAGTCAGCGGGTTCGGCGGACGAAAGCGCCACCGGCTCCCTGAATTTCTTTCTCCTCGTTCTGCCCTCCGCCTCCGTTAGGATCGCGGCGATGCACCTGCGCATGCCGAGCATCGACCACGGCGTCCAGTCCTTCGCGTGGGCCGTCTTCTTCTTCCTGATCCTCTGGCTCGGGATGCTCGCGGTCGACGTCTCCAGCGCGACCGCGTTCATCCTCTCGCTCGTCGCGGCCGGCGCGATCTTCCTCTTCGTGCGCCTGAACGGCGAGGACGTGCCCGGGCGCCGCTAGCGCGCCGAGAGGGCGAGCACGAGCCGGCGCGCGAGCTCGGTGCCGAGCATTGCATCCAGGCGCGCTCGCGCCGTCGGACGCCGCCGCACCACGTCGAGCGCGAGGCAGTGCTCGAGGAGCAGATCCGAGTGCCTCGGCTTCACGGCGGCGGCGGCGTCCATCACGGTTTACGTATCGCCCGTAGAGGCGACCGCCCTCATCCCTGGATCTGGGGTGGGCGGGCTAGGCCTCGTCGCGCCGCTCCGCATTCGTGGCCGCGGCGCGGCGGCGGCGGAAGCCGAAGCGGCCGCGACGCTCGTGCGTCTCGGCGTGCTCGGCGTCCTCGAAGTCGTCCGTGTGCCCCCGCTCCGCCGTGAGTGGCTCGTCGGCCGCGCGACGCTGGTCGAGGTCGCCCGCCGGCTCGTCCGTCGCCGCCCAACGCTCGTCCTCGCCCACGTGGTGGGCGGTCCGCTCCGACGGTACGGGCACGACCCGCTCGTCGTCGACCACGTGGTCGGACCGGGCGTCCGTCGTCGTCACGGGCACGGGCCGCTCGTAGGCGTCGGGCCTGCGCACCTCGTCGACCTCGACCTCGCGTGGCCCGGTCGTGTCGAACGTGAACCCGAACGTCAGGCCGATCAGGAACGCGATCGGCGCGAGCAGCTCACCCAGGTCGCCGACGAAGCCGTCGACCCCGAGGTCGCGCGACCAGTTCATCGTGTTGAAGAAGTCGGCCGGCTGCCGCGCGAGCAGCACCCAGCCGCCCACGGCGAGCACGGGCAGAAAGCCGATCAGGAACACGCCCAGTGAGAGCCGGGGCCAGCCCCACTTCGTCCAGCCGCCGAGGAGCTGCGAGAGCGCCATCGTCAGGCCCGCTGCGGCCACGAGGCCGTAGGTCGTCCAGTACTCGGCGGCGGAGCCCTGGCCGATCTGGGTCGCGACCCAGATCAGGAAGCCGGCCACCGCCGCCCCGACGAGGGTGGCGAATCCCCTGGTAATGCCCATCATCTCGAGCCTCCTTCGCATAGGTTCCGGAAGGACCATCGTTCCCGGCACTGAGACAACGGAATCCCGCCCCGCGGAGATTCAGCGGGTGCTGAGGGTCAGTACTCGATCAGCGAGTGGACGTCGTAGCGCGCGAGCCGCTCACGCCCGCCGAGGAACGTCAGGTCGATCAGGAACGCGGCGCCGACCACCTCGCCGCCGAGCTCCTCGATCAGCCCCCCGATCGCGTCGACGGTGCCGCCGGTGGCGAGCACGTCGTCGTGGATCAGCACCCGCGCCCCGTCCCAGAACGACGACGGGTGCAGCTCGAGCGCGTTCTGCCCGTACTCGAGCGCGTAGGTGACGCCGACCGTCTCGGGCGGCAGCTTGCCCGGCCTCCGGGCCGGTACGAAGCCACAGCCGATCTCGCGTGCGAGCGCCGCGCCGAGGATGAAGCCGCGCGCCTCGGCGCCGACGACGAGCTGGGGAGCCCTCGCCCTCCCCCACTCGCCGAGCTGCGCGATCGCCTGCTCGAGCGAGGCGGGGTCCGCGAGCAGCGGGCTGATGTCCTTGAAGCCGACCCCAGGCTCGGGGAAGTCCGGCACCTCGCGGATCATGGAGCGCAGGTCGACGGTCACCGCGAGACCCTACCGCTCCGCGAGCGCGCGCAGCTCGCGCCAGAAGAGCAGGCGCGAGAGCTCCTGCGACGCCTCCGCGAGCGCCTGCAAGTCGTGGAGGCCCGCCTTGCGCCGCTCGGGATTGCGCGAGCGGAGCGCAGGAGCGACCAGCTGCTCGAGGAGGGCCACCTCGCGGCCGACGGAGTTCCGGAAGGTGCGGAGATGGCGCGCGTCGATGCCGTAGTGCGCGAGCCGGCCGCAGGCGGCCGCGACCTCAGCATCGCTCTCGCGGTAGAGCCGCACGCCCGCCTCGATGCGCGGCACGAGCAGCCCGAACTCCTCCAGCGCCCGCGCCAGCTGCGGATCGATGCCGGCGCGGTCGCAGAGCTCGGCGAGCTCGAGCTCGTCCTCGCGCTCGCCGATGCCGGTCGGTCGGCGTCTGCGGCGGTCGGCCGTCCCCGCTCCGGCCGCGAGCTCCTGCCGGATGACGCGGAGCGGCAGGAACTCGTCGCGCTGCAGGCGCAGGATCGTCTCGAGCCGCTCCACGTCCTCCTCGCTGAAGAGGCGGTAGCCGCCGCGCGTCCGCTTCGGCGTCAGCAGGCCCTGGTCCTCGAGGTAGCGGATCTTCGAGATCGAGATGTCCTCGAATTCTTCCTGCAGCCGCGCGCAGACGGCTCCGATCGTGTGCAGGCGCTGGTCGGAGGCCGTCGTCGTCATCGGCGCAGGAAGGTCAGGCGGTACTTGCCGATCTGGAGCTCGTCGTCGTCCTCGAGCTCCGCGGTCTCGATCCGGCGCCGGTTGACGAAGGTGCCGTTCAGGCTGCCGAGGTCCTCGATCGTGAAGCGGTCGCCGTCGCGCCGCAGCTCGGCGTGGCGCCGCGAGACGGTGACGTCGTCGAGGAAGATGTCGCACTCGGGCGAGCGGCCGATCAGTGTGCGCTCCCCGGAGGGGACGAAGCTCTCCCCCGCGCGGCCCCCGCCCGAGCGGACGACGAGCGCAGGCCCGGCGAGCTCGCCGAGCGTGCCTGCCTCGTCCGCCAGCTCCTCGGGCGTGTAGCTCATCGTCTGCTCGTTGGGATCCTCCTTGCGCAGGTGCGACCCGCACTTGGAGCAGTAGTTCGCCGCCTCGGGATTCTGGAACCCGCACTCCGGGCAGTAGACGTGACTCAAGGAGTGTCGTCCCCCTCGGTCGCGGGCGGCACCGGCGCCCCGCGGGTGGCGAGGATGTCGGTGAGGCGGTCGACGTCGACATCGCCCACCCCCGCCCCCTTGAGGCGCGCCGTGCGCTCCGCGCGCAGGATGTCGATGCGTCCCTGCAGCAGGCGACGCCGGTAGGAGACCTCGTCCTCCTCCCCCTCGAGCTTCTCGATCAGCGACTTCAGGTCGTCGTCGGACAGGCTGGCCAGGTCGGGCAGGGGTTCCACGGTCCTCTCCTCGTCGTCGCGCGTCGTCGGGGCCTCCGGTCAGTAAAGCAGCCGTGCCGCCGAGGGGTCAACCTCAGCTTGAGGCTTCTACCGTGGTTCGCGGCGAAGCGGCGTCTCCCTGCACGATCTCCTCGACGAGCTCACGCAGCTCGAGCTCGAGCTGCTGCGAGGCGGCCACGCTCTCGCCCTCGGCGTAGAGGTGCAGGAGCGGCTCGTCGGGATCGGGCAGCACCTGCGTCCATCCCTTCTCGCCGAGCAGCTTGATCCCGTCGGTGAGATCGACGTCCTGACCGGCGAGGCGCTCGTTCAGGAGCCGCATCACGAGTCCCTTCTTCGCCCACGGGCAGGCGAGCTGCCGGTGCACGAGCGTGGAGTCGGGCAGCTCGGCCACGAGCTCCGACAGCGGCCGGCGCACCGGGGCGAGCAGCTCGAGCAGCTTCGCCAGGCTGGCCATCGCGTCGTAGGCGGGCAGGAACTCCGGGAAGACGTAGCCGCCCCCCACCGCGCCCGCGAAGACGACCCCGTCGCCCGCCGCGACGCGGGTTAGGTCGGCGAGCGAGTGCGGCGTGCGGACGATCTCGAGCTGAGGCCCCACGAGCTCGTCCACGAGGCTCGTCACCGTGACCGGCACTGCCACCTTGCCGGTGCCGCCGTCGGCGCTGATCAGGCTCAGGAAGAGGAGCAGCGCCTGCTCGACCGGGACCTCCTTGCCGGTGTCGTCGACGAGGTAGAGGCGCTCGGCCGCCGCGTCGAACACGGCACCCAGGTCGGCGCCGACCGCCGCCACGAGCCGCTTCGTGTGCCCGATCGACTGCGCGAGGGTCGGCCGCGCACCGCTCTCGTCGGCGAAGAACCCGTGCACCGAGAGTGCCTCGACGCCGAGCGGCCCCATCACGAGCGGCAGCACGAAGGACGCGGCCGAGTAGCCGTAGTCGACGACGATCCGGAAGCCGCGCTCACGGATCGCGGCGACGTCGACGTAGCCGAGCAGGTCCTGTGCGTAGCTCTCGCGCACGCGCGCCGGGTACGAGACGGAGCCGACGCCGTCCGCGCCAACACGCCGGAGCTCCTGGCGCGTGAAGTTCTTCTCGATCTCCTTCTGGAGGTCCGGCGTGAGCAGGATGCCCGGTGGCTCGTAGATGCGGATGAACACCGCCTCGGGGTCGAGATGGCTGGAGCCGACGTGGACGGCGGCGTCGAAGGCCTGGGTCTTGAGGACGTGGCGGCTCACGGACGGCGGCGAGACGCGCAGGTCGGCCACGTCGATGCCGGTCGCGTTGAGGCCGGAGATGATCGTCCGCTTGAGCATCCGGCACGCCGGCGCGGCGTCGCGGCTGGCCACGACGCGCCCGCCGCGCTTCAGCGCCGAACCGAGCGCGGCCGCGAGGCGCACCGTCGTCTCCGGTGTCAGGTCGACGTTGACGAGGCCGCTCACCCCGTCGTTGCCGAAGAGCCGCGGCGACGCGCGGGACTCCCAGATCAGGCTCTCGTAGACCTGGGAGCCCGTCTCCACCTCCTTGAAGGGGTAGATGCGGACGTGCGGCATGATGCTCGACTCGGAGCCGATCGTGACCTCGTCTCCGATCGCCGCCCCCTCGTGGATGCGGACGTGGTCGCGGATGTCGCACGAGCGCCCCACGATCGCGCCCTCGATCAGGCTGCTGCGGCCGATGTGCGTGGCGCTGTCGACGACGGTGTAGGTCGTTCGCGCGCGCTCCCGCAGCGTGACGCCGTTCGAGAGCACGCTGTACGGGCCGACCGAGGCGTCGCGGGCGATCCGGCAGTTGTTGCCGATGAACGCCGGGCCGCGCAGGTCCTCGACGTCGTCGACGTCCACTCCCTCCCCCAGCCAGACGTTGCCGCGCAGCTGCATCCCGGGGACGTTGAGTCGGACCTTCTCGTCGAGGGCGTCGAAGTTGGCCTGCCGGAACTGGTCGAGGTTGCCGATGTCCTGCCAGTAGCCGTCCAGCACGTGCCCATAGATCGGGCGGCCCATCTCGAGGAGCAACGGGAAGAGCTCCTTCGAGAAGTCGAACGGCCGGTCATCGGGGACGTGGCGGAGGACCTCCGGCTCGAGGACGTAGATCCCCGTGTTGATCGTGTCGGAGAACACCTGGCCCCACGACGGCTTCTCGAGGAAGCGCTCCACCCGGCCGTCGTCGTCCGTCACGACGATCCCGAACTCGAGCGGGTTGTCGACAGACTTCAGGCCGATCGTGACAGCCGCCCCCTTTGCCTTGTGCGTCTCGATCAGCTCCGTCAGGTCGACGTC
>DASUOK010000098.1:0-9649 GCA_036276675.1 Gaiellaceae bacterium | reverse complement strand
CTTCGGCGGCACCGCAGCCGCGCTCATCTGGGTGCACCGCCGCCACCCGTACGCGTTCGCCCACCTGCGCACGACGCTGATCGTCAGCACCGGCCTGGCGCTGACCGGCTACGTCCTCTATCCCGCCGCGCCGCCGCGCCTCTCCGATCTCGGCTTCGCCGACACGGTCAGCACACACACAGGGCTGAACCTCAGCTCCGACCTGCTCGGCAGCCTCTACAACCCGATCGCGGCCGTCCCGAGCCTGCACTTCGGCTACGCCCTCGCGATCGGCGTCGGGCTCGCGCGCGTCGTCTCGCGGCGCAGCCTGCGGATCGCCTTCGCCTCCTACCCGGCGCTGATGCTGCTGGTGATCGTGGCCACGGGCAACCACTTCTTCTTCGACGCGCTCGCCGGCGGCCTCGTGATCGCGGCCGGCTGGTGGGTCGCCGGTCGCGCAGCGCCGCTGCGCACCTCGCGGCCGCAGGCGAGCGGGCAGAGCCCGGTCGCACGGGAAAACGCCCTCGGGCCTGTGCGGCTGCCCGCACCGCAGGACGCCTGGACGCCGCACGGTGCCGCGTCCCGCGCCCGTGCAGCCTGAGCAGTACAGCGATCCCGCTGCCACCACCCCGAAGGAGACACCGCAATGGCACCTCTGAAGCACTCGAGCAACTTCGCGGCCCGAATGGGTCGGTGGAGCGCTCGCCACCGCAAGATCGCCATCTTCGGCTGGCTCGCCTTCGTGATCGCGTCCGTCGTCATCGGCGGCGCCGTCGGCACGAAGTTCCTGGAGCCGAACGAGCTGCAGGTCGGCGAGGCCCGCAAGGCCGACCGTCTGATCGAGGACGCGGGCTTCAACCGCGCCGACGAGCAGACGGAGTTCGTGCTCGTGCAGTCGGAGACCCTGACCGCCGAGGATCCGGCCTTCCGCGCCGCGATCGAGGACGCCACCCGCACGCTCGACGGCTTCCCGCAAGTGCGGAAGCTCCGCTCCCCGCTCGCGGCCGGCCACGGCGACCAGATCTCCCGTGACGGCCACTCGGCGCTGATCTCGTTCACGCCCAAGGGGGATTACGACGAGGCGATCGCCTACATCGAGGAGATCGAGGCCGCGGTCGACGGCGTGCAGAGCCGGCACCCCGGCTTCTCGATCGACGAGTCCGGCAGCGCTTCGACCGGGAAGGCCACGGACGAGGCGTTCGGCGGCATGCTCGCGACGGCCGGGATGATCTCGATCCCGCTGACGCTCGTGATCCTGCTGCTCGTGTTCGGCTCCGTCGTCGCGGCCGGCGTCCCGCTGCTGCTCGCGCTCACCGCCGTGTTCGCGACCATGAGCCTCGTCGCCCTGCCCAGCCAGCTCGTGCCGATGGACGAGTCGATCTCCGAGGTGATCCTGCTGATCGGGCTCGCCGTCGGCGTCGACTACTCGCTGTTCTACCTCCGCCGCGAGCGTGAGGAACGAGCGGCGGGCCGCAGCGAGGGCGCAGCCCTCGAGGCAGCCGCAGCGACCTCCGGCCGCGCCGTGCTCATCTCCGGCATCACGGTGATGATCGCGATGGCCGGGATGTTCCTGTCCGGCGACAAGACGTTCATGTCCTTCGCGATCGGCACGATGATGGTCGTCGCGGTCGCGATGATCGGCTCGCTCACCGTCCTCCCGGCCGTGCTCTCGAAGCTCGGCGACCGCGTCGACAAGGTCCGCGTGCCGCTCGTGCACCGGTTCCGCCGCAACGACGGCGAGTCGCGTGTGTGGACGGCGATCCTCGACCGCGTCCTCCGCCGCCCCGTCGTGTCCGCGGCAGCGGCCGGCGCGGTGCTCGTGGCCCTGACGATCCCGGCGTTCTCGCTGACGACGACCCAAACGGGCCTGTCGGACATCTCGATCCCCGAGATCGAGCCCTACAAGGCGCTCGTCGAGGCGTTCCCCGGCGGCCCCGAGCCGGCAGTCGTGGCCGTGAAGGCCGCCGACGTCCGGGCCGAGCCCGTGCAGGAGGCCATCGCCGAGCTGCGGCGGCAGGCGCTCGCGAGCGGCGAGATGAACTCGCCGATCACCGTCGAGGCCAGCCGCGACCACACCGTCGCCACCGTCGAGATCCCCCTCGCCGGCGACGGCTCGAACGACGTCTCGAAGGCGGCGCTGACGACCCTTCGCGAGGAGCTCCTCCCCGCCACCGTCGGTCAGCTCGAGGGCGTCGAATACGCCGTCGGCGGCACCACCGCGGCGAGCGAGGACTGGAGCGCGGCGATGAAGCGGTCGGCTCCCCTCGTGTTCGGCTTCGTGCTGCTGTTCGCGTTCGGGCTGCTGCTCGTCTCGTTCCGCTCGATCGTGGTCGCGGTGAAGGCGATCCTGCTCAACCTGCTGTCGGTCGGCGCCGCGTACGGCATCCTCGTCGCCGTCTTCCAGTACGGCTGGGGCGAGGGGTTGCTCAACTTCGAGTCGAACGGCGGCATCACCCCGTGGCTGCCGATGTTCCTCTTCGTGATCCTGTTCGGCCTCTCGATGGACTACCACGTGTTCATCCTGAGCCGGATCCGCGAGGCGTACGACCGCGGCCTGGACACGGAGGCGGCCGTCGCCCACGGGATCAAGACGACGGCGGGTGTCGTCACGAGCGCTGCCGCGGTGATGGTCGCCGTGTTCAGCGTCTTCGCGATCCTGCCGGTGATCGACATGAAGGAGATGGGCATCGGCCTCGCCGTCGCGGTGCTGATCGACGCCACCATCGTCCGCGCGGTGCTGCTGCCGGCGACGATGAAGCTGCTCGGCGACTGGAACTGGTACCTGCCGCGCTGGCTCGAGTGGCTGCCCACGCTCGAGCACGGCGAGGAGCGCGCCCCCAAGGCCGCTCCGGTCCCCGACGCCGCGTAGGCGACGCGAACGACTCCCGAAACGCGAAGCCCCGCCCCCTCGTTCGGAGAGGGAGCGGGGCTTCACCCGGTTCTGGGCCGCACGCGGTTTAGGGGGACGAGGTAAATTCGCCCGGTGAGGCCGATCGTGCCCGGCGTCGAGGCGTGGGAGGCGTGGCAGCCGAGCGAGCTCGCGCCCAGGCTTCGCGACGTCGGGGTGCCGTGGGCGGTCGCGGCGGGCTGGGCGATCGAGCTGCACGTCGGCGGCGCGCCGCGTGCCCACGAGGATCTGGAGATCGCGATCGCGCGCTCCGACTTCCCGGCCGTGCGTGCCACCCTGGCGGAGCTCGAGTGGTTCGGCGTGGGCGACGGGCGCGTGACGCCGATCGACGAGGCAGCCGACGACCTGCACCAGACGTGGGGCCTCGACCGCCGCAGCCACGTGTGGCGGCTCGACGTCTTCCGCGAGCCGTGGGAGGGCGACACGTGGGTCTGCCGCCGCGACCCGTCGCTGCGGCGGCCGGTCGCCGACGTGATCGAGCACACGCGTGACGGCATTCCCTACCTCGTGCCCGAGATCGTGCTGTTGTTCAAGGCGAAGCACGCAGGCCGCGAGCGCGACCAGGCCGATCTGGCGCGAGCGCTGCCGCTCCTCACGTCCGAGCAGCGACGGTGGCTCGGCGATGCGCTGCGGCTCGTGCATCCGGGACACGACTGGATCCCGCTCGTCGGGGCGTAGGGAGCCGCTCGCCTGCTCACCACACCGGATGCGCGGATCGCGCAGCGTCAGGAGCCGGAGGCGGGACTCGAACCCACGACCCTTCGCTTACAAGGCGAATGCTCTACCAGCTGAGCTACTCCGGCCGACCGGGGACATGGTACTTCGCGCTAGCTGAGCACCTCGCGCGTCTTCTGGTGCGCGAGGATCTTGCGCTTGACGCGCTGGAGCGCGTTGTCGATCGTCTTGCAGTCGCAGCCGAGCTCGTCCGCCATCTCCTCGTAGGAGAGGCCCTCGAGGTAACAGCGCAGCGCGTCCGCCTCCAGCTGGGAGAGCCCGCTGCCGAGGCAGAAGACGAGGCTCTGCAGCTCCTCCGTCGAGATCACGCAGACGGAGGGGTCGTTCGTCGTGGGCCCCGGGAGCGCGTCGCCGAGCGTGCAGTCGCCATCCGACTCCTGCCCGGCCGGCGTGTGGCTGAAGGAGACGTACTGGTTCAGCGGCTGGTGCTTGAAGCGCGTCGCCGTCTTGATCGCGGTGATGATCTGCCGCGTCACGCACAGCTCGGCGAAGCTGCGAAACGAGGTCTCCTTGTCGGCGCGGAAGTCGCGCACGGCCTTGTACAGGCCGATCAAGCCCTCCTGGATCAGGTCGTCCGACTCCCCGCCGGCGAGGAAGTAGGAGCTCGCCTTCAGGCGCACGAAGCCCGTGTAGCGGCGCATCAGCGTGTCGAGCGCGGCCTGGCTGCCGTTGCGCGCCCTCATCACCAGCTGCAGATCCTCAAGCTCTCGTTGAGCCTTCTGTGCCGTCTGAACGGCGGTGGCGCTGCGAGCCGACATCTGCTTCTCCCTGGATTCAGCGGGAAAGAATCGACGGCGTCCGCCAGCTCGAACGCTCAACTCTCACCCTGAAGTTGAGGCAGACCATAGCAAGCACCCGCGGAAGTTACAAGTTACTTGCACTGGACCGAGTCTGTTAGGAACACGTGTTCGTATGCGCGTGTCTCGTTGCCGACGGGTGCGCTTACTCGCCGCGGCGCAGGCGCTCGAGCCGGGCGCGCGTCTCCGCGTCGAGCGCGTCGCCGAGCCGCGACGGCACCCCCTCGGCGTGCCGCTCGGGCGCGAGCTCCGCGAGAAAGCCTTGCGACGAGCGTTTCTGCACCTCCTGGCCGGACGTCCCCCGAAGAGCGACGTCGGAGGAGACGAGGCAGACGCGCTCGCGGGCACGGTGCTCCGCGGCGAGCCGCTCGAGCAGCGCGTCGGCATTGGACGCGTACCGCACGGCGAGCGGCCCCACCTCGGCGTCGGCACCGACGCCGTCCCACACGAGCACGCCGCGGGCGCCGCGGGCGGCGACGAAGCTGGCGAGCGCATCGGTCAGCTCGCGCCGTTCCTCGAAGCCGCTCTGCCTGAGCAGGTTGTACCCGTCGAAGAGGTAGAGCGTCGGCTCCGGCACCGGGTGAACGTCGACCTCGTTGCTCAGGGCAACCAGGTCGCACCCTCCTCGGCGCGCCGACGCGCGGCCTCGTAGAGGAGGAGCGACGCGGCAACGCTCACGTTCAGCGATTCCACCCGTCCCGCGAGCGGGATCGAGATCGCGCCGTCGCAGGCCCGGCGCACCAGCGGGCGCACGCCCTTGCCCTCGGCGCCGAAGACGAGTGCGAGGCCGCCCTCGAGGTCGGCCTCCCAGAGCGTCTGCTCGGCGTCCGCGGCCGCGCAGTAGATCCACAGGTCGCCGCGCTTGATCTCGTTCAGCCAGCGCGCGAGGTTCGGCACGACGGCGACGGGGAGGTGCTCGACGGCGCCGGCCGACGCGCGGCAGACGGCGGGGGTCACGCGCGCGGAGCCGTGCGCCGGCACGACGACACCCGTCGCTCCGGCGCCCTCGGCGCTGCGGCAGACGGCACCGAGGTTGCGCGGGTCCGTGACCTGGTCGAGGCAGGCGAGCAGTGGTCGCTCGGCCGCCGCGAGCTCGTAGGCGTCCGCGTAGCGGTAGGGCTCGCACCAGGCGAGCACGCCCTGGTGGTCTCGCGTCCCGGCGGCCTCCGAGAGCTCCCGGTCCGGTTTCACCTGCAGGCGCGGCCCCTCTCGCAACCAGGGCTCGGCCGCGGCGGCGCGCTCGGTCGCCCAGAGCTCGAGCACGTCGCGCGGGCCGCGTAGCGCCTCCCGGACGGGCCGGCGACCGTAGACCTGCTCCCGCGCCTGGCTCACGGGCGCGGCACGAGGCGGTAGCCGCCCGGGTCGTCACGGACATCCCAGCCCGCAGTCTCGATCTCGGCTCTGAGCCGGTCGGCCGTCGCGAAGTCCCGGGCGGCGCGTGCCTCCTGCCGGCGCCGTGCCAGCTCGTGCAACTCCGCCGGAGCGTCCGTTTCCTCCGCGAGGGAGCCGAGCCCGAAGACGTCGAGCGCACGGCGGAGCAGCTCGTGGTCGCGCCACTCGTGCATCAGGGCGAGTGCGACGGGCGTCGCGAAGTCGTCGTCGAGCGCCTGCTCGAATCGCTCCCACGCGTCGGGAGACGCCGCGTGCGACGGGTTCCGGAAGACCTCGCGGAAGCCCTCGGCGCGCGCCGCGGCGGCGGTGAGCGTCTCCTCCGAGTAGTCGATCGGGCTGCGCCAGTGCGCGGTCAGGAAGAAGACGAGCAGCGCCTCGCGGCCCCATTCCTCGAACGCCTCCTGGATCGTGGCGACGTTGCCGACCGATTTCGACATCTTCTCGCCGGTGAAGCGCAGCATGCCGTTGTGCATCCAGATCCGCGCGAACTCGTGCCCGAGCGCGGCCGACTGCGCGAGCTCGTTCTCGTGGTGCGGGAAGACGAGGTCGAGCCCGCCGCCGTGGATCTCGAAGGCAGGCCCGAGCAGCTGCTCCGCCATCGCCGAGCACTCGATGTGCCAGCCGGGCCGGCCGCGGCCCCACGGCGAGTCCCACCACGTGTCCTCGTCCTCCTTGTTCGCCTTCCAGAGCGCGAAGTCGCGTGGGTCCTCCTTGCGCGCGTTCGGCTCCTGCTCCTCGACCTGGTCGGGCCGCTGGCCCGAGAGCCGCCCGTAGTCGGCCTGCCGGGAGACGCGGAAGTAGACGTCGCCGTCCACCTCGTACGCAGCACCCGCCTCGACGAGCTCCGCGATGAAGCGGATGATGACGTCCATCGTCTCGGTCACCTTCGGGAAGTGGTCGACCTCGTCGAGCCCGAAGCGGGCCACGTCCTCCAGGTACCACGCCGTCGCCGCGGCCGCGCGCGCCGCGCTCGCGCCCGGAGCGGCCTCGTAGATCTTGTCGTTCACGTCGGTGATGTTGTGTACGAGCGTGACGTCGTAGCCACGCCGCCGCAGCCAGCGCGCGTACCACGACGCGATCACGAACGGGCGTGCATTGCCGATGTGGGCGCGCGCGTAGACGGTGGGGCCACAGACGTACATGCCGATCGGCCCGGGCGGGTCGGGCAGCTCGACGAGGCCGCGCTGGAGGGTGCTAAAGAGCCGCACCCACCCTCCGCAGCGCTTCCTCACGCGGCAGCGCCGCGATCACCGCCCACAGCTCGGGACCGCGCTCGCGGCCGGTGAGCGCGAGCCGCAAGGCCTTGAGATCGCCGCCCACGGCCTTCAGCTCGCGCACGAGCGCCCGCGGCTCCAGCCCCAGCGACTCGAGCTCGACGAAGCGTGTCAGCGTCGGCGCCGCCCCGGGCGGCAGGGCCGCCGGCTCGGGCTCGAGGATCGACCGGGCCAGCTCGCGAGCCTCCACGAGGTCGCGAGCCCCGCGGAGCGCGGGGACGAGCTCGACCGGTGCTCCGGCCGCCGCCGCGAGCTCGGCGTCCGGCAGCGAGGCGATCGCGTCGATCGCGAGCCGGCGAATCCGCTTCAGGTCGAGCCGGACGTCGTGCGCGGGCTCGCCGAGCTCCTCGAGGTAGGCGCGCACGGCGCCGGGCGGGATTCCCTCCTCCCGCAGGTCGCCGATCGTGGCGATCTCGCCGGTGCGCTTCGAGAGCTTCTTGCCGTCGGGGCCGAGGATGAGGCCGTGGTGGATGTACTCGGGCGGCGAGAAGCCGAGCGCGCGCGCGAGCTGCTGCTGCAGCTCCGTGTTCGGCCGGTGGTCGGCTCCGCGCAGGACGTGCGTGATGCCGAAGTCGTGGTCGTCGACGACGCTTGCGAGGTGGTACGTCGGCCGGCCGTCGGCCCGGACGAGCGTCAGCCTGCCGAAGCGCAGGGCGCCCTCGGCGTCCTCGGTCGCGACCCCGGCTGCCGCCTCACGATGCCGCTCGGCGCGCTCGCTCTGCCGCACCGGCCCCTCCTCCCAGCCGACCCCCAGCCAGCCCAGATCGGCGACGATCTTCTCGACGCCTCCCTCCACCTCGCGCTCGCGATCGGTGTCGTCGATCCGCAGCAGCAGCCAGTCTCCGCGGCGCCGGTTGGCGACGGCCGAGAGGGCTCCGCCGAGGTGGAGCGAGCCGGTGGGACTCGGGGCTAAGCGGACGCGAACGCTCATGCGGGCCAGTCTACGGCGGCGTGTCTACGGCGATCCGTCGCCACCCGTGGCGGCCTGGAACACCTGCAGCAGGATCCAGCCGACGAGGATCGCGAGCCAGATCAGCGAGCCCGTGCGCCCGCGGCGACCCCCGGCAGGCTCCGGCTCCGGCGCCGACTCCGACTCCGACGCGGACGCGGAGTCCACGACGACGACGGCGTCCCCGGCCACACCTGCGCTCGGCTGTGCCGCCAGCTCCGCGCGCAGCCGGTCGGCGTGCCGCACCGCGTCGTCGGCGAGCAGCCGCCATTCCTCTGACGCGTCCTCGTCCCGGCTCTCCCCGTCGGCGCGGCGGTGGAGCCAGGTCAGGCGCTCGACGTCCCCGGTCACCTGCGCCTCCTGCAGCTCCTGCCAGAGCCGAACGAGCTCCTCCGCCTCCCGGTTCCGATCCACGGCGCCCAGGGTACGCGTGCTGCTCGGCGCTCGCGGCGGTACGAGCCGCCGAGCCAGGACATCGCTCACGGCCTTTCGTCGGCGGGAACGGCCGCCGGCAGGGGCCTGAGCACCGAGCCGATCGCCGCCGCGGCCAGCGTGACGACGATGACGGCGAGCGAGACGTACACCGGCACCTTGAAGACGTCCGAGAGGAGCATCTTCCCGCCCACGAACACGAGCACCACCGCGAGCCCGAGGTTCAAGTAGCGGAACTTGCCCATCATCCCGGCCAGCACGAAGTACAGGGCGGCGAGACCGAGCAGCGAGAAGGCGTTGGCGGCGTAGACCAGGAACACCTCGCGCGTCACCGCGAAGATCGCGGGGATCGAGTCGACGGCGAAGACGACGTCGAAGGTCGCCACGAGCACGAGGGCGCCGAAGAGCGGCGTCGCCACCCGACGGCCGTCCTCCCTCACGGTCAGCCGGTCGCCGTGGAACCGCGTCGTCAGCGGCAGGACGCGGCCGAGCACGCGCAGCACGGGGTTCCGCTCCGGGTGGATCTCGACCTCGGAGTGCCGCGCCATCCGGATGCCCGTCAGGATCAGGAAAGCGCCGAACACGTAGATCGTGAAATGGAACGCGTCGAGCAGGGCAGCCCCGGCGGCGATGAAGATCGCCCGCAGGACGATCGCACCGACGATCCCCCAGAAGATCACCCGGCGCTGGTGCGCCGCGGGGACGTTGAAGTACGCGAAGATCAGCGCGAAGACGAAGAGGTTGTCGATCGACAGGGACTTCTCGATCAGGAAGCCGGCGAGGTACTCCTCGGCGAACGCCCCTCCCTGCCAGATCCAGAGGACGGGCGCGAAAGCGAGGCCGAGGAGCGTCCAGCCGACGCTCCACGTGACCGCGCGCCGGAAGGAGACGACCTCGCCGCCGCGCCCGAACGCGAGGAGATCGAGGACGAGCATCGCTGCGACGAATGCGCCGAAGGCGATCCAGATCCAGAGATCGACGTGCATCGGTGAACCTCCGTGTAGCCGTTGATCGGTTGCACGAAGGTCTCCCGCGCCGCTCTTCGGCCTGCGTCGCCGGGCTGTCGAGCCGTAGTGACGACGACGCTGTTGTGCGGTACTGCCCTTCGCCCCAATCGTAGCCGGTCGACCACTGAGCGGTCGCGGGGGGCTGCGGTCGCCGCGTGAACGGGGCACCGGGCGCG
>DASUOK010000097.1:0-2259 GCA_036276675.1 Gaiellaceae bacterium | reverse complement strand
CCGCCGGCGACGCTCGAGCTGTGGGAGCGGTTCCTCGTCTACGGCATCGCGTTCGGGATCGCGGAGCGCGTCCTCCAGGGTGCGCAGCTGCACATGCCCGAGGCGCTCGCCCAGGCGAGCTCGCTCTACTGGATCGGCCCGCACGGCGACCTGGGCTCGGGCCCGACCTCGCTCGGGATCGGCGACCTCGCGGCCGGCTTCGGCTCGGCGCTCGCGCCCCCCTCGTCCGGCTCGGGCGGCTTCGGCGGAGGCTTCTCGGGCGGTGGTGGCGGCGGGGGCGGCGGCGGCGGAGGCGGAGCCTGGTGACGCTCAGTCGGGGAACGCCACGGTGATCCAGAAGCGCATCCGGGCCGCCGTCGTCTCGCAGGCGCGGTAGGTCACGTCGATCGGCTCGCCGGTCTTCGTCCGGAGCTGCGCCGTCCCCCGCGTCTCGCCGCCCCGGTTGAGCTCGGCGAGATGGGCGACGACGTCGGGCTCGGGGCCGATCTCGGCTGGATCGAGCGCGAGCAGCTCGCGGCGCTCATAGCCGAGCAGGCTGCACGCGAACGCGTTGACCGCGACGTACTTCCGGTCTTCGCCGAGCACGAAGATCGCGGCAGGACCGGCATCGACGGCCTCCCCCAGCAGTGTCTGCTGGATCAGCGGGTCGTCGACGGGCGAGGAACCCAACATTTTGGCAGTTTACGCTAGGTACGGCGGCAAGAACTGTTAAGTCTTCACGGCGAGCGGCGACTGCGCTCGTAGAGCGCGATCGCGCCCGCGGCGGCGACGTTGAGCGACTCCGCCGCCCCCGGAAGCGGGATCGAGCCGAGTGCGTCGCTCCGCGCGGCGAGCTCCTCCGGCAATCCCCCGCGCTCCGCCCCGAGCAGGAAGGTCACGGGGCCGGAGAGGTCGAGCTCGGCGAGTGGCGTCCCTCCGTGCGCGACGAGGGCGACGTGCGTCCCGCGTAACGCCGACCAGCCGGCGAGCGGCACTCGGAAGACCGCGCCCACCGAGGCGCGCAGGGCTTTCGGCCCGAGCGGGTCGGCGCAGCCCGGTGAGAGCGCGACCGCGGCACCGAACGCGTCGGCGGTGCGCAGGAGCGTGCCGACGTTGCCCGGATCGGCCACCCGCCACAACGCCAGCGTCGCCTCGCGCTCACCTCGCGGCAGGTCGGCAGCCCGGAAGACGCCGATCGCGCGCGCGGGGTGCGGGAGCGTGGAGAGCCCGGCGAGGAGCTCCGCGGCGACGGTCTCGCCGGCCAGCAGCAGCTCGACCGGCTCGAGGCCGGCGGCGAGCGCCGCGTCGACGAGATCCTCCCCCTCGACCGCGAAGAGCCCGAGCTCCTCGCGCTGGCGCTTCTGCGCGAGGAGCTTGCGGACGAGCTTCAGCGCCGGGTTCGACGCCGAGGTGATCACGGAGCCGCTAGGCGGCCTGCGACTCGTGCGCGGCCTTGGCCCGCTCGACCACGGCGGTGAACGCCGCCGGGTCGCTGACGGCCAAGTCGGCCAGGACCTTGCGGTCGAGCTCGATCCCGGCCTTGTGCAGCCCGGAGATGAACTGGTTGTAGGACATCCCGTTCGCGCGGGCGGCGGCGTTGATGCGGACGATCCAGAGCTGACGGAACGTCCGCTTCTTGTTCTTGCGGTCGCGGTAGGCGTAGACGAGCGAGTGCTCGACCTGCTCCTTCGCGTACTTGTAGCTCGACTTCTTGAGACCCCAGTAGCCCTTCGCCTGGCCGAGCACCTTGCGGCGCTTCTTGCGCGCGTGGACGGATCGCTTGACGCGCGGCATGTCAGCCCCTCCCCAGGAGTTTCTTGATCGCCTTCCGGTCGCTAGGCGCGACCAACGCGCCCTCGCGCTGGCGCTTCTTCCTGCCCGGACGGCTCTTGATCAGGTGCCCCGGCGGCGTCGTCCGGCGGCGCCGGCGGCGCAAGAGCTTCCCGGTCCCCGTCACCTTGAAGCGCTTCTTCGCTCCGCTCGCTGTCTTCGTCTTTGGCATCGATTCTCACTCCTGCGTTCTTCGTGGGCCCGAGCAGCATCACCATGTTGCGCCCGTCGAGCAGCGGTGGCGACTCGACGGTCGCGATCTCCTTCAGCTCGTCGGCGAGACGCATCAGCAGGTCACGTCCCCGCTCCGGGTGCAGGTTCTCGCGCCCCCGGAACATGATCGTGACCTTGACCTTCGCGCGCTGGTTCAGGAAGCGCACGACGTGGCCCTTCTTCGTCTCGTAGTCGTGAATGCCGATCTTCGGCCGGAACTTGATCTCCTTGATGTTG
>DASUOK010000096.1:0-39891 GCA_036276675.1 Gaiellaceae bacterium | reverse complement strand
CGGTGTGCTTCGCGACCCAGAACGTCGAGGAGCGCGAGGAGGCCGACCGCACGCTGGAGCTCCTGGACGGGCGGTTGCTGCCGTGACGCGGGCCCTGCTCCTGCTCCGCAAGGACCTGCTGGTGCTGCGCCGGTCGCCGCTTCTGCTCGGCGTGCTGCTCGCGTACCCGCTGGTGATCGCTGCGCTCGTGGGGCTCGTCGCCAGCTACGCGAACGCAAAGCCCCGGGTGGCGCTCGTCGACGAGGACGGCCTGCCGGCGCAGGTCGAGGTGGGTGGGCAGAGGTTCCACGTCGAGCGCACCATCGACCGGGTCGCCGAAGAGGTCACGCTCGTCCGGCTCGAGCGCGACGAGGCCGAGCACCAGCTGCGCTCCGGGCGGATCGTCGCGATGCTGGTCGTCCCGAGCGGCTTCGTCGGCGACCTCCGCAGCATGGCCCGCACCCCCCGGCTCGAGCTCGAGACCGGCAGTGGCGGGCTGTCGGTGCGCGTCACCCAGCAGGTGCAGGCGCTCGTCTACCAGCTCAACCGCCAGCTCTCGGATGCCTACGTGGAGGCGAATCTCGAGTACATCGACCTGCTGCTCGAGGGTGGCGAGGGCGCGTTCCTCGGGCAGAGCTTCGACGTGCTCGGCCTCCGTCGGGCCGGCGAGCTGCTCGACGAGCTGCCGGCGGGGCCGCGGCTCGACCGGCTGCGCGAGTTCGTCTCCACCGCGGAGGCGGCCCTCGGGGAGACGGACGAGGCGCTCCGGGCGACGGCCAACCCGATCGAGCTCGTCGAGGTCGGCGGGGAGGGCCGGACCTGGGCGCTCTCCGCACAGGCGCAGTCGCACGCGCTCGCGCTCACGATCTCGTTCCTCGCGCTCCTGCTCGCAGCGGCCGCGCTCGCCGCCGAGCGCGACGAGGGCGTGCTGGCGAGGCTCCGGCGCGGGCGCGTCGGCCCGGGCGAGCTCGTCGCCGCGAAGGTGGCGCTCGCTGCGCTCGCGGCGCTCGCGCTCGGCGCCGGCATCGTGCTCGCGTTCGGGGCGATCATCGAGCTCGGCGACGTGGAGGGTGGTCAGCCGTGGGCGCGGCTCCCGGTCCTCGCGCTCGGCCTGGCGGCCGCGGGCGCCGCACTCGGTGCGCTCGGCGCCCTGCTCGGCGCCCTCGCCCGCGATGCCCGCACCGCGGCGCTCGTCGCCGTCCTCGCCGTGCTGCCGATCGTCTTCCTCGGCCTCGTCCCGCGCGAGGTCGTCCCGGCCGCCGCGTACGTCAGCGCCGCGTTCCCCTTCGCCCACGCCCTGCACTTCTCGACGGCGGCGCTGTTCGACCTCGACCCGTGGCCGACGCTCGCGCGCGAGCTCGCGTGGCTCGCCGCGCTGACCCTCCTCTACGGCCTCGCCGCCCGCACCGCCGTCCGCCGCCTCGGAGCCTGAGGCTGCGCCTGACGTAACCTGTCCGCGTGAGCGCCTTCCCCGCCACGCGCCTGCGCCGGTTGCGGCGCACGGACGCGCTGCGCTCGCTCGTCCGCGAGACGCGGCTCGACCTCGACGACTTCGTCCTGCCGCTCTTCGTCGGTCCCTCGACGGTGCGGAACGAGGAGCTGCCCGCGATGTCCCGCCTCTCGATCGACGACCTCGTCGCGGAGGCGGGCGAGGTCGCCGCGCTCGGCGTGGGGGCGCTGCTCCTCTTCGGCGTGCCCGAGGAGAAGGACGAGGAGGGCTCCGGCGCCTGGGACGAGGACGGCATCGTCCAGCGGGCGCTCAGGGCGCTCCACGCGGAGCACCCGGGGCTCGTGCTCGTGACCGACGTCTGTCTCTGCGAGTACACCTCGCACGGCCACTGCGGCGTGCTGCGGGACGGCGAGGTCGTCAACGACGAGACGCTCGAGCTGCTGGCGCGCACCGCCGTCAGCCACGTCGAGGCGGGGGCCGACGCCGTCGCGCCGAGCGACATGATGGACGGCCGCGTCGCCGCGATCCGCGAGGTGCTGCCCGAGACCCCGTTGATCGCGTACGCCGCGAAGTACGCCTCGGCCTTCTACGGGCCCTTCCGCGACGTCGCCGAGTCGGCTCCCTCGGAGGGCGACCGCCGCGGCTACCAGCTGGACCCGGCGAACGCCCGGGAGGCGCTGCGCGAGTGCGAGCTCGACCTCGCTGAGGGCGCGGATGTGCTGATGGTCAAGCCGGCCCTGCCGTACCTCGACGTGATCCGGGCGGTGCGCGAGCGCTTCGACTGCCCCGTGGCCGCCTACAACGTCTCCGGCGAGTACGCGCTCGTGAAGGCCGCGGCCGCACGCGGCTACGTCGACGAGCGGCAGGCGGCGCTCGAGACGCTGACCGCGATCAAGCGCGCGGGTGCCGACCTCGTCTGCTCGTACTGGACGAAGGACCTGGCGCGGTGGCTCTAGTCGAGAGGTCCGCGCTCTGGCGGCGGGCGACGCAGCTGATTCCCGGCGGGGTCAACTCGCCGGTGCGCGCGATGCGCACCGTCGGGCTCGACGAGCCGGTCTTCGTCCGCAGCGGCAGCGGCTCGCTGCTCGAGGACGTCTCCGGCCGGCGCTACGTCGACTGGGTGATGAGCTGGGGCCCGCTGATCTTCGGGCACGCCGACGAGGAGACGCTCGCCGCGATCGAGGCGGCCGCGCGGCGCGGCACCACGTTCGGCGCGCCGACGGAGGCGGAGGTCGAGCTCGCCGCCGAGATCGTCGACGCGGTGCCGTCGGTCGAGCTCGTCCGCCTCGTCTCCTCCGGCACGGAGGCGGCGATGAGCGCGCTCCGGCTCGCCCGCGGTTTCACGCGCCGCGACCGCGTGCTCAAGTTCGCCGGCTGCTACCACGGCCACGTGGACGCGCTGCTCGCGAGCGCCGGCTCCGGGCTCGCGACGCTCGGCATCCCGGCCAGCCCGGGCGTGCCCACCGGCGTCGCCGGCGACACCGTCGTCTCGGCGTACAACGACGTCGACGCAGCGGCGGCCGCCGTCGAGCGCTACGGCGAGGGCCTTGCCGCGATCGTGGTCGAGCCCGTGGCCGGCAACATGGGCGTCGTCCCTCCGGCGCCCGGCTTCCTCGAGGCGCTGCGGGCGCTCTGCGACGCGTCGGGCGCGCTGCTCGTCTTCGACGAGGTGATCACGGGCTTCCGCGTCGCGCGCGGCGGCGCGCAGGAGCGCTACGGCGTCGTCCCCGACCTGACGATCCTCGGCAAGATCGTCGGCGGCGGCCTGCCCGCCGCGGCCTTCGGCGGCCGCGCCGACGTGATGGAGCGGCTCGCCCCGGCGGGCGACGTCTACCAGGCGGGCACGCTCTCGGGCAACCCGCTCGCGACCGCCGCCGGCACCTCGGTGCTGCGGCGTCTGCGCGAGCCGGCCGTGTACGAGCAGTTGGAGGCGAAGGGCGCGCGCCTCGAGGCGGGGCTCACCCCGTTCGGCCGCGTGCAGCGCGTCGGGGCGATGGCGACCCTCTTCCTCGCCGACGGCCCGATCCGGGACTTCGCCGACGCCGAGAGGTCCGACACGGAGCGCTACGGCGCCCTCTTCCGGCACCTGCTGGAGTCGGGGATCTACGTCGCGCCGTCCCAGTTCGAGTGCCTGTTCGTCTCGCTCGCGCACTCCGACGAGGACATCGACCGCACCATCGAGGCCGTTGGCGACTTCTTCCGCGACTGACCTCTGGGGCACGATCGCGGCCGAGGCGGCCGCCGAGAGCCCGCTGTGGGGGGAGTCACTGCGGGACGACGTCGACCGCGAGCCGGTGTTCTCGCCGCTCGTCGACGAGCGGTATGCACTGGGCCTGGAGACGATCTACGAGGGCTATCTCCTCCACTACGGGCGCCCGCGCCTGTTCGCTCCGCCCGACGCCGACGTCGCCCTCCTCACCGGCGACTACCTCTACGCCCACGGGCTCTCGCGCATCGCCGCGCTCGGCGAGCTCGAGGCCGTCGCCGCCTTCGCGGAGCTGATCTCCACGTGCGCGGCTCTGCGGGCCGACGGACGTCCGGGCGACGGGGAGGCCTGGGTCGAGCTGGCGCGTCGCCTCGGCGGCGCCCGCGAGGCCGACGCGGTCGAGCGCGCCCTGGTCGCGCACGCCGCGCGCGTCGATTAAGCTCCTCGCCATGACCGCCTGGCTCCTGGCGAACACGGCAGAGCGCGACATCGTGCTCTCGATGCTCGTCGTCGGCCTCGTCTTCATCGCGGTGATCGCGCTCGGCGAGACCGCCCGCTGGCTGACGCACCGCGGCGACCGAAGCCACTAGACGCAGCCCCCACGCGGTTCCAGACTGCAGCCGTGCGCGCGCTGCCGTCCGGCACGGTCACGTTCCTGTTCACGGATGTGGAGGGCTCGACGCGGCTGCTGCAGGAGCTCGGGCCGGAGGCGTATGCGGGCGCCCTCGCGGAGCACCGCCGGGCGCTGCGCGCCGCGTTCGCGGCGCACGACGGCGTCGAGGTGGACACGCAGGGCGACGCCTTCTTCGTCGCGTTCCCGACCGCATCGGGCGCGCTGGCCGCTGCGGCAGACCTGACGGAGGCGCTGGCCGACGGGCCGATCCGCGTCCGCGTCGGCGTCCATACGGGGACGCCGTTCGTGGCCGAGGAGGGCTACGTCGGGGTCGACGTCCACCGGGCGGCGCGGATCGCCGCGGCCGGCCATGGCACCCAGGTGCTCGTGTCGGCTTCGGCGGCCGCGCTCGCAGACGGGATCGAGCTCCGCGACCTCGGCGAGCACCGCTTCAAGGATCTCGAGGCCGCAGAGCGCGTCTTCCAGCTCGGGAGCGACGAGTTTCCGCCGCTGAAGACGCTCTTCCAGACGAACTTGCCCGTGCCGGCGACCGTCTTTCTCGGCCGGGAGCGCGAGCTCGGCGAGATTGCGACCCTTCTCGGAGAGACGCGGCTGCTGACGCTCACCGGCCCAGGTGGGAGCGGCAAGACCCGGCTGGCGTTCCAGGCGGCAGGCGCCGCGGCGGACGAGTACCCCCACGGCGTGTGGTGGGTGCCGCTCGCCGCGGTCGTCGATCCCGCGTCCGTTCTCGACGCAGCGAGCCGCGCACTCGGAGCGCCCGGCGAGCTCGCGGTCGCGATCGGCGACCGTCGGCTCCTCCTCCTGCTGGACAACTTCGAGCACGTGGTCGCCGCGGCTCCGAAGCTCTCGTCGCTCCTCCTCGACTGCCCGAACCTCGACCTGCTGGTGACGAGCCGCGAGCGGCTTCGAATCGAGGGCGAGCACGTGTATCCCGTCCCGGTGCTCGACCGTGCCGAGGCTCGGGAGCTCTTTGCGGCGAGAGCGCGGGCCGTCCGACCGGACTTCGCGCCGGACGAGGCAGTCGACCAGCTCTGCGACCGCCTCGACGACCTGCCCCTCGCGCTCGAGCTCGCCGCCGCACGGACCGTGATGCTCTCGAGCCGGCAGCTCCTGGAGCGGCTCGGCAGCCGGCTCGACGTGCTCCGCGGGGGCCGCGACGCCGAGTCGCGCCAGCAGACGCTGCGCGCGACGATCGAGTGGTCGCACGACCTCCTCCAGCCGGACGAGCAGCGCCTGTTCGCCCGGCTGGCCGTGTTCTCCGGCGGCTGCACGCTCGCCGCGGCCGAGGAGATCTGCGACGCCGACCTCGACGATCTGCAGTCGCTCGTCGAGAAGAGCCTGCTCCGGGTTCGGGACGAGGAGCGCTTCTGGATGCTCGAGACGATCCGGGAGCTCGCGCTCGAGCGCCTCTCCGCGTCCGGGGAGGAGGAGGCGCTCCGGCGGGCGCACGTGAGCTGGTTCCTCGAGCTCGCGCGCCGATCCGGACTGTCCGAGGACTCCGCCTTCCTGGAGCAGCGGCACGAGCTCGTCCGGCCCGAGGGGGCGAACATCCGGGCCGCGCTCGACTGGTCGGAGCGCGAGGACGACGCGGAGACCGCGCTCTCGCTCGCCGTCGAGCTCGAGAGCTACTGGGAGACGACGAGCCCCTTCGAGGGCGCACGCATCTTCGCATCCCTCCTCGAGCGTCCGGGCGTCCCGACGGCTCTCCGCGCTCGGGCGTTCCGCGGCCTCGGAGGCGCCAGCCAGATCACCGGTGAGTTCGTCGGGGCCGCAGACGCCTACTCCAGGTCGCTCGCCTGCTTTCGGGAGCTCGGGGACGAGGCCGGCGCCGCGAGACTGCTCCACCGGCAGGCGTCGGTCGCGTGTCGGCTCGGAGATCCCGATCGGGCCCGTGCGATCCTCCTCGAGGTCGAGCAGAGCCTCGCCCGGGTCCAAGCGCCCCGCCTCGAGGCGCAGCTGCCGGGAACCCTCGCCAGGGTCGAGTCGCTCAGCGGAAACGACGCCGCGGCGCTCGAGCTCCTGCTCGAGAGCGCGCGCCGCGCCGAAGCGATCGGCTTCGTCTGGTGGGGAGCGGTGATGACCGGGAACGCCGCGGAGGCCGCAGAGTCTCTCGGCCGGACCGACCAGGCGGTGCAGCTCGCACGGCGAGCGCTCGCGCTCTGCCACGAGCTCGGCGACCGGCAGAACACGGTTTGGGGCCTCGCCACCCTTGCGACCCTCGCGTACGCGTCGGGCGAGCCGGATCGGGCGGCGGTGCTGTGGGGCGCCGTCGAGGCCGAGGAGCGCCGGGCCCGGCTTGGCGTCTGGGAGCGGCAGCGGGAGTCGTTCGCGGCCCGGCTCGGCGCACTCCCGAGCGACGGCGTCCAGCGGGGACGGGCGCTGACGCTCGGCGAAGCGGTCGCCTACGGCCTCTCCGTAGACTCGGGGTGATGGCACCTCCGACGGACCTCCGCGAGTGGATCCGGCTCCTGGAGCGCGAGGGCGAGCTCGTCCGCGTCGCCGCCGAGGTCGACCCGGATCTCGAGATCACGGAGATCGTCGACCGCACGGTCAAGGCGGGCGGGCCTGCGCTCCTGTTCGAGAACCCCAAGGGGTCGCGGCACCCGCTGTTGATCAACCAGTTCGGTACCGAGCGCCGCATGGCGCTCGGCTTCGGCGTCGAGCGCCTCGACGAGCTCGCCGAGCGCGTCGCCGACGTGCTCGAGCTGACCCCGCCGCAGGGGCTGCTGGACAAGGTCCGCGGCTTGCAGAAGTTGAAGTCGATCGCCGGCTCCGGGCCGCGCTCGGTGCGCAGCGGCCCCGTGCAGGAGGTGGTGCTGACCGGCGACGACGTCGACCTCGGCCTGCTCCCGGTGCAGCGCTGCTGGCCCGGCGATCCCGCGCCGTTCATCACGCTCCCCGCCGTGATCACGCGCGACCCGCGCGCCGGCACACGCAACGTCGGCATGTACCGGATGCAGGTGATCGATCGCAACACGACCTACATGCACTGGCAGATCCACAAGGACGGGCGGGCCGACTGGCTCGCGACCGACGGCCGCATCCCCGTCGCGGTCGCGCTCGGGCTCGACCCCGTCACCGCCTACTCGGCGAGCGCGCCGCTGCCGAAGCACATCGGCGAGCTGATGCTGGCGGGCTTCTTCCGCGGCACGCCCGTGGAGATGGTGCGCTGCAAGACGAACGACCTGGAGGTGCCGGCGCACGCCGAGATCGCGCTCGAGGGCTACATCGAGAAGGACGAGCTCGGCCTCGAGGGCCCCTTCGGCGACCACACGGGCTACTACACGCCGGCCGAGCCGTTCCCCGTCTTCCACGTCACGGCGCTGACGATGCGCCGCGACGCGATCTATCCGTCAATCGTCGTCGGGAAGCCACCCCAGGAGGATGCCTGGCTCGGGAAGGCGACCGAGCGGATCTTCCTGCCCGCGGTGCGCATGACCGTGCCGGAGATCGTCGACTACGACCTCCCCGTGGCCGGTGCGTTCCACAACTGCGTGATCGTCTCGATCCGCAAGGCCTTTCCCGGCCACGCGCGCAAGGTGATGCACGCGATCTGGGGGCTGGGCATGCTCAGCCTCTCCAAGGCCGTCGTCGTCGTGGACGAGCACGTCGACGTGCACGACTACGAGGAGGTCTTCTTCTACGTCGGTGCGAACGTCGACCCCAAGCGGGACGTCGTCATCGCCGAGGGGCCGCTCGACCACCTCGACCACGCGCCCACACTCCAGTTCGTCGGCGGGAAGATCGGCATCGACGCGACCGCGAAGGGGCCGCTCGAGGGCGCGCGCGAGTGGCCCGACGAGATCGAGATGACGCCCGAGGTGAAGGCGCTCGTCGACGAGCGCTGGGCCGAGTACGGGATATCGGCGCACGCGTCCGGCGGAGTGGTGCAGAATGGCGCGGGCCGGCGAGGCTTGCGACGACTGACACGTCGTTGACAGGGCGAGGCACAGACGGGTTAGATCCGGAGGAGACCGAGGCTTGAGCATGCACGACAACGAAACGCCGCATCTGCCGCCGCCGAGCCTCTGGCCGATCGGCTTCGCCATCGGCATCGCGTGCGTCCTGCTCGGGCTCGTCGTCAGCCTGCCCGTGGCGGCCGTCGGCGCGGTCCTGGCGATCGTTTTCGGGTTCCTCTGGATCCGCGACGTCACGAGAGGCGTGCGCGAGCCGGCGCCCCACGTGGAGCCGGAGACGCGGGCCGTACGCGAGACCGGCGCGCCGCCCGCCGCGGCGGGCGCCGTGCCCGTCGCCGACGACGAGGAGGTCGCGGCCTATCCGCGCAGCACGTTCCTCTCGGCCGCGACGATCGGCGTCGGCGCCGCGATCGGCGGCATCATCACCGTTCCGGTGCTCGGCTTCGCCGTGCTGCCCTCCTTCACGAACCAGGACGAGCAGTCGGTCGACCTCGGCCCGGTCGAGAACTTCCCGCGGGGGGAGTTCGTGATCGCCACCTACCTCGAGGACCCGGAGATCGGCGAGGTCAGCCGCCGCACCGTCTTCGTGCGCAACAACGGCGTCGCGGACACGCCGGAAGGCCCGGTCTCGAGCTTCACGATCCTCTTCTCCCGCTGCGTCCACCTCGGCTGCCCGGTGCAGCCGAACGGCCCCGTCGACGAGGACGCGGCGCAGACGGTCGGCGAGGGCGGCGCCATCCGGCTGGTTCCGACCCAGCCGTCCGGCTTCGGCTGTCCCTGCCACGGCGGCCAGTACGACACCGAGGGCAACCGCACCGCCGGGCCGCCCGTCCGCGCGCTCGACCGCTGCGAGTTCTCGATCCGCAACGGCAACCTCTGGCTCGGCGATTTCTACAGCGTCGGGGAGGTCGAGGGCACGGGAGCGCGCGCGCGGATCACGAAGTACGGCCACACGAGCCCGGGCGTGCACGTGGACGGCCCGTCCGCCTGGCTGTACCCGATCGAGGTCCCGGGCTAGTGGCCACAGCGCCGCCTCGCGGGAAGTCGGGACGCCGCGCGCAGATCGAGGCGGCGGCGCTCTACCCGCTCGACTGGCTCGAAGAGCGCTCCGGGCTCGTCGGCGCCGTCAAGTACTTCCTCTTCCGGAAGGTGCCGCGCGACATCGGCTGGTACCACACGCTCGGCTCGGCCACCCTCACGGCCTTCCTCGTGCAGGCGATCACCGGCGTGATCTTGGCCTTCTACTACAAGCCGGATCCCGACTCGGCCTACGAGTCCGTCCAGTACATCACCAACGACCTCACGCTCGGCTGGCTCGTGCGCGGCATGCACCGCTGGGGCGCGAGCGTCTTCATCATCCTCATGTTCTTCCACATGGCGCGCGTCTTCCTGTTCGGCGCCTACAAGTACCCGCGCGAGCTGAACTGGATCGTCGGCGTGCTCCTGCTGGCGCTCGGCATGCTCGAGGGCTTCACCGGCTACCTGCTCCCGTGGGACCAGACCGCGTACTGGGCCACCGTGGTCGGCATCAACATCAACGGCACCGCCCCCTTCCTCGGGCCGTTCATCGCGCAGTTCCTTCAGGGGGGTGCGGCGATCGGGGAAGACACCCTCAGCAAGTTCTACTCCCTGCACATGCTCGTGGTCCCGGGCGCGATCATCGGCCTGATCATCCTGCACCTCCACCTCGTGATCCGCCTCGGCGTGACGCCGAACCCGTGGACGAAGAACGCGGCGGGCGAGGGCACGGTCGTCGCCAAGCCGGCCGAGGGTCGCGAGGGCCTGCTGCGGCACGGCGGGCGCGGAGGCTCGGATGGCGTCTAGGCGCATCGTCGAGCGGCGCGAGGCGCACCAGCGCTACAAGGAGGACGTCGAGAAGCGGGGGAAGGCGTTCTTCCCGCACGCGATGTTCCACGACACGATCATGAGCTTCGTCGTCGTGATCGTGATCGTCGCGCTCGCGTGCATCTGGTACTTCGACGCGGACGGCACCGAGGCCGGTGTGCTCGGCCCGCACTGGACGGAGGAAGCCGACCCGGGCACCACCGATTTCATCCCGCGGCCCGACTGGTACTTCTTCTTCCTCTTCTACCTGCTCAGGATCTTCAAGTGGCCCGAGTCGGTGATCCTCGGCACCGTCGGCATCCCGACGATCCTGCTGATCCTGCTGCTGGTGCTGCCGTTCATCGACCTCCGCCGCGAGCGCCGGCTGCTGCGGCGGCCCGTCGCGATCGTGACGGTGATCCTCGTCGTGCTCGCCATGGGCGTGCTCACGTGGAAGGGCGCGACCGCGGAGGAGGCCCTCGGCAGCGAGCTGGTCGAGGCCGTGCCGGAGTGGGCGGAACGTCAGGGCTTCGCCGACAACGAGGTCGCAGTCCAGGGCGCGCAGCTCTTCGCGGAGACAGGTTGCGCCCAGTGCCACGTCTACCTCGGGATCGGCTCGCAGAACCTCGGCGCCCCGGAGCTGAGCGCGATCGGGGCGGGCGACCGCGGCATCGACTTCTTCAAGAGCTACGTCGCCAACCCGGCGGACTTCGGCAACCCCGTGATGCCCGCGTACGGCGAGGAGTTCGGCGGCAGCCTCGACGACGAGCAGTTGACGGCGATCGCGACCTTCCTCGACGCGTCCAAGGGCCCGGAAGAGTAAGTGGCGCGCCCGGCGCCGGGCGAGCGTCCCATGAAGGTGTTCCTCGGCGTCACCGGCGCGTCGGGCGCGCCATACGCCGCCAGGCTCCTGCACGCGCTCTCGGACGCCGGCTGCGAGGTGGGGCTGACGGCGTCCGCGGCGGGGATCGAGGTGCTCGCCACCGAGCTCTACGACGATCCCTCGCTCGCGCGCGACGAGGTGCTCGAGCGGCTCGTCGGCGACGCGCGGAACGTGACCGTCTACGGCATCGCCGACTACAAGAGCCCCTACGCCTCGGGCTCGGCGAAGGTCGACGCGTACGTGATCTGCCCCTGCTCGATGTCGACGGTCGGCACGGTCGCGGCCGGGGCGATGGCGAATCTGATCCACCGCGCCGCCTCCGTGGCCCTCAAGGAGGAGCGGAAGCTCGTGCTCGTCCCGCGGGAGACGCCGTTGTCGGCGATCCACCTCGCCGGGCTGACGACGCTGCGGCAGGCGGGCGCGACGATCCTCTTCGCCGCCCCGGGCTTCTACCACGGTGCGGAGACGGTGGACGATCTGGTCCGGTTCGTGGTCGCCCGGATCCTCGACCAGCTCGGCCTCGAGAACACGCTCGTGGCGCGGTGGGGGCAGTCGTGACGCACAGGTCCGGCACGCTGCCGGCCGAGGGCGTGCGCACGATGTTCGACCGGATCGCGCCCGTCTACGACCTGATGAACCGCGTGATGACGGCCGGCCTCGATCAGCGCTGGCGCCGGCTGGCGGTGCGGCTCGCCGTGCGGCCGGGCGACCGCGTGCTCGACGCGTGCTGCGGCACCGGCGACCTCGCGCTCGCCGCGCGCGACGCCGGCGCGGACGTCGTCGGGCTCGACTTCTCCGAGCCGATGCTCGAGCGTGCGCGCCGCAAGGGGCCGGAGCTCGAATGGGTGCGCGGCGACCTGCTCGCGCTGCCGTTCGAGGACGCCTCGTTCGATGCCGCGACCGTCGGCTTCGGCGTCCGCAATGTCGAGGATCTCGACCGTGGGATCGCCGAGCTCGCGCGGGTCCTGCGCCCCGGCGGCCGGCTCGCGATCCTCGAGATCACGAAGCCGCGCGGCCTCCTGAAGCCGTTCTACAAGCTCTGGTTCGACGTGCTGATCCCGCTCGCCGGCAAGCTGCTGCCGGGCGGGAAGGCCTACACCTACCTGCCGGCGAGCGTGCGGCGCTTCCCGGGCCCGCAGGAGCTCGCGCGCCTCGTCGAGGCCCACGGCTTCGCCGAGGTCTCGTACCGGCTGCTCGCGGGCGGGATCGTCGCCCTGCACACGGGGACACGCCGATGATGACCGAGGCCGTCTACACGGAGGCGCGCCCGTACCTCGACGAGCTCGAGGAGCGGCTGCTCGACGCCGTCTCGCGCGTCCCAGGGCTCGTCGAGCAGGTGGGCGCCGAGGCGGTCGGTGCCGGCGGCAAGCGGCTGCGGCCCCTGCTCGTCCACCTCGTCGCCGACGACCGCGAGCAGGCGCTGCGGGCGAGCGTCGCGATCGAGCTCGTCCACACCGCCACCCTCGTCCACGACGACCTGATCGACGGCGCCCGCCTGCGCCGCGGGCGCGCCACCGCCTGGGCCGCCCACGGCGACGACGCCGCCAAGGCGACCGGCGACTACCTGTTTGCCCGTGCCTTCGGCGTCCTCGCGGAGGCGGGCGACCTGGACGGGGTGCGCATCCTCACCGACGCCTGCCTCGCGCTCGTCCGCGGCGAGGCGCTCCAGCGGCGGCAGCGGCACCGTCCGGAGACCTCCGTGGACGATTACCTGGAGCGGATCGCGCTGAAGACGGGGAAGCTCTTCGAAGCGGCGTGCCTGCTCGGCTCCCGCGACGAGCGGCTCGGGCGCTACGGCCTCGCCCTGGGGATCGCGTTCCAGATCGCCGACGACGTGCTCGACTGCGCCGGTGAGGCGTCGGAGACCGGCAAGCTCGCCGGCACCGACCTGCGCGAGGGCACGCCCACACTGCCGCTGCTGCTCGCCGCCCGCGAGGACGAGGCGGTGCGCGCGGCGCTCGCGGGCGGCCCGATGGCCGGCGTCCTCGTCCGTGTCGCCGCCACGGGCGCGCTCGAGCGCTCGCTGGAGGTCGCGCGCGGTTACGCTGACCGGGCGCGTGCGAGCCTCGACGGCGGCGCCCACCGGCTCGAGCTCGAGGCACTGGCAGAGGCAGTCGTGGACAGGAGGAGCTGAATGGCCATTCGGTTGGGCCGCATCTCGTACGTGAACATGGCGCCGGTGTTCCACCGGCTGAACGTCGAGGTGGAGGAGGTGAGCGGCGTCCCGACCGAGCTCAACCGGATGCTGCTCGACGGTCAGCTCGACATCGCGCCCATCTCCTCGATCGAGTACGCACGCCATGCGGGTGCGCTGCGGCTGCTGCCGCGCCTGTGCGTCTCCTCCGAGGGCGCGGTCGAGTCGATCCAGCTCGTCTCGCGGCTGCCGTTCCCGCAGATCCGCTCCGTCGCCGTCACGCCCGAGAGCGCCACCTCCGTGGTGCTGACGAAGGTGCTGCTGCCCCAGGCCGAGCATCTGCCACACGACGCGGCGGGTGCGGACGCGAAGCTCCTGATCGGCGACGCGGCGCTCCGCAGCGCGTTCGAGGACCCGACGCCGCACTACGACCTCGGCCGCCTCTGGCTCGAGCGGACCGGTCTGCCGATGGTGTTCGCCGTGTGGGCGGCTCCGGAGCCCGTCGTCGCCGGGCTCGGCGAGCTCGAGCACGCCCTCGTCGCCTCGGTGCGGCTGGCCCGCGCCGAGCCGGAGGTGCTCGCGCACGAGGCGAGCGCCCGCTATGGCTATCCGGCCGGCTACCTCGCCCGCTACTTCGAGAAGCTGCGCTACTCGTTCGGCCCGCGCGAGCGCGCCGGCCTCTACACCTTCCTCGAGATGGCCCGCGACGTCGGCGAGCTCGAGCAGGTGCCGGAGCTGCGGTTCGTCCAGAAGCAGCCGGTCGGCGCCTAGCTACGAGGCGAGGGCGGCGGGCCGCTCGGCCCGGCGGTACTCGACGCGGTAGCCGAGCCGGCGCGGCACCGCCAGCAGCGCCTCGAGGTCGAGCTCGATCCGCGCGCCGGCCTTCTGCGTCACCTCGTCCTCGATCGGCAGGTCGAAGTCATCGGCGCCGTAGTCGAGGGCGCGGAAGGCCTCCTCGTTCTGCGTCAGCACCGAGGTGCGGAAGTGCTTGACGTTGTCGAGGAAGATCCGCGAGAGCGCCATGTGCCGCCAGTACTCGCGCGGAGAGATCTCGCGGCCGCCGAGCGCGGTGCCGTACGGCTTGTACGTCCAGCACAGGAACGAGAAGAGGCCGTCGTAGCCGTCGGCGAGGCAGGCGTCCTGGAAGTCGCGCGTGCGCTGCAGGTGCTCGAGGCGTTCCTCGAGTGTCTCGTCGAAGCCGATCACCATCGTCGCGGTCGTCTTCATCCCGCTCTCCACGATCGCGCGCTGCGCCTCGAAGTACTCGCGCACCGTGTACTTGAACTTCGCGTGCCGGGAGCGGAAGCCCTCGGTGAGGATCTCGCTGCCGCCGCCGGTGATCCAGTGCACGCCGGCGTCCCGCAGCCTGACCGCCGCCTCGGCGTGGCTGAGGCCGGCGCGGTCGGCGAGGTAGACGAACTCGGCGATCGTGAGCGCGTAGAACTCGACCCGGTCGCCGTAGCGCTCGCGCACGGCGGCGAAGAGGTCGGCGTAGTAGTCGAGCGGCAGGCGCGGGTTGAAGCCGCCGTTGAAGCCGACGAGGTCGCCGCCGAGCTCCACCAGCTCGTCGATCTTCGCGAACACCTCGTCCCGCGAGAGCACGTAGCCGCCCTCCTGGTTGGGCAGCACGTAGAACGCGCAGTAGTCGCACTGCGCGACGCAGACGTTCGTGTAGTTGATGATCCGCATCACCATGTACGTGGCGCGGTCGGGCTCGTGCCAGCGGTTCCGCACCTCCTGCGCCAGCCGCTGCAGCTCCTCGTCGCTCGCCTCGTGCCAGAGGACGGTCGCCTCGTCGACCGTGAGGCGGCCGCTCACGACGGCACCGCCTCCTCCACGATGACCACCTCGGGCGCCAGCGTGTCCATGAAGGAGCTGACCGAGAAGACCGCGTTGCCGGCGCCCGCGACGCCGTAGCCGGGTGGCGGCTTGAGCCCGTGACGCTCCAGCGTCTCGCGGTAGGCCTCCAGCAGTCGGATGTGGTACTCGAGCGGCGCGCCGTCGGGGTTGTCGCGGCCGAGCGGCGTCGTCGGCTCGGGGCACCAGGTGGTGAAGCGTGGCGTGATGCCGCGGCCCATGAAGAAGTCGAGCCCCTCCGTCGTGCTCGCGATCGCCTCGTCGATCGTCCTGAAGCCGAACGGCTTCGCCAGCTCGACGCCGGCGACGAAGTTCGGGATCACGTAGCGGGCGCCGAAGACATCGGCCGCGTCGAAGATCCGCCGGTGCCACTCCTCGCGGCCGACGTAGCGCTGCTTGCCCGGGGAGATCAGCTCGAAGAGCCGCTTGTCCCAGACCTCGTAGTTCGGGTGGTAGATGGTGATCCCGTAGTCCTTGTAGCGCTGCACGTCGGCCTTCGGCAGCGCCTGCGCGACGACCTTGCCGATCCACCGGTTGGGGAAGCGCTCCTCGATCGCCTGCGCGTAGCGGCCGTAGAAGTCGGCCTCCGCGAGCCCGTCGACCGTGCTCGTCACGGAGCCGCCGGTGAGCGTGTACGCCTTGCTCACCGCCGCCGTGTCGTAGCGGTCGATCAGCGCCAGCGCCTCGAGCACGTCCGCGACCGGCTTCACGCCCGTGTAGGGGCGGCCCTCGCGCTTGTGCTGGCGCCAGTTGTGGTTGATGTCGCAGAAGCCGCACTCCTCCTTGGCGCCGAAGTACTGGCACAGGCGCAGCACGGTCAGGTAGATCAGGTAGCCCCACTGGATCGTCGGCGCCGTCTCCAGCACCGTCTTGCCGTTCTCGAGCGTGTGCCGGTAGTACTCGGGCATCGGCGGCAGGCCGACGTCCGCGATCTCGCGGCCCTCCAGCGAGAGCCGGAGCTCACCCGTCTCGCCGCGCGTGATGTGGTAGGGCGAGCCGGGGTTGACGCGCACGGAGACGATCGTGCGGCGCAGCTCGTACGGGCCGCCCGTGAGGGCGATCTCCTCCGGCGGCCGCCGGCGCGCGGCCTCGCCGAGCTGCGCGAGCGGCTTCTGGTCGAAGGAGAAGATGAAGTACGACTTCGGCTTCACCTCGCCGTCGAGGTTCTCCGTCAGCGCGGAGGTGTCGAAGTCGATGCCGGTGCGGAGCAGGTCCTCCTTCAGCACGGCCTCGCGCGGGATGTGCGGGAACGCGGCCATCAGCCCTTCGACGAGCTCGGTGCGCGTGCCGGAGACCGTGGAGCTCACGGGTGGAACCTAGCGGTCGCGACCCCCCTGCGGCAGCCGTGTACGGGATTCGTAAACCCTGCAAAGGGCCACCGGAGCTTTCGGTAGTGTCGGCCGGGGTCGTGCTGCGCAAGCTGCTCATCTGTGGAGTCGCCACGCTGGCGCTCGCCTCGCCGGCTGCGGCCGCGTCGACGAAGGCGCTCATGCCGGGCGTCAGCTACATGCGTGCCGTCCAGTTCACCCCGCACGGGCCGGTGGCGCTGCACGTCGTCACGGGGCCGCGGCCGACGGGGCTCTACGAGCTGCGGCCGGTGCTCTCGAACGAGCGCATCCAGGGGCTCGAGCGGGTCACGGCGATGCAGAAGCGGCTGTCCGCACAGGCGACGATGGTGGGCGTCAACGGCGACTTCTACAACTTCTCCAGCGGGCGGCCCAGTGGCGTCCTGCTGCGCGACGGCGTCGTCGACAGTCCTCCGTACGGCGATCGCTCCAGCCTGGGGATCACGCCGCAGGGGACGCTGGACGTCCGCCGGGTCGAGTTCTTCGGCACGTGGAAGGGGCTGGGCCAGCGCCGCTCGCTGAACGACGTGAACCAGCTGCCGGGGCCGAACGGGATCTCCCTGTTCACGCCGAGCTACGGGGCGACGACACCAGCCCAGGCCGGCGCGGTCGAGGCCGTGATCGCCCCGTTCCCGCCCGCAGCGCCCAACACCGATCTCGTCGGCCCGGTCGTGCACCTGACGACCGGCGGCGGCACGCCGATCCCGGCCGGCGGCGCCGTGCTCGTCGCCCGCGGCACGGCGGGTCAGAAGCTCGCGGAGGAGGCGCCGATCGGGATCAGCGTCGCGCTGCGGCTCATCCTCCGGCCGGAGTGGCGGGAGGTCTCGCAGGCGATCGGCGGCGGCCCGGTGATCGTCCGCGGCGGGGCCCCGGTCTTCCGTTCGCTCGAGGCCTTCGAGCCGAACCAGCTCCTGCCGCGCAACCCGCGCACCGCCGTCGGTCAGCTCCCGAACGGCCGCGTGCTGCTCGTCGCCACCGACGGCCGTCGCCCCGGCTACAGCGTCGGGATGACGAACTTCGAGCTCGCCCAGACGATGGTGCGGCTGGGCGCCGTGACCGCGTCCGCCCTCGACGCCGGCGGCTCCACCACGCTGGCCTTCGACGGCACCGTGCTGAACCGCCCCTCCGACCCGGCCGGTGAACGCGCCGTCGCGACGTCCCTCCAGCTCATGTACTACGGCGTCCACACGCCCACCCCGAAAGCCGTGGTCTCGCCGAACGGCGACGGCGTCGACGAGACGCAGGAGCTCTCGTACAAGGTCGTCCGCCCGTCGAACGTCACGGCGACGCTGACGGCGCCGGGCGGTGGCGTCGCCTTCACGGAGACGATCGCGCGCGAGCCGGGCACGTATCCGGTCGCGTTCCCGCCCGCGCCCGCCGATCCGAACGCGGAGGTCCCCGCCCCTGCGGAGGGCCGCTGGCAGCTCGACGTGTCCGCGACCGACGACCTGGGCCGCACCTCGACGATCCGGGAGCGCTTCCGGGTCGACAACACGCTCGGCCACGTCGCGCTCTCGCGCAACCGCATCGTCGCGCGGGTTCGCGGCAAGCAGTTCATGCAGGCCGGGGTCAACGTGACGCGGCCAGCACGCCTGAGGGTCACCGTCGAGACCCGCTCCGGCGTCCGGGTCGCCACGATCGCCACCCAGCGCGTCCGGAAGGCGGGCCGCTACCTCGTGCGCTGGAACGGGACGACGAGGGGCGGCCGCCTCTTCGCCTACGGCGGCACCTACGTGCTCCGCTTCCGGGCCGCGAGCGCGCTCGGCGTCACCGAGGTGGCGAGCAGGCCGTTCCGGCTGATCCGCGCCAAGCCGGTGCCGAAGAAGCAGCCGAAGAAGCCGGCGAACCGGCGCAGCTAGAGTCCCGCGGGTTGCCCGTCGCGTCGATCCTGTCGGAGATCACCGATCTCCTCACGACCCTGATCGGCGATCACGGGCTGTACGCCGTCTTCGGGCTGATGCTCCTCGACGCCGTCTTCCCGGCCGCCAGCGAGCCCGTGATGGTCTACTCGGGCGCGGTCGCTGCGGGCGCGTTCGCGGGCCAGGACACGGTCCTCTTCGGCCACACCTTCGAGGAAGGCCTGCCCGCGTACCTCGCGATGGCAAGCGCCGGGACGATCGGCTACACGATCGGCTCGATGTTCGGCTGGTGGATCGGCGCCCGCGGTGGCCGGCCCTTCCTCGAGCACCACGGGCGCTGGCTGCACCTGAACGAGGAGAAGCTCGCCAAGGCCGAGCGCTGGTTCGAGCGCTGGGAGGACCAGGCGGTCTTCTTCGGGCGGGTGACGCCGGTCGTCCGCTCCTTCATCTCGATCCCCGCCGGTGTCTTCCGCACCCCGTTCTGGCGCTACACCGTCCTGACGCTGATCGGCTCGGCGATCTGGTGCTTCGCCCTCGCCGCCGTCGGCTGGTGGTTCGGCTCGAGGTGGGAGGAGTTCCACCACGCCTTCCACTACGTCGACTACGCGATCATCGCCGGACTCGTCGCCGCGGCCGCCTGGGGCGCGTGGAAGCTCCTGGGGCGGCGCAGGGCCCGCCTCGACCCCAGCTAGACTGGCGTCCGCGTGCGAATCGATCTCGTCGACGTGAAGGCGCAGTACGCGCCGCTCGTGCCCGAGTACCGCGAGGCGTTCGAGCGCGTCCTGGCCTCGGGCCGCTTCATCTTCGGGCCGGAGGTGTCCGGCTTCGAGGCCGAGGCGGCCGAGTACCTCGGCGTCCCGCACGCGATCGGCGTCGCGAACGGCACCGACGCGCTCGTGCTCGCGCTCGAGGCGATGGGCATCGGCCGCGGCGACGAGGTCGTCTGCCCGGCGTTCACGTTCTACGCGACGGCAGAGGCGATCGCCCGCGCCGGCGCGACCCCCGTCTTCGCCGACATCGATCCCGTGTCCCTCAACCTCGACCCCGACGACGTCGAGCGGCGGTTGACGGCGAGGACGAAGGCGATGGTGCCGGTGCACCTGTTCGGGCGCCCGGCACCCCTCGCCGAGCTCGCCGCCTTCGGGCTGCCGCTGATCGAGGACGCGGCCCAGGCGTTCGGCGCGCCCGGCACCGGCACGACCGGCAGCTGCTCCACGTACAGCTTCTTCCCCACCAAGAACCTGTTCGCGCTCGGCGACGGCGGGCTCGTCAGCTGTCTCGACGACGCGGTCGCCGACCGGCTGCGCATGCTGCGCTTCCACGGCTCGCGCGAGAAGACGACCTTCGAGCTCGTGGGGACGAACTCGCGGCTGGATGCCCTGCAGGCCGCGTTCCTGCGCGTCTCGCTGCCGCACCTCGCCGGCTGGAACGCCGCCCGGCGGGCGGCGGCGGCGCAGTACGGGGAGCTCGGCCTCGGCGACGCGGTGGAGCTGCCGCCGGACGAGCCCGGCCACGTCTACCACCTCTACGTCGTGCGTACCGCCGGGCGGGAGCGCATCGCCGCCGCGCTGAGGGAGCGCGAGATCGCCTCCGCCTCGTACTACGTGACCCCGCTCCACCTCCAGCCCGCGCTCCGCTACCTCGGCTACGAGCCGGGCTCGCTGCCCGAGACGGAGCGCGCGGCCGCCGAGAACCTCGCGCTGCCGCTGTGGGCGGGGATCGCGCCGGAGCAGCAGGAACAGGTCGTCGAGACGGTGCTCGACGCCGTCGGCGTCGCCTCGGCTCGGTAGGCCACGTGAGGTTCCCGATCAACCGACACCGGCTGCCGCAGCTGGTGGCCGACGCGGCGATCGTCGCGGCCGCGTGGTTCCTCGCCTTCCAGCTGCGCTTCGACCCCTCGATCCCGGTCTACTACGACCGCTACCTGGACGCCGAGATCGTCGGGCTGCTGATCGCGATCAAGCTGTCCGTGTTCGCGCTCTTCGGCTTCTACAACCGCTGGTGGAGGTACGTCTCGACCCGCGACATGTGGGGTGCCGCCCGCGGCGTGACGGCCGCGTCGCTCGTCGCCTTCCTCGTGTTCGCCTTCTTCGACGTGCACGTCGCGTCCGTGCCGCGGACGGTCTGGGTCCTCGACTGGCTGCTCTGCCTCGCGTTCGTCGCCGCCTCGCGGATGCTGGCGCGCACGATCATCGAGCGCCCCCAGACCTCGTCGCTCGTCGCGCGGGGCAAGGAGGTGATCGTCGTCGGCGCCGGCGACGCCGCGCAGCTGATGGTCAAGGAGATGCTGCGCAGCCCGGCGATCGGCTACACGCCCATCGGGCTGGTCGACGACGACCCGCGCAAGAAGAACATGCGCCTGCACGGGATCCGCGTGCTCGGCACGAGCGATGAGCTGCAGCGGATCCTGCACGACCGCCGGCCCGACGAGCTGCTGATCGCGATCCCGTCCGCCTCGGGCGAGCTGCGGCGGCGGATCGTCGAGGTCGCGAGCGACGCGGGCGTGCCGGTGAAGACGCTCCCGGGCCTCCACGAGCTGATCGCCGGCGACGAGGCGCTCACGCGGCAGATCCGGCCCGTCCAGGTCGAGGACCTGCTCGGGCGCGAGCCCGTGGAGACGGACGTCGCCGCGATCTCGTCGTATCTCGAGGGCAAGACCGTGCTCGTCACCGGCGCCGGCGGCTCGATCGGCTCGGAGCTGTGCCGCCAGATCGCGCGAGCCGAGCCTGCGCGCATCGTGATGGTCGAGCAGGGCGAGAGCGCTCTCTTCGACATCGAGCGCGAGCTCGTCGACGAGCGGGACTTCGTGGCGGGCGTGCCGGTGCTGGCCGACGTCCGCAACCGCAGGCGTCTGCACGACGTCTTCGACCGCTACCGCCCCGACGTCGTCTTCCACGCGGCCGCGTACAAGCACGTGCCGCTGATGGAGGCGAATCCGCTCGTGTCGGTGGCGAACAACGTCCTCGGGACGAGGAACGTCGCCGACGCCGCGATCGCCCACGGCGTCGAGCGCTTCGTCCTCATCTCCACCGACAAGGCGCTGAACCCGTACAGCGTCTACGGACAGACGAAGACGCTCTGCGAGTGGATCGTCGGCTCGCACGGGGAGCGCGACGAAGTGGCCACGAAGTTCGTCGCCGTCCGCTTCGGCAACGTCCTCAACTCGGCGGGCAGCGTGATCCCGCTGTTCCGCCGCCAGATCGAGCGCGGCGGCCCCGTCACCGTGACCGATCCGGAGATGACCCGTTTCTTCATGACCATCCCGGAGGCGGTCGCCCTCGTGGTGCAGGCCGGGGCGATCGGCGGCCGGGGGCAAATCTACGTGCTCGAGATGGGCGAGCCGATCCGCATCCTCGATCTCGCGCGGAACATGATCCGGCTCTCCGGGAAGGAGCCGGAGGTCGACGTCGCGATCACGTTCATCGGCGCGCGCCCCGGCGAGAAGACGCACGAGGAGCTCTTCGCCGCCGGTGAGCGGTGGGAGCCGACGACGCATCCCTCGATCGTGGCGCTCGACGTCTCGCCGGTCGATCGCGCCTGGCTCGACGCGAAGCTCGACGAGCTGGAGGTGCTCGTGGAGGAGGGCGACACGCTCGAGCTCGTCGGCCGCCTGGCCGAGATCACGCGCGAGCCGAAGCGGCTGCTCGTCGACGAGCCTGCCGAGTCGACGCACACGCGGCTACCGCCGCGCTAGCTCGGCGGGCCAGGGCGCGATCAGCTCGCGCAGGTGGTTCGGGTGCAGAGTGCCGCTGCCGACGACCGCGACGAGCCCCTCGTCGATCGCGAGCTGCACGAGCCGCGAGACCCGCACCCACTCGGCGTCCGTGCTGCCGTCCTCGAGCGCCGCCGGGAGATGCGCCCCGGCGACCCGCGCACGAGCGTGCGCATAGAGGTCAGGATGGCGCGCGATCGCCTCCGCGCCGGCACGCAGCGCCTTCTCGCGCAGGGCCTCGTCGATCCCGCTGCGGCGTTCGGCCACCGTGCGCCGCTCCTCGTCGGTCAGTCCCCGGACGCGCTGCACGAAGGACTCGACGGCGGCGTGCAGACCGTTCTGTTGACCCGTTTCGGCGATACCCGTCAGTATAGGAACCTCGAGAGGCACCGCCTCTGAACCCATGGGGAAGGGGAGACGCATGGCGTTGGATCGAAAGAGCTTTCTCAAGCGCGGCGTGGTGTCCGCTGCTGCGCTCGGAACCGCGGTTGGGCCCTTCGCGGGGCTGACTGCTCGCGCGGCGAACGGCGGCAAGTTCGCGGCGCAGAACGGCGGCTACGGCCCGCTCGTGCCGATCGGCGAGATCGACACCGAGGAAGTCCTCCTGCACCTGCCCGAGGGCTTCCAGTACCGCGTGCTCAGCAGGATCGGCGACGAGATGAGCGACGGTTTTGCGACTCCGGCGCGCTCGGACGGAATGGCCGCGTTCCACTATCGCGGCACGACGAGGCTCGTGCGGAACCACGAGGTCCTGTTCCAGAACCCGGCCTTCGGCCCGGCGGACAAGGCGTACGACACGCGGTCCGGCGGCGGCACGACGACGCTCGAAGTCGCGAAGGACCGGACCCTCTCCGGCAGCTGGGTGAGCCTGAACGGCACGAATGCCAACTGCGCCGGCGGCGCGACTCCGTGGGAGTCGTGGATCACCTGCGAGGAGACCACGAACGGCCCGGATGCGAATCGCACCTTCATCGGGACGACCATCGACCTCGAGGCCAAGCATGGCTATCTCTTCGAGGTGCCGGCGAGCCGGGGGGCGGGTGAGCTCGTCGAAGGCGAGCCGATCCGCAGCGCCGGCCGCTTCGCGCACGAGGCGATCGCCGTCGATCCGGCCTCGGGTGTGATCTACCAGACCGAGGACGACTTCGCGTACGCCTCCGGGTTCTGGCGCTACCTGCCGCCGAACAACCCGTTCAGGGACAAGCGTGTCGCCGACGGCGGCCGGCTCCAGATCCTGAAGGTGAAGGGGCAGCCGAACTACGACACGACGCAGAACCAGCAGGTCGGCGTCCCGCTGCCGGTCGAGTGGGTCGACATCGAGGATCCGGACCCGACCTTCCCCCAGGGCATCGAGAACGATCCGGCAGCGCGGCTCGTCTACCTCGAGGGCGAGGCCAAGGGCGCGGCGGGGTTCAGCCGGCTGGAGGGGATCGACTACTTCAACCGACGGATCTTCTTCGTCTCGACCCAGGGCGGCGGCCCTCCCTTCTCTCCGAAGGGTGGATACGGCCAGGGCTGGGGCCAGGTGTGGGTCTACGACATCCGCTCCGAGACCCTGACGCTGCTCTTCGAGAGCCCGTCCCAGGCCGTCCTCGACATGCCGGACAACATCACGATGACGCCGCGGCGGAAGAGCGTGCTGCTCTGCGAGGACAGCTCGGGCGCGAACTACCTGCGCGGTCTGACGCAGGACGGGCTGCTCTTCGACTTCGCCCTGAACGCGTATCCCGGCGCCACCGGCGACGAGTTCGCCGGCTCGACGTTCAGCCCCGACACGCAGACGCTGTTCGTGAACCTCCAGGCGACCGGAGTCACGTTCGCGATCTGGGGCCCGTGGGAGCGGGGGCTGCTCTAGTCGGCGGCTGAGAGCAGCAGCTCGAGCAGGACCTCGGGGTCCCGGCGGGTGCGCTCGCCGGGGCCCCGCTCGCGCTTGCGCAGCTCGAGCTCGGCGGGATCGGCGAGCGGCAGCAGGCGGCCCTCGCGGATCAGCCACTCGTCGACGCCGCCGAGGCGGCCGCCGAAGGTCGTGTAGACGGGCACGCCGAGCGCCACCGCCTCGCGGTTCATCGTGCCGCCGGCCGAGATGACGAGGTCGGCGCGCGCAATCAGGCTCTGCGCGTCGATCGCACGCTCCGGCAGGACGAGTGACGGCAGCGCGAGCGCGGCGAGCGCCGCCCGCTGCTCCTGCGTCCGTGTGAGCACGACCGCCTGCACGGCCTCGTCTCGCCCGAGCCGCTCGAGCACGCGGGTGAAGAGCGGGTTGCCGTGGCGGTGGTAGAGCGAGACCTCGGGCGGCGTGCGCACGACGGCGAGCACCCGCTCGGGGTCGAGCCCGGGGAGCGGCTCCGGGCCCGGCACGAAGTCGGACAGGTAGTACTCCTCCTTCAGGCCCGGATAGCGGAGCAGCTTCGGCGGTCTCGCGCCGAGGCGGGCGAGGCGCTCCGGCGGGATCGCCTCCGGCACCACGACCTTCGTCGCCGCCCGGCAGCCGAGCTGGTGCTGGAGCCAGGCGTACTCGTAGTCGAACGCGGTCGTGCTCGGGACGCCGAGGCTGCGCGCCGTCAATGCGAGCTCGTGCGAGCCGTGGGCGAGCGCGACGTCGAAGCCGCGGCCGCGCGCGAAGCGGCGCAGCGCGACGAGACGGCCGGCGAGCGCACGGGCCTTCCCGAGCCGGCCCGCCCCGCCGTGCCCCGGGCCGACGACCTCATGGGGGATGCCGTGCAGCCCGAGCAGCTGCAGGGTCTGCGCGTAGTCGCGCGTGGTCACGGTCACTTCATGCCTCCGCGACTCGAGCAGCCCGAGCAGCGGCCGGAAGAAGGGCACGTGCGGCGAGTTCGTGATGTCGATCCAGACCCGCATCCGCATCGACCTTATAAGATGAGCTTATGGACACGCGCCAGCTGGCCGCCTTCTGCGCCGTCGTCGAGCGCAAGAGCTTCTCGCAGGCCGCAGAGCGGCTCGGTGTCACCCAGCCGGCCGTCTCGCTGCAGGTGCGCGCGCTCGAGAAGCGGCTGGGCGCGCAGCTGCTCGACCGCTCGGGTCGCCGCGTCGAGCCGACTGAGGCCGGCGCGCGCCTCTATCGCGGTGCGCAGCGGCTGCTCGCGCTCGAGGAGCAGCTCCTCGAGGAGGTCACCGGAGACGGCGACGGCGAGCTCACCGGGGAGCTCCGGCTCGGCGCCTCGACAGGCCCCGCCGCGGTCGTCGTCCCGCTCCTGCTCTGCGAGTTCCAGCTCGAGAACCCCGGCGTCAAGGTCGCCCTGTCGGTGCACGACACGCACTCGGTGGTCGAGCTCGTCGCCTCGCGTGAGCTCGAGCTCGGCATCGTCGGCGCGGCGCGCCGTCATCGCTCCGTGCGGTTCGAGCCGTTCTTCGAGGACGAGGTGATCCTCGCCTGTCCGCCCGGTCACGCCTTTGCCGGCCGCAGCGTCGGCCTCGACGAGCTGCGGGCGGACAAGCTGATCCTGATGCAGGAGGGCGCCGGCGTCCGCCAGATCGTCGACGACGAGTTGCGCGAGCTCGGGCTGCGCCTGCGCGACCTCGACGTGCGGCTCGAGCTCGGGCTGCAGGAGTCGGTGCGGAGCGCCGTACAGGCCGGCTACGGCGTCGCCTTCATCTCGCGCACCGCCGTCGAGTCGGAGCTGGCCGCCGGCACGCTGGCGGCGGCGCGGGTCGAGGGGCTCGAGGCGACGCGCGAGATCTCGCTCGCGCGCGCGGCGGGACGGACGCCGACGCGGGTCGCCGACGCCTTCGTCGCCTTCGCGCGGGAACGCGTCGGATGATCGTTCGCTGGGGTGTCGAGGCTCTCGACGACGTCCTGGGGGAGCTCGGCTGCTCGGCGCCGTACCTGCTCGCGACCTCCAGGCACGAGGACGTGCCGGCGCACGTCGGCCGCTGGAGCGAGCTGCCGACGGACGACATCGCGGCGGTTGCCGCGGCCCTGGGAGCTGCCGACTGCCTGGTGCCGCTCGGCGGCGGCAGCACGATCGACACGGCGAAGGCGGTCTCCGCGGAGGCCTCGCTCCCGGTCGTCTCGATCCCGACGACGTACTCCGGCGCGGAGTGGACGGACTTCTTCGGCGTGCGCGACCCCGGGCGGCGCCAGCGCGGCGGCGGCGCCGGCGCGCGCGTCGCGGGCATCGTCTACGAGCCGCAGCTGACCCTCGAGCTCCCCCGCGACCAGACCGTGGGCACGGCGCTGAACGCGCTCGCGCACTGCGCCGAGGCGCTGTACGTCCGGGGACGGAACGCGGCCGCCGACGCGCATGCGCTCGAGGGGGCGCGGCTGATCGGGTCGGCGCTGCCCCGGGTCGTCGAGACGCCGCGCGATCTCGCCGCCCGCACGGAGCTGCTGCAGGGCGCGTGTCACGCGGGTGCGGCCCTGGCCGGCTCCATGCTCGCCCTCGGCCACGCGATGGCGCAGGCGCTCGGCGGCCGGTACGGCCTGCCGCACGGCGCGATGAACGCGCTCTGCCTGCCGCCGGCACTCCGCTTCAACCGCGGTGTTGCCGCCGACGCGATCGCCCGCTTGGGCGAGGCACTCGGCACCGAGGATCCAGCGGCGCGGGTGGAGGAGCTCGCCCGCCTGGGCGGCTTCGAGCGGCTGCGCGACCACGGCGTGCCAGAGGGCGAGCTGGCCGGCGTCGCCGCGGCCGTCGTGCAGCGGGCCGGGGCGAAGGCGAACCCGCGCACCGCGACGCCGGCGCAGGTCGAGGAGCTCCTGCGCTCGATCTGGTGACTCCCATCCGGCGAGCCACTCTGAATAACGAAGGCTAATGCGCAGCATTATCGATGCTGGTATCCTGCCCCGGTGACCGAGAGCCGCGCATTCGACGTGCTCGTGATCGGCAGCGGCGCCTCCGGGCTCGCCGCCGCCGTGTCGGCCGACCGCGCCGGCGCGAGCGTCGCGCTCGCGACGAAGGGCTCGATCCAGGCGTGCAACTCGGCCAAGGCGCAGGGCGGCATCCAGGCAGCGTTCGGTGCCGACGACTCACCCGAGCAGCACGCTGCCGACATCTTCACGAGCTCGCACGAGAGCGCCGACCTGGGCCTCGTCGAGATCCTGACCGGCGACGCGCAGGGCGCGATCCACTGGCTCGAGGAGCTCGGCGTCGAGTTCACGAGGGAGAACGGCGGCTATCGCCTGGCCCGCTGCGGGGGTGCGAGCCGCAAGCGCCTGCTCCAGGTCGGCGACCGGACCGGCCACGCGATCACGAAGGCGCTCCGCGACGCGTTCGAGTCGGGCGCTGGCACGCTCTTCGCGAACAGCCCGCTCGCCGCCCTCGAGCGGACGGAGCACGGGTGGCGCGCCACCTGCGGCGAGCACGAGCTCGACGCCGCCACCGTCGTCCTCGCCGCCGGCGGGCGCTGCTACCGCGTCGCGCAGGAGCGCGGCGAGCTCTCGACGAATCACCCGAACGCGACGGGCGAGGTGCTGCAGCTCGCGCTCGACCTCGGCGCGGAGGCGCGCGACCTCGACCACCTCCAGTACCACCCGAACGGCGGCGCCTGGCCCGAGACGATGCAGGGCTACTCGATCCCCGAGACGACCCGTGCGTACGGCGCCGTGCTGCTGAACGCCGACGGCGAGGAGTTCACCGACTCCCTCGGCCCCCGCGACGTCGTCAGCCAGGCGATCTTCGACGAGGTCGAAGGAGGCCGGGGCGTGGAGACGCCCGACGGCCGCCCCGCCGTCTACCTCGACACCACCCGCATCGCGCCGGCCGACGCGGAGGTCTCGCTCCCGTACATGCTGCGCCGCTACCGCGGTGGCGGCATCGACCCGCTCACGGAGAAGATCCTCACCTACCCCGTGCTGCACTACCAGAACGGCGGCCTCGTGATCGACACCGATGCGCAGACGACGCTCGAGGGCGTCTACGCGTGCGGCGAGATCGCAGGGGGCACGCACGGCGAGAACCGGATGATGGGAAACTCGCTGCTCGAGTGCGTCGTCTTCGGGCGCCGCGCCGGCCGGGCAGCCGCGGAGAACGCCAAGTGACAGTCTGTTACTTGGAGAAAGCGAGCACAGTGAGCGTCGAGCCGAAGGTTTGCCAATGAGCACAGTCACCACGACCGATCTCCAGCACGCCGTCGAGGACGCCGCGGCGCACCTCTACGTCTGGGCGCTGAAGGACATCCCGCAGGACCTGCGCGACGCCCTCGCCGCGGCGCGCGACCGCGAGACCTCCGTCACCGGCCAGCGCGTCCTCAACACGATCCACCGCAACGTGAACATCGCCGACGAGGAGAAGAACCTCGTCTGCCAGGACACCGGCATTGCCGTCTACACCTGCCGCGTCGGCGAGCACTTCCCGCTCCATCCGACGCGGATCTACGAGGCGCTGCGCGACGGCACCGCCCGCGCGACGGTCGAGCACCCGCTGCGCTCGAACGCGGTGCACACGATCACGCGCGAGAACACCGGGCCGAACATCGGCCACCGGCTGCCGATCGTGCACTGGGAGTTCATCCCGGACTGGGACGGCCTCGACGTCAAGTGCGTGCCGAAGGGCTCGGGCTCCGAGAACATGAGCTTCCTGAAGATGTGCGTCCCCGCCGACGGCGTGAAGGGGATCAAGCAGTTCGTGCTCGAGTCGATCGTCGGCGCGGGCGGCAAGCCCTGCCCGCCCGGGATCGTCGGCGTCGGCATCGGCGGCACCGCCGACTACGCGATGTACCTCGCCAAGGAGGCGATCACGCGCCCGGTCGGCACGCGCAACGCCGACCCGCTCGTGGCGCAGCTCGAGGACGAGCTCTACGGGCTCCTCAACGAGACCGGCATCGGCCCGATGGGGCTCGGGGGCGACGTGACCGTGCTCCAGTGCCACATCGAGCACGCCGACACGCACATGACGCTGAACCCGGTCGCCGTGAACTACCAGTGCTGGGCGGCGCGGCGCGCCTCCGTGCACGTCGACGCCCAGGGCAACCTCGACTACGACCGGGAGTTCTAGCGATGGCCGAGCACACCGTCACCTTCCCGGTCACCGACCCGCAGGAGATCCTGAAGCTCCGGGCGGGCGACGAGGTCACCGTGCAGGGCCACATCATCGGCATCCGCGACCGCACGCAGATCCGCATCTTCGACCAGGGCGTCGAGCCGCCGATGGATCTCACGGGCGCGTTCCTCCTGCACACGGCGCCGAACGTGCGCAAGGTCGCCACCGATGCCGAGGGCAGGGGCACCTACGAGAAGATCTGCATCGGCACGACGACGAGCGCCCGTATGGTGCGCTTCACCGAGCCGCTCGGCCGTCAGTTCGGCGTCCGCGCGATCTGCGGCAAGGGCGGCTTCCCCGACGAGGCGATCGAGCCGATGCGCGAGCTCGGGATGGTCTACTTCGCGATCGTCGGCGGCGCCGCCGCACTCGAGACGACGCAGATCGAGGAGATCGAGGAGGTGGCCTGGGAGGAGCTGATGCCCGAGTGCCTCTGGAAGTTCCGCGTGAAGGACTTCGGCCCGCTCACCGTCGGCATCGACGCGCACGGCAACTCGCTCTACCACGACGTCCAGGCCCAGGCGCAGGAGAAGCTGAAGGAGCTCTATGCACGCCTCTAACGGCGATCCGCACCCGAACTTCCTCGACCTCCCCGCGCGCAGCCCGAAGCCGCGGCAGAGCGGCCTCACGCACGTGATGGACAAGGGTATGGGCATCCGCGAGATCGAGGGGCTCTTCGACACGGCCGGCGAGTACGTCGACATCGTCAAGCTCGGCTGGGGCACGAGCTACGTCACGAACAACCTGGAGAAGAAGATCGCGCTCTACCGCTCGTTCGGCACGCCGATCGTCTGCGGCGGCACGCTCTTCGAGGCCGTGTTCGCGCGCAACAAGCTGGACGGCTTCAAGAGCTGGCTCGAGCACTTCCGCTTCTCGCACGTCGAGATCTCGGACGGGACGCTCGAGATCCCGCGCGAGCGGAAGCTGGAGCTGATCGCCGACTTCGCCCGCGACTTCACCGTTCTCTCGGAGGTCGGCTCGAAGGACTCCGAGGTCGTCTTCGCCCCGTACCAGTGGGTCGAGTGGATCAAGGAGGAGAAGCAGGCCGGAGCCTGGAAGGTGATCACGGAGGCGCGCGAGGGCGGCACGGCCGGGATCTTCCGCAAGGACGGCGACATGCGCACGGGCCTGATCGACGAGATCGCGCACGAGATCGACTTCCACGACCTGATCTGGGAGGCGCCCTCGAAGAGCTCGCAGGCGTGGTTCGTGAAGCATTTCGGGCCGGAGGTCAACCTCGGCAACATCGCGCCCGAGGAAGTGATCCCGCTGGAGACCCTCCGCCTCGGCCTGCGCGGCGACACGCTCAAGGAGATCCTCCTCCCGCAGTAGTACGGTCGAACCGGTGCGGACGCTGACGTGGGACGACGTGCGGGCACGGCGGCTCGACCGCCACCGGCTCGCGAAGCCGGCGCCGCGCACGCGGCTCGTCGACGTCGTGCGCGAGGTCGGCGGCATCCACGCGCAGGTGCTCTCGGCCGCGGAGCTGGCGCTGTCGGCGCGTGTGCGCGGGCTGACGCAGGAGCACCTGAGCCGGGCGCTCTGGGAGGAGCGCTCGCTCGTGAAGACGTGGACCCTGCGCGGCACGCTCCACGTCCACCCGGCCGACGAGCTCGGGCTCTGGCTGGCCGCGCGCCGGGCAGTCGTCGGCGACTGGTACGTCCACAACGAGCTGCCGCCGAAGGAGGCGACGCGCATCCTCGCCGCCATCGCCGCGGCGCTCGACGGCCGCTGTCTGACCAGGGAAGAGCTCGTCGCGGCGGTGTCGCCCCACGTCGGCGTCTGGGCGCGCGAGCACATCGGCTCGGGCTGGGGCACCGTGCTCGGCCCCGCGGCGCTGAACGGCGTCCTCGTCAACGGGCCGCCGCAGGGAGCCCGCGTCACGTTCGTCCGGCCCGACCAGTGGCTCGGCCGGCAGCGGGAGCACGAGCCGCAGGCGGCGTTGGCCGAGATCCTGCGTCGCTATCTCGCGGCGTTCGGCCCGGCGACGCACCGAGAGTTCGCCGAGTGGGTCGCCGGCGCGCAGTTCAAGGTGAAGGACGCGAAGGCGCTCCTCGACTCGATCGCGGGTGAGCTTGTCGAGGTCGACGTGGAGGGGCGGCGCGCCTGGCTGCTCGCAGGGAGCGAGCGCCGGGCTGCAGCCCCCGCCGGCGTGCGGCTGATCCCGGAGTACGACGCGCTCGTGATGGGCTTCCGCGAGCGGGAGCAGCTGTTCCCGGCGGAGGCGGTCGCCCGGACGAAGGCCCACGGGAAGGGGCGGCTCGAAGGCCCGGGCGCGCTCTCGTGGCTGCTCGTCGACGGCATCGTCGCCGGCACCTGGTCTCGGAGGCGGGCGGGGAAGCGGATCGAGCTGAAGGTGGAGCCGTTCCGGCGACTGGCGAGGGCGCGACGGGCCGACCTCGACGTCGAGGCCGAGCGCATCGGCAGGTTGTGGTCGCTGCAGCCGGCGTTGCAGGTCGTCCGGTGACTCGGCCGATCACCCGACGACGAGGTCCGTCAGGCGCTCGCCTCCTCCGCCTCGACCGGTGCGTGCAGCGTGTAGGTGTTCCCGTCGAGGTGCACCTGCACGGAGGCGACACCGCTCGAGACGAGCCACCGGTCGACGGTCTTGAGCACGTCGTTGATCCGGCGCTCGGGGTTGCGGTCGCGCAGCGCGATCTTCAGCTCGACCCGTCCGGCTACCGGTAGCGCCTCGACCTCGAAGGAGCGGAGCCGCCGGCGGAGCGCCTCGGCGAGCGACTCGTCTGCGACCGTGATCCTGAGCGGCGGGTGCACGTCAGCTCCTGAATGTGCGTCGCCCGCCGCACTCGCGGAGGACGATGGCTGCGTGTGACGTACTCATACGAGACCCCCCTCGTGTCACGAGACGATTCGCGCGGGACGCCGACGGCCGAGGACCGCCTCCGCCCGACGCCCGTCGCAGCGAGTGCCGGCACACACTTGCCCATGCCGTTACCCAGTGGGCAATGTAGCGCCTCTCCGCGCAGAGTCAACGATGCGGGCCGGAGAGGGCAACGGCGGTGGTGCCTGCGATTCGTCCGCCTGACTGGTCACCGCTTCCGACGCAGCGGGCTCGACAGGCGACGGACGATCGGCAACGATCTCACGCTCGAGATCTTCCCTCGAACCGACGACGGCGGACGCCGAATCGGGGGCCCTGGACGACGGGAGCGCCGCTCAGCTCGTCTGAGGCGACGAAGCCGCGGAGCGGTCGCGCTCGTCGGTGTGCAGGCCGACGACATGCTCGAGCAGCTTCCAGAGGATCTCGGGATTGTCGTTGGCGAAGCTCCGGAAGTCATAGAAGGCGATCGCCTGACAGGTGAGGTCGGTCTCGGCCGTGACAGTCGCCGCCCGGACCTCCCGGCTGATCAGCGCGAACTCGCCGAAGTGGTCGCCGGGGCCGAGCCGCCTCACCTCGCGCCCGTCGACGCTGATCGACGCCTCGCCCTCCGAGATGACGAAGAAGCGGATGCCGCTCATCTCCCCCTGCTTGACGACGGGGCGCCCGGCCTTGACGCGGTGCTCCTTGAACAGGCGCGACAGCCGCTTCAGCTGTCGCTGCGAGAGGCTGCTGAAGAGCGGCACCTGCTGGAGCTCGGCGGGCATACGCCTACCCTAACCCGTGCGTCGTCGGGCGCTAGCTCGTCGCCGAGAGGATCATGCCGGCGCCGATGGTGTCGTTCGTCGCCTCGTCGATCAGGATGAACGCGCCCGTCGCGCGGTTCTCGCCGTAGGGGTCGACGGCCAGCGGCTCGGCCAGGCGCAGTCGCACGCGCGCGATGTCGTTCAGCTCGAGCCGCTCCGGTGCGGGGCGGTCCTCGAGCGTGCGGATGTCGATCACCGAGACGAGCTCGTCGGCGATCGCACGGACGGAGCGGGTCGTCTGCTTGACCACGAGGCGCGTGCGGGGCTCGAGCGGGCGCTCGGCCATCCAGCAGACCGTCGCCTCCAGCTCGCGGGCGACGACCGGGGCCGCGTCCGGGTCGGCGAGCAGGTCGCCGCGGGAGACGTCGAGGTCGTCCTCGAGCCGGATCGTCACCGACATGCCCGGCACGGCGACGTCCAGCGGGCCGTCGGACGTCTCCACCGCGGCGACCTTCGAGCGCCGTCCGGACGGCAGCACGACGACGTCGTCGCCCGCGCGCCAGAGGCCGCCCGCCACCTGGCCGGCGTAGCCGCGGTAGTCGTGGTGCTCGTCCGAGATCGGCCGGATCACCCACTGCACGGGGAAGCGCCGGTGGTCGAGGTCGCGATCGCCGGCCGTCTCGACCGTCTCCAGGTGCTCGAGCAGCGTCGGACCGTCGTACCACGGCATCCCCTCGCCGCGCTCGACGACGTTGTCACCGCGCAGGGCCGAGATCGGGATCACGCGCACGTCGCGCAGGCCCAGCCGCTCGCTCGTCTCGCGCAGCTCCTGCTCGATCTCGCGGAAGCGCTCCTCAGAGAACTCGACGAGGTCCATCTTGTTCACGGTGACGACGACGTGCGGCGTGCCGAGGATGGCGGCGATGTACGAGTGGCGGCGCGTCTGCTCGATCACGCCCTTGCGCGCGTCGACGAGGATGATCGCGAGGTCGGCGGTCGAGGCGCCCGTGACCATGTTCCGCGTGTACTGCACGTGCCCCGGCGCGTCGGCGAGCTGGAAGCGGCGGCGAGGCGTCACGAACGAGCGGTAGGCGACGTCGATCGTGATCCCCTGCTCGCGCTCGGCGCGCAGGCCGTCCGTGAGCAGGGCGAGGTTGACGTAGCCGTCGCCGCGGCGCTGCGAGGTCTCCTCGATGTGCTCGAGCTGGTCGGCCAGGATCTGCTTCGAGTCGAAGAGGAGGCGGCCGATCAGGGTCGACTTGCCGTCGTCCACCGAGCCCGCGGTGACGAGCCGGAGCAGGCCGGCGTCCATCAGCTCGCTAGAAGTAACCGACACGCTTGCGATCCTCCATCGCCGCTTCGGAGATGCGATCGTCCGCCCGCGTCTCGCCGCGCTCGGTCACGCGGGTGGCCGCGATCTCCGCCACCACGTCCTCCAGCGTCGCCGCGCGCGAGGCCACCGCGCCCGTGCAAGACATGTCGCCGACGGTGCGGAAGCGCACCGACTCCCGGAAGGGGTCCTCGCCCTCCATCCGCTCGACGAAGTCGCTCACCGCGTAGAGCATCCCGTCGCGCCGGAACACCTCGCGCTCGTGCGCGAAGTAGATCGGCGGCAGCTCGAGCTGCTCGCGGGCGATGTACTGCCAGACGTCGAGCTCCGTCCAGTTGGAGATCGGGAAGACGCGCACGTGCTCGCCGCGGCGGACGCGCGCGTTGTAGAGGTTCCAGAGCTCGGGCCGCTGCGCGCGCGGGTTCCACTGGCCGAAGTCGTCGCGGAAGCTGAAGATCCGCTCCTTCGCGCGCGCCCGCTCCTCGTCACGGCGCGCGCCGCCGATGGCGGCGTCGAAGCGGTGCTCCTCGATCGCGTCGAGCAGCGTCGTCGTCTGCAGCTGGTTGCGCGAGGCGCGCGGTCCCGTCTCCTCGACCACGCGGCCGCGGTCGATCGACTCCTGCACCGAGGCGACGACGAGTGTCTCGCCCAGCTCGGCCACGCGCCGGTCGCGGAACTCGAGCACCTCGGGGAAGTTGTGGCCGGTGTCGACGTGCATCACCGGGAACGGGAACTTGCCGGGCCGGAAAGCCTTCTCCGCGAGCCGCAGCAGCACGATCGAGTCCTTGCCGCCGGAGAAGAGCAGCACGGGCCGCTCGAGCTCGGCCGCGACCTCCCGCATGATGTGGACCGCCTCGGCCTCGAGCTCGTCGAGGTGGGTGAGCGTGAGGGCGTGCTGCATCAGCTCGGCGGTGTCGGCTCGTGCAACCCGCACTCGGTGCGGTCGCTGCCCGCCCAGCGGCCATCGCGCCCGGCGCCGGGGAGCGTCGAGTGGGTGTCACCGATGGACGCGTAGCCGCGGTCGTGCAGCGGGTTGTAGGGGAGCCCGCGCTCCCGGATGTACGCCCAGCAGTCGTCGTCGCTCCAGTCGGCGAGCGGGTTGGCCTTCCACAGCTCGTGCGTGGCGTCCCAGCCGAGCTTCGGGGCGCTCGCCCGCGTCGGCGACTGGTCGCGGCGAATGCCCGTGATCCAGCAGTCGAGGTCGCCGAGCGCCCGGACGAGCGGCTCGACCTTGGCGACCGCGAGGTAGAGATCCGGCTTGCGCTCCCAGAGGTCCTGGCCGTGAGTCGTCGCGAGCTCGTCGGCGCTCGGGCCTTCGAACGCTTCGATCGTCGTGTCGTACCGCCGCTCGACCTCGCGCCAGAGCTCGTACGTCTCCGGGAAGAGGTAGTGGGTGTCGATCGCGAAGACGCGCGCCTTCGGCTGGACGGCGAACAGCAGGTCGAGCAGTACCGACTCCTCCTTCTGGAAGGAGCAGGCGAGCGCGAGCCGCGGCCCGAAGCGCTCGGCGAGCGCGGCGACCAGGTCCGCCGCCGTCAGGCTCTCGGAGCGCTGCGCGAGCAGCTGGACGTCGTCGGCGGGAGCGGTCGTCGACACGGGGTGCATCCTACCATCGGCCCGGGCTAGCGGATAAGGAGAGCTAATCGCTCCTATTCGACGAATCGGGGTAGAGTGCCGCGGTGGACCCGAAGCTCTCGATCGCGGGCCTGTTCATCGGCATCCTCGTCGGCATGACCGGCATGGGGGGCGGCTCGCTGATGACGCCGATGCTCGTCTTCCTCTTCGGGTTCAAGCCCACCGTCGCGATCGGCACGGACATCCTGCACGGAGCGGTGTTCAAGACCTTCGGCGCCGCCCGGCACCGGCAGCTGGGCACGGTGCACGCCCGGCTGACGCTCTGGATGCTCGCGGGCTCGGCGCCGTTCTCGCTCGCCGGCGTCGGCCTCTCCACCTGGCTGAAGCACCGCTACGGCGAGGGCTTCGAGGACGCGGCGGGGATCATCCTCGGGATCGCGCTGATCCTGGGCGGCGTCGGGTTCGGCCTCAAGACCTTCATCGCCGGTCGCGCGAAGAGCGACGCACCGTTCCTGCTCCGGCGGCGCGACAAGCAGATCGCGCTCGCCACCGGGGCGATCGGCGGCTTCATCGTGGGGCTCACCTCCGTCGGCAGCGGCACGTTCTTCGGCCTGGTGATGCTGCTCGTCTTCCCGCTGACCGCCTCGAAGGTGGTGGGAACGGACATCTTCCACGCGGCCGCACTGCTCTGGGTCGCCGGCGCGGGCCACCTGGCCGCGGGCAACGTCGACATCGCGGCGATGGGCTCGCTGCTCGTCGGCTCCATCCCGGGCGTGCTGCTGGGGAGTCAGGTGTCGGTGAAGCTGCCCGAGCGCGTGCTCCGGCTCGGCCTCGCGCTGACGCTCACGCTCGCCGGGCTGAAGCTCGCCGAGGTGCCTGGCGCCGAGATCGTGATCATCGTCGTGCTCGCCGCGTGCGGGCTGCTGCTCCTGGCCGCCGGTGTCAGAGCGGTCCGAACGGCTCCAGCTCGCGCAGGTAGCGGCCGAGGAGAGGGTTGACGATCTTCCAGCGACGCGGCCCCGCATTGTCGATGAAGCCGGCGTCGTGCAGCGCCTTCACCGAGCGGTAGCTCTCGCTCGAGTTGAGGCCGGCGTGCGGCGCCTCGCCGGCGGCGATGCGGCGTGCGACGACGAGCGCCAGCCGGTGCAGCTGGCGGATGTGCTCCACCGACTGCTCGTGGACCGGGCGGTCGCCCTCGAGCGCCGCGTCGTAGCCCTGCTGCACGAGCGTGAGGTCGATGGTGCGCGTGCCGAGCATCACGGAGGTGAGATGGGTGCGCTGGGCGATCAGCATCGTCGCGCGCGGGTGCGCCTCGCCCAGCTCGACGATCCGCTCGAGGGCTCCCGCCCGCACCGTGCAGCCGTCGGCCGCGAATCGTTCCGACAGCCCCTCCAGCCACGCGTCCACCGCGATCGGCTGCAGCTCGTAGAAGCTGCCGAACTGGCTGAAGGCGCGCTCGCCGGGGGCGAAGAGGTCGCGCAGCAGGTGCTCGACGCTGCCGGCGAAGAGGAAGCTGCACTCGTCGGAGCGCTGGAAGATCGCCCGCATCTTCTTCGTGATCTCGTCGGGGTCGCCGTACGGACGCCTGGGGTTGGCGACCTCCTGGAACTCGTCGAAGAAGACGATCGCGTGGCGCTCGTCGGCCTGCGCGATCCGGTTCGGCAGCTCGAGCGCGTACTCCAGGTAGCGCGCCGGGTCGCGGTCGGCGATTCCGGGGCGGAAGGCGATCTCGAGCTCCTCGCCGAGCTCGTCCTTGGCGCGCAGCGTCAGCGCCACCTCCCCGACCTCACCGGCGAGGCGGCCTGCACGCCGCGCCGCGTGCACGAGCCGCTTCAGCGGCGGGCGGTTGGCGATCGTCTGCGCGACGAGCGCCTCCGCGAGCTGCGCGGCGGTCGGGATGCGGAAGAGGTCGACCGCAACGGTGTAGAGCCCCTCGGCCTCCGCGCGGAGGAGAGCGGCCTCGCACACGCTCGTCTTGCCGGTCCGTCGCGGCCCGGCGACGACGAGGCTCGCACCGCCGGCGAGCGAGGTGGCCACGTGGGCGACATCGCTTGCACGGCCGATCATCTGGCTTGCGGGCAGCGGCCGGTCGGAGGGGAAGAGGTCGGCGCTGCGCTGTCGCGCCATGCGTCGATTCTACAGATCATGCTGACCGAGTCAGCGGGGGTCGTAGAGGCAGCGTCCGGCGTAGAATGGCCGCTCACGTGGCCAGATTCGCTTCGACGGTGCTCGTCGTCGCCCTGCTGGCGGCGACCACGGCCGCGTTCGCCCTCACCGAGGGCCTGAAGCTGGAGCCGAGCCCGATCACCGGGCCGATCGACGTCGCGAAGGTCTTCTCTCCGGTCTGCGACTGCGAGACCGCCGCCGCGACCATCGGCTTCCGGCTGCGCGAGCCCGACGTGCTCGACGTCGCCGTCGTGGACGGGCGCGGCAGGGTCGTCGCCACGGTCGCGCGGGGCGACGCCCACCCCGCAGGGCTGGTCTCGTTCACGTGGGACGGCCGCGACGACGACGGTCGCGTGCTGAGCGAGGGCGAGTATCGCCCGCGGGTCCACCTGCGCCGCGAGCGCCAGACGATCACGCTGCCCAACCCGATCCGGATCGACGTCACCCCGCCCGTCGTCGGGGAGGTGCAGGTGGCGCCGCGGGTGATCTCGCCCGACGGCGACGGCCGCGCCGACTCCGTCACGGTGCGGTACCGCTTCAGCGAGGACGCCCGTGCGCTCCTCTTCGTCGACGGGGAGCGGCGCGTGCAGACGAGGTACGCGCGCGCCGAGAGCCGGCTCCGGTGGTCGGGCCGGGTGGAGGGTCGCGGCCTGCCCGCCGGGACCTACCAGCTCGCCCTCTCCGCGCGCGACCCCGCCGGCAACGTCAGCGAGCCGACGGAGCTGGTGCCTTTGCGCATCCGCTACGTCGCGCTCGGCCGCCCGCGCGTGGACGTCGCCGCGGGCGGCCGCTTCGCGATCCGCGTCTCTGCGGACGCGCGCACGGTGCGCTGGCGGCTCGGCAGCCGCAGCGGCACCGCGGCGCCGGGGACGCTCCGGCTGCGCGCGCCGCTCCAGAAGGGCCGCTTCACGCTCGTCGTCTCCGCGCGCGGGCATTCGGCCCGCGCGGCGGTGTACGTGCGGGAGCGCCCGTGAGCGAGCTGGCGCAGATCGCCGGGCCCGTCGGCTGCGCGGGGCTCGTCCTCCTCCTGCTCGCGACGCGCCGCGACCTGCGCCTCGCCGGGCTCGTCGCGTGGGCGTCCGCCACCGCGGCCCTGGCGGCGTACCTCGCGCCCGACGGCAAGCTCGCGCTCCTGGGGCTCGCCGCCGTCGGGGGTCTGTTCGTCGCGGCCGCCGGTGGCTGGGCGCTGCTCCGCTGGCCGTGGGCGCTCGCGTTCGCGACCCTCGCGTGCGTCCCGCTGCGCATCCCCGTCTCGATCGGCGACGAGGAGGCCAACCTGCTGCTGCCGCTCTACCTCGTCGTGGCCGCGCTCGCGCTCTCGGTCGGCTGGCAGCTCGCGCGCGGTGACGATCGCTCCCGTGAGCTCGGCGTGATCGCGCTGCCGCTCGCCGCCGTCGTCGGCTGGACCGGCCTCTCGCTCGTGTGGACGGACGACCTTCGCCGCGGGGCGATCTTCCTGCTCGCCTTCGTGCTCCCCTTCGGGCTGCTCGCGGTCGGCTTCGCGCGGCTGCCCTGGTCGCGCCGGCCGCTCGTCTGGACGTACGGCGTGTTGCTCGCCACCGCGCTCGCCTTCGCCGCCGTCGGCGGCTACCAGTGGGTGACGCGCGACGTCTTCTGGAACCCGACCGTGATCGTCGGCAACGCCTACGCGCCGTTCTTCCGCGTCAACTCGGTCTTCTGGGACCCCTCGATCTACGGCCGCTACCTGGTCGTCGCGATCCTCGCCGTGCTCACGCTGGTCCTGCTCGGCCTCCGCGGGCGGCTGCTCGGAGCCGCCTTCGCGCTCGTCGTGGCCCTCTGGCTCGGTCTGCTGCTCTCGTTCTCGCAATCGAGCTTCGCCGCCCTCGTCGCCGGCGTGCTCGTGGCCGCGACGGTGGTCTGGCGCTGGCGCGCGGCCGCGGCGCTCGGCGCCCTCGCCGTGCTCGTGCTCTCGGTCGGCTTCGCGACGCCGCAGGTGCGGACGAAGCTGCTGGACGAGTCCCGTGCAGGCCTGGACAAGGCGACGAGCAGCCGCGCCGGGCTCGTCGCGAACGGGATCCGGATCGCCGGCGACCACCCGCTCCTCGGCGTCGGCGTCGGCAGCTTCCAGCGCGCCTACGCCGACCGCACCGGCCTGGCCGGGCGCGATCCGCAGAAGGCGGCGTCGCACACCACCCCGGTCACGGTCGCCGCGGAGACGGGTCTGCCCGGGCTCGCACTACTCCTCTGGCTCGGCGTCGTCGCGCTCGGTGCCACCCTCCTCGGCGCGCACCGGAGCGATGCGGGCCGCACCGCGCTCGTCGCGGGGCTTACGCTTGGCGCGATCGCCGTGCACAGCCTCTTCTACAACGCGCTCTTCGAGGACCCCACGACGTGGGCGCTCTTCGGCCTCGCCGCCCTCACGGCCGCCCACCGGCGCGCGGAGGAGCCGGCGTGATCGAGGCCTGGAAGCGCGTG
>DASUOK010000095.1:0-7898 GCA_036276675.1 Gaiellaceae bacterium | reverse complement strand
TCGTCCGCAGCTCCTGGCTCTTCGCTCCGAGGGGGCACAACTTCGTGCGCACGATGCTGCGCCTCGGGACGGAACGCGACGAGGTCGCCGTCGTCGACGACCAGCGCGGCTCGCCCACCTTCGTCGGCCACCTGGCCGCGGCGACGCGCGAGGTGCTCGAGCTTCCGTACGGCATCTGGCACGTCGCCGCCGACGGCGACTGCACGTGGGCCGACTTCGCAGAGGCGATCTTCGCCGAGGAAGGGCTGCGCTGCCGCGTGCGACGGATCTCGACGGCCGAGCTCGGACGGCCCGCGCCGCGCCCCGCGTACTCGGTGCTGCGCAGCGAGAAGGGCGCGCCGCGGTTGCCGCACTGGCGCGAGGGGCTCGCGGAGTGCCTCGCTCGGCTCGCATAGATTCCGCCACCGTGGGTACGCCGTCCCCGTGCTCCTGTTCCTCGTCATCCTGCTCGTGATCGCGGTCCTGTTCGGTCTCGGCACGGCACTCGAGGTCGCGCTGTGGGCGCTCGTGGTCGCGGCCGCGATCGCGGTCGCGCTCGTGCTCCTCGCGCGCGCGGCGCTGAGGCGCTTCTAGCCTCGGCGGCGTCGCTCCCGCGGCGAGAATCGTGGGATGGCGCGCTACTCCTTCCTCACCACGTGGGCCCTGGCGGCTCCCGTCGCGGACGTCTGGACGGCGATCCACGACACGGAGCGGTGGCCGTCGTGGTGGCGCGGCGTCAAGGTGGCGGAGCAGCTGGAGGGCGGGAACGGCGACGGTGTCGGCTCCCTGCACCGCTACGTCTGGCGCAGCCGGCTGCCGTACGACATCGAGTTCCGGATGCGGACGACGCGCGTGCGGGCGCCGCACCTGCTCGAGGGCGACGCGGACGGCAACCTGCGCGGCACCGGCCGCTGGCGGCTCTGGGAGGGCGACGGGGCGACCGCGGTCACGTACGAGTGGGAGGTCGAGACCACGCTGCGCTGGATGAACGCGGTCGCGCCCGTCGGCCGGCCGGTCTTCCACTGGAGCCACGACGTCGTCATGCGCCAGGGGGGCGAGGGGCTCGCGCGGCTGCTCGGGGTCCCGCTCCTGCTCCGCAACTGAGCGCACGGTACGCTGTCGCGCGATGCGCGTCCTGGTCACCGGCGGCGCCGGGTTCATCGGCTCCCATTTCGCGAAGCGGCTCCTGGCTGCGGGCGACGAGGTCCGTGTGCTCGACAAGCTCACGTACTCCGGGAATCCCGCCAACCTGGAGGGAACCGGGATCGAGCTCGTCGAGGGCGACATCTGCGACCCGCAGACCGTCGCCGCCGCGGCCGCCGGCTGCGACGCGATCGTCAACTTCGCCGCCGAGACGCACGTCGACCGGTCGATCCTCGGCGCGACGGACTTCGGCCGGACGGAGTTCTTCGGCACCCAGGTGCTGCTGGAGGAGGTGCGCCGCACCGGGGCGCGGCTCGTGCAGGTCTCGACCGACGAGGTCTACGGCGATCTCGCCGGCGGCGGCTCTGCGACCGAGACCGACCCGATGGCGCCGTCGAGCCCCTACAGCGTGGCCAAGGCGGCCGGGGACCTCCACATCCCCGCCTATGCGCGCACGTTCGGCGTGAACGCGTCGATCACGCGCGGCTCGAACACCTACGGGCCGAACCAGTACCCGGAGAAGCTGATCCCGCTGATGACGACCAACGCGCTCGAGGGAGCCCCGCTGCCGATCTACGGCGACGGCAGGCAGATCCGCGACTGGCTCTGGGTCGAGGATCACTGCGCCGGCATCGAGACCGTGCTCCGGGAGGGCGCTCCGGGCGAGGTCTACAACGTCGGCGGCGACGACGAGCGCGAGAACGTCGAGGTCGTCGGCCACATCCTCCGGCTGACAGGTGCGGACGAGTCCCTGATCCGTCACGTCGAGGACCGCGCCGGGCACGATCGGCGCTACTCGCTGGACACGACCAAGCTCCGGACGCTCGGCTGGGCCCCCCGGAAGCCCTTCGACGAGGGCATCGCGGACACGGTCGCCTGGTACGTCGAGAACCGCAGCTGGTGGGAGCCGCTCAAGTCCGGCGAGTACCGCGCCTACTACGAGCGGCAGTACGCGGCGCGGCTCTCCGGCTAGTCGTCGCCGTCCCCGTCACCGCCGCAGCTGCGCTCGGTCTCGTTGCGGAGCCGCTGGATCTCGCCGCGCGTCCCCTGGATCTCCTCCGAGCGCGCGAGGAGCTCGAGGATGCCGTCGCAGCGGCCGAGCGCGCGCCGCGTGAAGGCGAGGTTGTACGACGCGTACGCCTCGACGAGCTCGCCGCTGCCTGACGAGCCGGCGACCGCCTGCTCGAGCAGCGGCAGCGCGGCCTCGTAGTCCTCCGCCTGCATCAGCGCGAAGCCCTCGTCGTTCAGCTCGGCCGGTGAGCGCGTGTCGTCGGGCGGCGGTGCTTCCTCGGTCGTCGCTGGCGGCGGCGGCTCCTCCTCGGCGGGCGCCGTCGTCACGACCGTCTCGACGACGGTCGTTCCCTCGAGCGTGACCGTCTCGCGCACCGTCCGGGGCGTCGTGCTCCGGGCCGCGGTCGGCTGTGCCTCCTGCCCGTCTTCGTCACCGTCGAGGAAGGCGAGCGCGAGCGCCGCGCCGGCGAGCGCGAGCAGGAGCGCGCCGGCCACGGCGAGGCCGACGGGCGCGCGGCGGCGCGGCGGCGGCGGGGGAGGCGCGACGGCGGTGCCGCGGTGGACGGCCGTGTGCCCTGCGGCGGCGTCGAAGGCGCCCCTGAGATCGGCGACGAGCTCGGAGCACGAGTCGTACCGGTCCTCCGGCCTCTTCGCGAGCCCGCGGGCGAGGACGTCGTCGAGCTCCGGCGGGAGATCCGGGTTCACGAGCGAAGCCGCCGGTACCGGCGCGCTCACGTGCGCCGCTGCCTCCGCCGTCGTGGAGTCGCGCTCGAAGGGCCGTGCGCCCGTCAGCAGCTCGAAGGCAACCACCGCGAGTGCGTAGCGGTCGCTCGCGGGCGTGACGCGGTCGCCGCGGGCCTGCTCGGGCGAGAGGTAGCCGGCCGTGCCGACGATCGTGCCCGCCGCGGTGAAGGAGTCGAGGCCGACGGCGCTCGCGACGCCGAAGTCGGCCACATGCACGGTGCCGTGATCGTCCAGCAGGAGGTTCGCGGGCTTCACGTCCCGGTGCACGACGCCGGCGGCGTGGGCGGCGTCGAGCGCGCCGGCCGCCTGGGCGAGCCACGCGAGCGCGCGGCCCGGTGGCTGCGCGCCCTCGGCGGCGAGACGGTCGGCCAGCGACCCGCCCGGCAGGTACTCCATCACGATGTACGGCCGCCCCTCGTGCTCGCCGACGTCGAAGATCGTGGTCGTGCCGGGCTGGTTCGAGAGGCGGGCTGCGGCGAGCGCCTCGTGCGTGAAGCGCCGCCGGATCGCCTCGTCGTCCGCGTACGGGTCGGCGAGGACCTTGATGGCGACGACGCGCTCGAGCACCGTGTCCTCGGCGCGGTAGATCACGCCCATGCCGCCGCGCGCGACGCGCTCCGGCTGGCGGTAGCGAGGCGGGAGGACGTGTTCGGGCTGCACCGGTGACCGGGTGCCCGTGCCGCCTACCCTGGAAACGCGCCGTCCGGGTGCGGGTCAACTTTCGGTTAAGAAGCCGGGGGTGCCGAGAGCCATTCGCTAGCCTCAGCTCGCGGGGTCTCGACCATGTTGCGGATGCTGCTCGCTCTCATCGGTGGTTCGGTCGCCCTCGCCGGGGCGGCCGAGGCGCGCCCCGACGCGACGGCGCAGGCGCAGCCGAAGCTCAAGCCGCGGCCGGTCACCGCCACGACCTTCGTCTTCAGCGGCCGCGGCTGGGGGCACGGCGTCGGCCTGAGCCAGTACGGGGCGCTCGGGCTCGCCGGCGAGGGGCGCACCTACGCGGAGATCCTCGCCCACTACTACAGTGGCACGGAGCTCTCGCAGGCGCCGGTCGCGCGCGTGCGCGTGCTGGTCGCCGAGGCGAGGAAGACCGTGACGGTGTCCTCGAAGGAGCCGTTCCGCGTGCGGGACGCGTCGGGGGAGACGCACGCGCTGCCGGCGCGCGCCGTCAAGCTCGGCCGCGGGCTCGAGCTCGACCTGCCGGGCGGCCGCCGCCGGCTCGAGGGGCCGCTCGTCTTCCTCCCGGGCAAGGCACCGCTCGAGGTCGGCGCGGCCTACCGCGGCCGGATCGAGGTCTCCGTCACCGGCACGAAGCTGAACGCGGTCAACGACGTCGGGCTCGAGCAGTACCTCGCCGGCGTCGTGCCGGACGAGATGCCCGCGGCCTGGCACCCCGAGGCGCTGAAGGCGCAGGCCGTCGCGGCCCGCTCGTACGCGCTCGCGCACCGGGTTTCCGGGAAGAGCTTCGACCTCTACGCCGACGTGCGCAGCCAGGTCTACGGCGGCCTCGAGGCCGAGGATCCGCGCGCGACGGCGGCGATCGCGGCGACCGCCGGTGAGGTCGTCACCTACGGCGGCAAGGTCGCGAACACGCTCTTCCACTCGACCTCGGGCGGCCGCACGGCGTCGGCCGAGGAGGCCTTCGGCACCTCCGTGCCGTACCTCGTCCCCGTGGACGATCCGCACAGCGCGAGCTCCCCCGTGCACAGCTGGGGGCCGGTCGCCGTCACGGACGTCGTCGCGCGCAAGGGGCTGAAGCTGGGGACGCCCGTGACGGGGATCCGGCTGGCGAAGGCGCCCTCGGGGCGGGTCGGCTCGGCGATCGTCACGACGACGATGGACGCGCGGACCGTCACCGGCGGCCAGCTCCGCTCGGGCCTCGGGCTTCGCTCGACCTGGATCACGCGCTTCACCCCGCTCTCGCTGTCACGGCCGGGTGGGCCGGTGCTCTACGGCGGCACGGTCACCGTTCGGGCCGACGCACGCGGCGCCAGGGACGTGCGGCTCCTGCGGCGCAGCGGCCGGAGCTGGTCGGAGGCGCGCGCGCAGCCGGCCGGCGGCACCTTCGCGGTGAAGGTCAAGGTGACGGAGCCGACGGCGTTCCGGCTCTCGGTCGGGGCGCTGCGCGGCTCCGTCCTCGCGGTGCCGGTGGCGCCGCGCGTCAAGGCCACGCGGACGCCGCTCGGGATCGCCGGCAGCGTCGCGCCGGCCCGCGAGGGCGCGGTCGTCCAGGTGCAGCGCCTGCAGGGCGTCCATTGGGTCACCGTCGGGCAGGCGGCGGTCACCGCGGCCGGCGCCTACGCGGCCGAGCTGCCGCTCGACCCCGGCGCCTATCGCGCCCGCGTGGCGCCCGCGGGCGGCTTCGTCCAGGGCCTGAGCGCCACCGTCGACGTGGGCTGACCGTGCGCGCGCTGCTCGTGGCCCTGCTCGCCCTGCTGGCTCTCCCGCAGGCGGCGGCGGGGGCGCGGTATGCCGTCGGGGCCCGTACCGTCGAGGACCTGCCGCGACTCGAGCGGGCCCTCGGCGGTCGCGCCGCGAGCCTGGCCCCCCTGCCCGCGCTCGTGGTCGAGCGTGAGACGGCGCCGCGGCTGCGCGACCTGCCGGGTGCGACCTACGTCGAGCGGCTGCGCTCGCGCCGGCTCGCGTGGGTGCCCAACGACCCCTACGTGCCGAAGCAGTGGCACCTCGCGACGAACCGCGCCTTCGACTTCTGGCCGACCGCACCGAGCCTCCTGCGCGTGCGCGTGGCGGTGATCGACTCGGGCATCGACGGCGGCCACCCCGAGCTCGAGGACCGGATCGTCGCCAACCGCAGCTTCGTCGGCGGCTCCGCGCTCCAGGACCAGCAGGGTCACGGCACGTTCGTCGCCGGCCTGATCGCGGCGGCCGTCGACAACCAGCTGGGGATCGCGGGCATGGCGCCGTCTGCCGACCTGATCGTGGCGAAGGTCGTGGACGCCGACGGCACGATCGACATCGCGGCAGAGGCCAGGGCGATCCGCTGGGCGGTCGACCAGGGCGCGCAGGTGATCAACATGAGCCTCGGCGGCGTGCGCGACCCGCGCGACGCGGCGAACGACACGTTCTCGCCGCTCGAGGCGGCGGCGATCGGCTACGCGAAGCGTCGCGGCGTCGTCGTCGTGGCCGCCGTCGGCAACGGCGATGCCTCGCCGCGGCAGCCCTGGCCGTACGCAACCTACCCCGCGGCGCTGCCGCACGTCCTCGGCGTCAGCGCGATCGCCCGTGACGGCAGCTCGCCGGCCTTCTCGAACCGCGACCGCATCTACAACGACATCGCCGCTCCCGGCCAGGGCCTGCTCTCGACCTTCCCGCGCTCGCTGACCGCGCCGTTCCGCGAGTGCCCCGAGCAGGGGTACTCGAGCTGCGGGTCGGACGAGTGGCGCCGCGCCGAGGGCACCTCGTTCGCGGCGCCGCAGGTGAGCGCAGCGGCCGCGACGCTGCTCGCCGTGCGCCCGAGGTTGACCGCGGAGCAGGTGACCTTTCTCCTCACGCGCGCGGCCGTGGACGTGAACGCCGCCACCGGCTGCAAGCGCTGCCCGCTCCAGCGCGACGAGCTGACGGGCTGGGGCCGGCTCGACGTGACGGCGGCGCTCCGGGCGCTCGCCGGGCCGCTGCCGCCGCGCGACCGGCTCGAGCCGAACGACGACGCCGGTGCGCAGGCCGTTCGGCTCTGGGGCCAGACGCGCCGCCTCACGGCGACCCTCGACTTCTGGGACGACCAGAACGACGTGTACGCGATCAAGCTCCGGCGGGGGCAGCCGGTCTACGTCAGCGTCCGCGGCCCCCGGGGATCGGACACGAACCTCGTCCTCTGGCGTCCCGGCACGCGGCGCGTCGACGACCTCCGCTCCCTGACGCGGCGCGCGCGCCAGTCCGCGCGACCCGGCCCGCGCGACTGGCTCTCCTACCGCGCCGAGCGGGCCGGCTGGTACTTCGTGCAGGTGAAGCTGGGCTCGCGCGGCGCCGGCCGCTACAGCCTCACGGTCGTCAAGGCCTGAGACGAGCCGGCTAGGCGTTCCCCAGGAGCTCCTCGTCCGGGACGTCGCGCAGGACGCGTGCCGGGTTCCCCACCACGAGCGTCCGCGCCTCGACGTCCTTCGTCACGACCGCACCGGCGCCGACGAACGCCTCCTCGCCGACCTCGACGCCGGGGCAGAGGACCGCACCGCCGCCGATGCGCGCGCCGCGACGGATCGTCGGGCCCTTCATCAGCGCCAGCCGCTTCTCCGTCCGGCCCATGTAGTCGTCGTTCGTCGTCACGACGCACGGCGCCACGAACACGTCCTCCTCGAGCGTCGAGTACGCGGTCACGTACGCGTCGGCCTGGATCTTCGTGCGCGCGCCGATCGTGGTGTCGTTCTCGACGAGCGAGCCGCGGCCGACGACGACGTCGTCGCCGATCGTCACGCGCTCGCGGACGCACGACTGGTCGCCGAGGATGGCGCGGGCGCCGACCGTCGTGCCGGCGAACACGATCGCACCCGTCGAGACGATCGTGCCGTCGCCGAGCACTGCCGGTGAGAGCGGCTCGCGCTTCGCGGTCGAGCGCGGCGACAGGGTCGGCTGCTTGCCGACGACGGCCCCCTCGAGCACCTTCACGCCTTCGCCCAGGACGGTCCCGTCGTAGACGACCGCGGTCGGGTGCACCTCAGCCACGCGGCGCCTCCGGTTTGAGTGAATCGGTCAGGCGGTCGAGCGCACGCACGACGCGTGCGCCGTCCTCGGCGACGCGCCGCCGGTCGCCCTCACCGCGCACGAGGTCGAGGAACGCCTGGCACTCGAGCCGGAGCGGCTCGGCCGAGTCCACCTTCGGGATGTGGATGTCGCCCGTGCGCGTCTGCCACTCGCCGTAGGACTCGGCGCGCTTCCACGGCCCCTTCTCGTACACCGTCACCTTGCGCTCGAGCTCCATGTCGTCGAAGACCACCATCTTCTCCTTGCCGACGACCGTCATCTTCCGCATCTTGTGCGGGTCGAGCCAGGACAGATGCATGTGCGCGATC
>DASUOK010000094.1:0-5551 GCA_036276675.1 Gaiellaceae bacterium | reverse complement strand
CCGATACTCCGGGCGTGCTCGAGCCGTTCGACCCGGAGGAGGGCGTCACCGTCCTCGCGCCCGACGCGCCGAGGCCTGGGAACTGGGTCGGCTGCCCGAGCGTCGTCTACGACGCGGTGCGCGAGTCGATCCTGCTCACGTACCGGAAGCGGCGCCCGCGCGGCGGGCCGCCCCCGGACCGCGGCCACGAGTGCCGGATCGCCGAGAGCCGCGACGGCGTCCGCTTCACCGACCTCTGGACCGTGACGAAGGACGCCTTCGCCTCGACGTCGCTCGAGCGCTTCAACCTCCAGCGCGCCGACGACGGCCGCTACCTGCTCTACGTGAGCTACGAGCATCCCGCGGACGGACGCTGGCGCATCGACGTGCTCGAGGCCGCCGCGCCGGACGCGTTCGACCCGGCCGCCGCGCGGACGGTGCTGACGCCGGCCGCGACCGGGACGGAGGCGGTGAAGGACCCGTACGTCGTCCGCGACGGCCGCGGCTACCTGATGTTCGTCAGCACGTTCCTCACGGCGGCGGGCCCGGCACCGACGTCACTCGCGAGCAGCGACGACGGTCTCCGCTACCGCTGGCTCGGCCAGGCACTCGGTGTCGGCCCGGGCTGGGACCGCCACCAGGCCCGGCTCTCGGGGATCCTCCGGGCCGGCTCCGGCTGGCTCGGCTTCTACGACGGCGCCGCGAGCGCGGCCGAGGACACCGAGGAGCGGCTCGGCCTCGCCCGCTCGGACGACCTGCGCAGCTGGGAGCGTCTCAGCGTCGACGCGCCCTGGCTCGCCGCGCCGCACGCGACCGGCTCGCTGCGCTACCTCGACGGTCTCGAGCTGGACGGCGACTGGTGGCTCTACTATGAGGTCGCACGCGCAGATGGCTCGCACGAGCTGCGCCTCAGCCGCGTGCCCGCACCCCGCGGCTCCTGACAAACCATTTACAGAGGCTTCATCGCAATCACTCCAAAAGGGGGCATCGAGATCGTTAGATCAGACGAAGAGCGTGTACAACGAGACCAGGAGACGTTGAGATGGCTGCGGCGGAGCTGACACAGGAGACGGAACAGGAGCGGATCCAGCGCTGGCGCGCCGGTGAGCTCGAGCGGGCGGGCTTCCAGCCGGCGGCCGCCTCGATGCTCGCCGCCCGCTTCGACGTCGACCTGCACGACGCCATCGCGCTCCTCCGCGCGGGCTGCGACCCCGAGCTCGCGCTGCAGATCCTCCTCTAGGTAGCGGCGGCGGCATCCGCCGCGCGTGGGCAGAATCTGCGGGCCTTGCCCTTCCTCGCCTCGATTCCCTCCCCCTCCTCGGGCACGCTCGACCTCGGCCCCCTGACGATCCACATGTACGGCCTGACGCTCCTCGCGGGCATCGCGGCGTGCATCTGGATCACCGGTGTCCGCTGGACGCGCCGCGGCGGCGACTGGGACCTGATCTTCCGTGTCGCCGTGTGGGGCGTCGGCGCCGGGATCGTCGGCGCGCGGCTCTACCACATCGCCACGAGCTGGGACGAGCTGCCCGACGAGTGGTGGGGCCCCGTCGCCGTGTGGGAGGGCGGGCTCGGGATCTGGGGCGGCATCGCGCTGGGGGCGATCGTCGGCTCGATCGTCGCGCACCGCTCCGGCGCGAGCGCGCTCGCACTGCTCGACGCCGCCGCGCCCGGCCTGCTCGTCGCCCAGGCGATCGGCCGGATCGGCAACTGGTGGAACCAGGAGCTCTTCGGCGAGCCGACCGACCTGCCGTGGGGCCTGGAGATCGACCCGCTGCGGCGCCCCGACGAGTACGTGCTCGAGGAGACCTTCCATCCGACGTTCCTCTACGAGGCGCTCTGGAACCTGGCGGCGGCGGGCGTGCTGCTGCTGCTCGACCGGCGCTTCCGCTTCCGCCCGCCGGCCCTCTTCGCCCTCTATGTCGCGTTCTACTCGGCGTTCCGCTTCTTCCTCGAGCAGCTGCGCGTCGATCCCGCGCGCGAGCTCGCCGGCATGCGCGTGAACGCCTGGGTGTCGCTCGCCTTCTTCGTGTCGGCCGTCGCCTTCTTCATCTGGTGGCAGTTCTTCCACGGCCGCGGCCGCCGCCGGCGCCTGCGCCAGCCGAAGGCGGAGCCGCCGCCCGCGATGGCCGTCCCGCGCGGGCGCGTCCGACCCCGCCGCTAGCTTTCAGCGGCGTGACCGCCGTCCGCGAGCTCGAGCTGGACCTCGAGGCGTTCGAAGGCCCCTTCGACCTGCTGCTGACGCTCGTGCTCAAGGAGGAGCTGGAGCCGGCGGACGTCGACGTGGCCGGGATCGTCGTGGCGTTCGTGGAGCGGCTCGCGCGCGACGTTCAGGAGGGGCGACGGGAGCAGCTCGACCTCGAGCTCTGCGGCGAGTTCCTCGTCCTGGTGGCCGCGCTGCTCGAGCTGAAGGCGCGCGCGCTCTTCCCCGACGAGGAGGCGGAGCTCGCCGAGCTCGAGCCGGAGGAGGCGGCCGAGGAGCTGGCGCGCCGGCTCGCCGAGTATCGGCGCATGAAGGAGGCGGCGGCGTGGCTGTCGGAGCGGCTGGCGGGGGAGCGCGACCGCTGGTTCCGCGTCGGGCCGGCGCCGCTCGCGCCGGAGCCGGAGCGCCGGCTCGCACCGCAGGATCCGGAGCGGCTGGCGGCCGCGCTGCGTGCGCTCGCCGAGCCGCCGCCCGAGGTCTCGCTCGACCACATGTCGCTGCGCTTCCCACCCGTCTCGCAGTTCCTCGAGCGCTTCCGCGCCGTCCTGCGGCGGCGCCGTCGCTTCAGCTTCGACGACGAGGTCGGGGCGCTCTCGCGCATCGACCAGGCCGTCGCCTTCCTCGCACTGCTCGAGCTGCGCAAGACGGGCGAGATCTCGCTCGACCAGGCGGCGCCCTTCGCCCCCATCAGGATTTCCCGTCCCCACGCGCGCCCCTGGCCGGCAGCGGCTCCCGCCGGGCGGAGCCCGGCTCCGCCGCAGCCTGACGCCGCTGACGGCGCTCCGGGCGGCAGTCCGTATTCCCATACTGTCCCGCCGCCCTCCACACCGTCAGCGACGCCCCAGGAACGCGCGGAGACGGTGCAGGAAGGCGCAAGCCGAAACGAAAGGAACGACGCATGGATCGTCCGCTCCGCCTGATCACCGCCAACCCCGTCGACCAGCTCGCACGCACGTTGGAGGCGCTGCTCGTGGTCGCCTCGTCGCCCCTCTCGGTCGAGGACCTCGCGGAGGCCGCAGACGACGACGCCGAGCGGATCGAGACGGCGCTCGGCCTGCTCGCCGACCGCTACCGCGAGGGCCGCAGCGGCATCGTGCTCGAGCAGGTGGCCGGCGGGTACGCCTTCCGCGGCGCCCGTGAGGCGGCGGACGCGTGTGCGCGACTCTTCGAGCGTCCCGTCGAGCGGGGGCTCTCGCAGGCGGCGCTCGAGACGCTCGCGATCGTCGCCTACCTGGGGCCGTGCAGCCGGCCGGAGATCGCACGGATTCGGGGCGTGGCCGCGGATTCGGCCGTCGCAGGCCTGCTCGACCGTGGCCTCATCGCCGAGGCAGGACGGGAGGACGCGCCGGGCGGTGCCGTCCGCTACCGCACCACCTCGCTCTTCGAGCGGGTCTTCGGGCTCGAGAGCGCCGCGGCGCTGCCGCGGCTCGACGACCTCGGCGAGAGCGCGGCCGAGATCCGTGAGCGGCTCCACTCGGTCGCGGTGGGCAAGACGGCGTAAGGTCGACGCATGCGGATCGCGGTCGTGCTCTTCGACGGTGCGGAGGAGCTCGACTGGGCCGGGCCGTGGGAGGTGCTCGCCGCGTGGGCGCAGGGCTGGCCCGACGACGGGGTCGAGATCTACACCGTCGCCGACGCGAGCGAGGTGCGCTGCGCGAAGGGGCTCCGCGTGCTCGCCGACCACACGTGGGAGACGGCGCCCGCGCCGGACCTCGTCGTCTGGCCCGGCGGCAGCGGCACCCTGGCGCAGCGCGACGACGCCACCACGCTGGAGCGGATCCGCGCCCTGCGGGCCGGGGGCGCGCTGATGACGAGCGTCTGCACGGGCTCGCTCGTCTACGCCGCCGCGGGGCTGCTGCGCGACCGGCCGGCGACCACGTGGTGGGGGAGGCTCGACACGCTTGCCGAGCTCGACCCGACGATCGACGTGCGACCCGACGACCGCTTCGTCGACAGCGGCGAGATCGTGACCGCGGCCGGCGTCTCGGCCGGCATCGACATGGCGCTCCACCTCGTCGCGCGGCTCCACTCGGTCGAGCGGGCTCGCGAGGTGCGCCGCTACATCCAGTACGACCCCCAGCCGCCCGTGTAGGCGTGGTGGACGCCGCCGACGTCGAACTGCGGAACGCGACCTACGCGACGTTCGTCGAGCTGGGTCGCGCGCCGTCCTCCGCCGAGACGGCGGAGCGGGTGCGGGGCGAGCCGGCTGCCGTACGCGCGGGCTGGCGGCGGCTGCACGAGGCGCACGCGCTCGTGCTCGACGACTCCGGCGAGTTGCGCATGGCCAACCCGTTCTCGGCCGTGCCGACGCGGCACCGCGTCCGGGCGGCGGGGCGGTCGTGGTGGGCCAACTGTGCGTGGGACGCGTTCGGGATCTGCGCCGCGCTGCACGTCGACGGCCGCGTCGAGAGCTCCTGCCCCGACTGCGGCGAGGCCCTCGCGGTCGAGGTGCGCGACGGGCGCCCCGACGACGAGAGCCTCGTCTTCCACTGCCTCGTGCCGGCCGCGCGCTGGTGGGACGACATCGTCTTCACCTGAGGGACGATGAACCTCTTCCGGTCGGAGGGGCACGTGGAACGCTGGCTCGCCGGCCGCGAGGCGGGTGCGATCGTCACGGTCGCCACGCTCGCCGAGCTCGCGCAGGCGTGGTGGGGCGACCGCCTCGAGCCGACGTGGCGGCCGCACACGCGGGAGCAGAACCAGGCGATCCTGGCGGGCGTGGGGCTCACCGGCGAGTTCTGGCGCCTGCCGTAGCCGCGTGCGCTTCCGTCGAGAATCCGGGGTCTGACCCCCGGACGGCCCCGGGAACGGCTTGACAGAGCCGTTCGGCCACCGTGCGAGGGGTCAGACCCCGTCACGGAAGCGTCACGAGGTGTGCCGATTGTGTGGCGATTCGTCCACAGTGGCGGCAGGAGCGTCGGCTGCCGCGGCCGGAGCTAGAGCTGCCAGGAGCCGCCGCGCAGGACGGGCACGCGGTCGCCGTCGCGCGTGATCCCGTCGACGTCGACCTCGTTGCCGCCGATCATGAAGTCGACGTGGATGCCGCTCCGGTTGACGCGCTCACGGTCGGCTTCGTCCTCGACCGGGAAGGTGTACGCGTTGCCGAGCGCGATGTGGCTCGCCGCGTTCTCGTCGAGCAGCGTCTCGTAGAAGACCGTCCCGAGCGGGCCGATCCGTCCCTCACGGTCGACGAGCGCCACCTCACCGAGGCGGTCGCCCCCCTCCTTCGCGACGATCGAGCGCAGCGCCTCGCCGCCCTCGTCGGCGTCGACCTTCGTCGCCCGGCCGCCCTCGAAGGTGATCCTGATGCCGGACATGAAGGAGCCGTAGACCTCGAGCGGCATCGTCGCGCTGACGTGACCGTCGACG
>DASUOK010000093.1:0-11018 GCA_036276675.1 Gaiellaceae bacterium | reverse complement strand
TCTGGGCCGTCGAGGCCGGCGGCACGACCGTCGGCAGCGTCTTCCTCGGGCTCCGGGACGGCGGCGCCTGGCTCTACGACATCACGATCGCCGAGGCGGAGCGGGGTCGCGGCTACGGCCGCGCCGCGATGGTCGCCCTCGAGGACGAGGTCCGCGCTCTCGGGTTCGACCGGGTGGCGCTGAACGTGTGGGGCGGCAACGCGGTCGCCCGCGGACTCTACCGCTCGCTCGGCTACACCGAGGACTCGGTGCACATGAGCAAGCCGGTCTAGACCTCCTAGACCGGGTTCTCGACGTCCACGAACTCCCAGTCGAGCCCGAACTCCTCGGCGAGACGGGCCGCGAGCGCCTGCACGCCCAGCCGCTCCGTCGCGTCGTGCCCGGCCGCGACGAAATGGATGCCGAGCTCGCGCGCGGTGTGCAGGCTCGGCTCCTCGGGCTCGCCGGTGAGGAAGAGGTCGTAGCCCTCGTGCGCGGCCTGGATCAGGTCGTAGCCCGCGGCGCCCGTCGAGATCGCCACGCGCTCGATCCGCTCCGGCCCGTGTGGGAACACGAGCGGGTCGCGGGCCGTCGTCGTCAGCACCCGGCCCTCGAAGGTCTGGATGTCGCACGGCTCGGCGAGCCTGCCGCCGAGCCCGACCGATCCGAACTCACCCTCCCGCTCGACCCCGAGCGCCGCTGCGAGCTGCGCGTTGTTGCCGAGCTCCGGGTGCGCGTCGAGCGCGAGGTGGTAGGCGGCGAGCGAGAGCTCCGCGCGGAACAGTGCCTCGAGGCGCCCGCGCTGGCGGCGGTCGATCCAGAGCGGCTCGTTCCGCCAGAAGAGGCCGTGGTGGACGAGCACGAGCTGCGCCCCGGTGGCCGCCGCTCGCTCGAACAGCTCGAGCGAGGCGGACACGCCGCACGCGATCCGCGTCACCTCGTCGGCGCCGAGGACCTGGAGACCCGGGCGCCCGAACTCCGGGAAGCGACCGACGTCGAGCAGCTCGTCGGCGAACGCGACGATGTCGTCCCGGCGGGCCATCGGACGATTCTAGGACTCGGCCTCCGCTAACCTGTTCCCGCTCGGGGTGTGGCGCAGCCTGGTAGCGCGCTCCGTTCGGGTCGGAGAGGTCCCGAGTTCAAATCTCGGCACCCCGATAGCGAGGCGGAGCCCCGGCGACGGGGCTCCGCGCTTGCGCAGCCGCCCCACGGCGCGCCTCCGCCTCAACGACGCCTCCTGAGGCGCTCAAGAACCCGTGAGCGCAGGGGCCGGTTACGACGGGAGCGGCGTTGTAGCTCCGTCACCAACGACGGAGGGAACGATGAGACAGCTACGCAGGATGGTCCTCGGGGCGGCGACGTCACTCGGCGCGTGCGCGACGATCGCGGTCGGCTTCGCGGGCGCACAAGCGGCAGCCCCGTGTGGGACGCCGACGCAACCGGGAACGGCCCAGCGCGACGTCATCAACGGCACTGCGGGACCAGACCGAATCGCCGGCGGCGGCGGCAACGACCTTCTCTCGGGACTCCAGGGCAACGACTGTCTCGACGGCGGCGACGGTGTCGACGAGCTCGTCGGCGGGCCCGGCAACGACCGGCTCTTCGGCGGTGCCGGCAACGATGCCCTCTCGGGCGGCTCGCGGCACGACGTGCTCGACGGCGGCGCCGGTTTCGACCTGCTCGAGGGCGGCCTCGGGAACGACACGCTGCGCGGCGGCGCCGGCCCCGACGACCTCTCCGGCGGCCGGGGTGCGGACGCCCTCGTCGGCGGCGCCGGCTACGACCTGCTGAGCGGCGGCGTCGGCAACGACAGGCTGAACGGCGGCGACGGCCCTGACGACCTCGAGGGTGGCCTCGGCGCGGACCGCCTGTTCGGCGCAGCCGGGCCCGACCGGCTGCAGGGCGGGCTCGGTGCCGACCTCCTGTCGGGTGGCGACGGCAACGACCGCCTCGACGGCGGCGCCGGCCGCGACACGTTCCAGGCTGGAGCGGGCGACGACACGATCATCGCCGCCGACGGGGTCGCGGAGCGGATCGGCTGTGGCCCGGGACGCGACACGGTGCTCGCCGACCGCGGCGACGCCGTGTTCGGGTGCGAGAACGTGCTCCGGCTGAGGTAGCGCCTCGCTCGGGCCGGGAGCCTGCGGTTCCCGGCCCGAGCCTGGCTGCGGTCGGCGGGGGCGCTACGGTTGATGGGTGGCGACACGCGAGCTGCACCTGGTCGAGGCGCCGGCGCGCCGGAGCCCGGAATGGCTCCGCGACGCCCGGCGGGCCCGGCTGCTCTCGTGGATCTCGCTCGCCTGGATGGGCGCGGAGGGAGCGATCGCGCTCGTCGCCGGGGTCCTGGCCGGCTCGATCGCCCTGATCGGCTTCGGCCTCGACTCCTTCGTCGAAGGTCTCGCGAGCCTCGTCATCGTCTGGCGTTTCACGGGCGCGCGGCTCCACTCGGACGACGCGGAGCGGCGAGCGCAGAAGCTCGTTGCCGTGCAGTTCTTCCTGCTCGCGCCGTACGTGACGTTCGAGGCGGTCCGGCACCTCCTCACCGGTGCCCACGCCGACACGAGCTGGCTCGGGATCGGGCTCGTCACGTCGAGCCTGATCGGCATGCCGCTGCTCGGCATCGCGAAGCGCCGACTCGCCGACCGGCTCGGCTCCGTGGCGACGCGCGGCGAGGGGACGCAGAACCTCCTCTGCGCCTATCTGGCCGCGGCGGTGCTCGTCGGCCTGCTCGGCAACGCGCTCTTCGGCCTCTGGTGGCTCGATCCCGCTGCCGCGCTCGTGATCGCCGCCGTCGCGCTCCGTGAGGGCCGCGAGAGCTGGCACGGCCGCGGCTGCTGCGCCGCGTGCTAGCCGGCAGCAACCATCCCGCCCCTCAGGCGCCCATCTCGCCCGTATCGGGGCGCGCGCGGCCGAGCGTCGTCGTCACGATCGAGATCACGATCGCGGTGGCCAGGACGGCGCTCGCCCAGTCGATGCCGCTGATGCGGTCGTCCCAGCCGAGCGCGCGGTCGAGCGAGAGGCGTTCCGGCCCCGTCGCGACGACGGCGAGCGCGACCGTGAGCAGCGTCAGCTCGAACTCGTAGCCACCGAGGAAGCCCTTCGGCCAGACCACCGTCACGATCGCGTTCAGCATCACGACGCAGAGCGCGAGCGCGGCGAGCGGGGTCAGCAGGCCCGCCGCGAGCAGGAGGCCGCCGCCGAGCTCGCACAGCCCCACGGCCACGGCCATGACTGCGGGCGAGCGGTAGCCGAGCGAGCCCAAGAATCCTGCCGTGCCCGCAGGCCCGCCGCCGCCGAGCCAGCCGAAGAGCTTCTGCGACCCGTGGGCGGCGAACGTCAGCCCGACGAAGAGGCGCAGCAGCAGGATGCCGTACTCCATGTCTTCCTCCTCTTCTCCTAGGGTCGTACCTGCTCCCGGTGCACGATCGCGGTGCACGCGTCCTCGACGTAGTCGAGCCCCGCCTCGTCCGCGATCCGGCGCGACTCCGCCGAGACGATGCCGAGCTGGAGCCACAGCGCTCCCGCGCCGGCCTCGACCGCCTCGCGCGCGTGCGCCGGCGTGTGCTCGGGCCGGCGGAAGACGTCGACGAGGTCGATCGGCTCCTCGATCTCGGCGAGCGAGCGGGCGCAGGGCACGCCCAGCACCTCGTCGCAGCCGACGGGCCGCACCGGGATCACGCGGTAGCCCTGCGCGAGCAGGTAGCGCATGACACCGTGGCTCGGACGATCTGGCTTCGGCGACGCGCCGACCATCGCAATCGTCTGCGCGTCGCGCAGGATCTCGGCCGGTGTCCTCATGGGAGCACGGGTACCCTCAGCGCCGTGATTCAAGCGGTCCTGTTCGACGTCGATTTCACGCTCGCCCTCCCCGGGCCCGAGCTCGGGCCCGACGGGTACCTGCGCCTGGGCGCGCGACACGGGCTGACGCTGGACGTGGCGCGCCTCGAGGAGGCGCGAGACAGCGCCTTCGCCCAGCTGCAGCGTCACCCCGACCTCGTGCACGACGAGGACCTCTGGATCGCCTTCACCGAGCTGATGATCCGGGGCATGGGCGGCGACGCCGAGGGCGCGCGCGAGTGCGCGGTCGAGATGGTCACCCTGTGGTCCCAGCACGAGAACTTCACGCTCTACGACGACGTCCTGCCGGTGCTCGACGCGCTGCGCGTGCACGGCTGCAAGCTCGGCCTGATCTCGAACGGCGAGCGCGACCTCGAGGAGTTCGCCGCCCACCACGCGCTCGAGGTGGACGTCGCCGTCGGTTCCCGCGCCTTCGGCCGCACCAAGCCGCACCCGTCGATCTTCAGCGCGGCGCTCGAGCAGCTCGAGGTCGAGCCGGCGGCCGCGGCGATGGTGGGCGATTCCTACGCGGACGACATCGAGGGTGCCCGGGCGCTCGGGATGCGGGCGTTCCTGCTCGACCGCACCGACCGGTACCCGGACGAGCCCGACCGCCTGCCGACGCTGCTCGCCCTCCCGGCGGCGCTGGGCTTGCTCTAGCAGCGGGCGCTGGCCTGGCAGACGCGCAGCGTCCGCACGCGCGGCACGCCGCCGCTCCAGGTGAGGCGGATCCGCAGCGACGCCTCGTTGTTCGAGTGGTCGAGCTCCTCGAGCAGCCCCGTGGCGTTGGCGCGGTGGACGAGCACGTAGTCGCCGGCCGGCACGCCGCGCAGCTCCAGGTTCTGACCGTGGAAGTGGGCCGGGTAGAGGTCCGTGTACCCGGGTGACGAGCCCTGCTCGACCGTCAGCGCCCCCGGTTGGAAGGCGGCGCAGTTGCCGAGGAAGCGGGGACCGCGAAACGCGGCGACACGGCGCGCGGCGAGGCCGTAGTGGTCGGCGAGGCAGAAGCCGCTCTTGCGGTCGCGCACGACGAGGGTGCCGTCCGCGCGCCGCAGCTCGTACCGCTGGAAGTCGAGGATGTGCCAGTGCGTGTGGCTGGGGGACGGCGTGTAGCGGAGCCGGCCCGCGCCTTCGTACACGCGCACGGTGCCGTCGGAGAGGCGCACGAGCTGCTGCACGCGCATGGGGAGCCCCGCGCCGGCGCGGAAGCCGCGGATCCAGATCGCGCCCTCGCCGACGTTGTCGGTCGCGGACGAGAAGCCGAGCTTCGTCCCGGCGAGCGTGAGCCTGAACGGGGCCCGTTGATCGAAGTCGGGTAGGAGCTCGCGCGGGCCGACCTGCGGCGTGCCGGCATCGCTCGTCTTCTCCGGCCAGGCCGCACCGGGTTGGAGGCGCTCGAACCGGAGCTCGCCGGCGCGCGTCCAGGACGGCAGCACCTCCTCACCGGGGGCGCTCGTGACGCGGCGCGTCTTCCCGCTCCGGACGTCGACCACCCAGATGTCGAAGCTGCCGCCGTCGAGCGGGCTCGCCGCGTACGCGATCCGCCCCCCGTCGGGCGACCAGGCGGGCATCGCCGCCACGCGGTCGTCCCGCGTCAGGCGCTCCAGCCTGCCCCCGTCGCGCCGGACGACGTAGAGGCTCGACCCGCGCGCGCTCGCCTCCTGCCGGACGAAGACGATGCGGCGGCGGTCCGGCGCCCAGTCGGGCGAGCTGTCGAGGGCGCCGCCGGCGGTGATCCGCTCGGAGCCGACCCAGAGGTCGCCGTCGCGGGCGGTGACGGCGGCCCGCGGCAGGCCCCGCGCCTCGACGGCGCCGTCGGAGAGCGTCGCGGCCGCGAGGGGGAGGGGCGCCAGCACCAGGGCGACGAGCGCCAGACGCAGCCATCTCATCCCAGCCCCAGCTCCCCCCGCCATGCCGCCGTATCCTCTCCGATCGCAGCCGAGGCTGCGGCCGGTTGCGTCGCACCGAAGACGCTCGCGCCCTCCGCCAGCGTCGCCACAGGTCCCACGGCGACGTCCTCGCCGTCGAAGAGCTCGAGCCACTCCGCGAGCGGCCGCGTCGAGAAGATCTCGCCCAGCTCCGCCGCGAGGCCCGGCTGGGCGTGCGCGACGAGGTGTCGCTCCGCGAGCTCGGGCCGGCCGAGGAGCTCGCAGAGCCGGACGAAGAACTTCGGTTCGAGGGCGGCGACGGTCAGGTGCCGGCCGTCGGCGGTCGCGTAGATCCGGTAGGCGGCGAGGCCGCCGGTGAGGAAGCGGGGAATCGGGTCCGCCGTCCCGCCGTCGGGCCCGAGCCGGTGTGAGACGAGGCGGTGCGAGCCGTGCGTCATCGAGATCGTCAGCCGCGCGCCGCGGCCCGTTCGCGTTCGCTCCAGCAGCGCGGCGAGGATCTCCGCGGCGGCCGCCAGCGCGCCCGCGGCGAGGTCGGCGGGCTGGAGCGGCGGCAGCGCCGGGGCGGTGTCCTCGAGGACACCCGCCCAGCCGAGGTAGTTCAGGTCGTGGCCGACACGCCCCGTGTGCGGCCCCTCCGTGCCGAAGCCGGTGATCGAGCAGTAGACGGCGCTCTCGGGCGCGTCGTCGGGACCGACGCCGAGACGGGCGGCGACCCCGGGGCGGAAGCCCTCGAGCACCACGTCGGCACGGGCGAGGAGCGCCCGGCCGAGCGCCGGCTCCGCCTTCAGGTCGCAGGCGACCGACTCCTTGCCGGCGTTCAGCGCCGCCTCCCAGACGGGTGCGACCTGGCGCATCGGATCGCCTTCCGGCGGCTCGAGCCGGACGACGCGGGCGCCGAGCCGCAGCAGCTCGCGTGAGGCGTACGCCCCCGGGAGGTACCGCGTGAGGTCGACCACGAGCAGGCCGTCGAGGGGTCGCACCGCGCCGACGCTAGCAGTAGGCTGCGACGGCGTTGACTGTCCGTTCAACAGCGCAGGTGGAGAAGCGGCGCCTCATCCTCGACGCCGCCGTGCGCGTCTTCGCGCGCAAGGGCTACCACACCTCCCGCGTGGGCGACATCGCCGAGGAGGCCGGAATCGCGCACGGGCTCCTCTACCACTACTTCTCCTCGAAGGAGCAGGTGCTCGAGACGGTCTTCCGCGAGAACTGGAGCGAGCTGCTCGCTGCGTTCGCGCGCATCGAGGACTCCGACGAGCCGGCGTCCGACCAGCTGGACGGGATCGTCAAGGTGCTCCTCCGCTCGTGGCGCAACGCGCCCGACCTCGTGCGCGTGATGGTGCGGGAGGTGGCACGAAGCCCGCACCTGCAGGGGCAGGTCGACGAGATCCGGGAGGGCTTCGTCACGATCCAGCGCGTGATCGAGCGGGGCCAGGCCGAGGGGAGCTTCCGCGCCGACCTCGACGCCCGGCTCGCGAGCTGGATCGTCTACGGCAGCCTCGAGGAGCTGCTGACGGGGTGGGTGCTCGGCCAGCTTCCGGACGGCGACGAGGACGTCGCCCATGCTGAGGCGACCGTGCTCACCTTCGTCCAGACTGCGTTAGCGGCAGACGGGCGCGCCTGACGCGAGCAGCCCGAAGGCCCAGAGCCGGCCCGCCAGCACGTAGAAGACGGTGAGCGTGCCGCGACGCGGCAGCAGCAGCGCGGAGTAGGTGCCGCACTCGAGCCGCGTAAGCTCGCCGTAGATCGCCCGCACGCGCTCTTCGCGGTCGCCGAGCTCGAGCCCGAGCCGCGTGCGCCAGCCCAGCGGCTGGTAGAGCGTGAAGATCGCCGAGACCCGGTCGCGGCGGAACTCGACGCCGGCGCCGCGCGGCTGGAAGGCGAAGTAGTTGAAGTACCACGTCTCCCGCTCGCAGCCGCGGCAGCGGCCGTAGGCGCGTCCCCACGCGGATTCGACCGCGGCCTTGGTGTCGCCGAGCCGGAGGCCGCCGAGGCTCGTGGCGGGAAGGAGCACGCCGGGCGTCGGCGGCGCCGCGGCCGCCGGCGCGGCCGCGAGTGCGAGCGCGGCGGCGATCACGAGCGCGAAGCGCACGTCTGAGAGGATACGACGCGGTGAGGAGCTTCAACATCTTCGACGGCGAGCTCCGGGAGACGCGCGAGCGCCCGGGCTTCTCGTGGCGCCGCACGACGATTGGTGAGGAGATCGGCGGCGAGAAGCTCGGCGCGAGCCTCTACGAGCTGCAGCCGGGCGAGCGCACGTACCCGTACCACTACGAGTACGGCAACGAGGAGTGGCTGCTCGTCGTGGGCGGCCGGCCGACGCTGCGCGTCCCCGACGGCGAGCACGAGCTGCGCCCCGGTGACGTGGTCTGCTTCCGCGAGGGGCCGGAGGGCGCGCACCAGGTGCGGAACGGCACCGAGGAGCCCGTGCGGGTCCTGATCCTCTCGACGAAGCGCCAGCCGGACGCGGCCGTCTACCCCGACAGCGGCAAGATGGGCGTCTGGTCGGGCGACGACGAGGCCGACCCCGGGCGGATCTTCCGGATCGCCGACGAGGTCGACTACTGGGACGGCGAGGAGTAGCCGCTACCGGAACGCGTTCTCGCCGGTCAGCGCCTGGCCGACGACGAGCGTGTGCACCTCGTGCGTGCCCTCGTAGGTGAGGACCGACTCGAGGTTGTTCGCATGGCGGATCACCGGGTACTCGAGTGTGATGCCGTTGCCGCCGAGGATCGTGCGGGCGCTCCGCGCCACCTCGATGGCGCCGCGCACGTTGCCCATCTTCCCCAGCGAGACGTGCTCCTGGCGCAGGGTGCCGGCGTCCTTCATCCGGCCGACGTGGAGGGCCACGAGCAGCCCGCGGTTCACCTCGAGCGCCATCTCCGCGAGCTTCTGCTGCGTCAGCTGGTAGCCCGCGATCGGCTTGCCGAACACGATCCGCTCCTTCGCGTAGTCGAGCGCCGACTCGAAGCAGGCGCGGGCGGCGCCGACGGCGCCCCAAACGATCCCGTACCGCGCCTCGTTCAGGCACGAGAGCGGGCCGCGCAGCGTGTCCACCTCCGGAAAGCGGCTCTCCTCGGGGACGCGGACGTCCTGGAGCACGAGCTCCGAGGTGACGGACGCGCGCAGCGAGAGCTTCTTGTGGATCTCGGGGGCGGTGAAGCCCGGTGTGCCCTTCTCGACGAGGAAGCCGCGGATGTCACCGTCGTCCGTGCGCGCCCAGACGGTCGCGACGTCGGCGATCGTCCCGTTCGTGATCCACATCTTGGCGCCGTTCAGGATCCAGTCCGAGCCGTCACGCCGGGCGTGCGTCCGCATCGACGCCGGGTCGGAGCCCGCGTCCGGCTCCGTGAGGCCGAAGCAGCCGATCGCCTCGCCCGCGTGCATCGCCGGCAGCCACCGCTGCTTCTGCTCCTCGGAGCCCCAGCGCCAGATCGAGTACATCGCCAGCGAGCCCTGCACGGAGACGGCGCTGCGGACGCCGGAGTCGCCGGCCTCGAGCTCCAGGCACGTGAGCCCGTACGCCACGGCACTCGCCCCGGGGAGGCCGTAGCCGTCCAGGTGCATGCCGTAGAGGCCGAGCTTCGCCAGCTCGCCGAGCAGCTCGCGGGGCAGGATCCCCTGCTCGAACCAGTCGCCGACGTCGGGCAGCACGCGCTCGCGCACGAACTGCCGCACCGTGTCGCGGATCGCGCGCTCCTCCTCGTCGAGAAGGGCGTCGAGCGCGAGGAAGTCGAGGGGGTCGAGCGCGGTCGGTCTCTCGGTCACGGCCACGACGCGAAGGCTACCGTGCGGGCGTGCTGACGGCACTCGCCCAGGCTCTGGCGCTGCTGCTCGCAGGCGCGGCCGACGCGGAGGTGGCCGCGATGACACCGCGCGAGAAGGCCCAGGCGGTCGTAGTGGCGGGGATGCCCGCGGGCGAGGGGTTCGGCGGCGTGCTCGTGCGGCAGTGGACGACCGAGCAGCCGCGCCCCCGGGGCGCGCTCGTCTTCGCCGACCAGGAGGGCGGCACCGTGAAGACCTTCGCCCGGCTGGCGCCGTGGCGGGCGGCGTCGCAGTACCGAAGTGCCGACGAGGCGTACCGGGCCGGCCGCGAGACCGCGTCCGGGCTTCGCCGCGCCGGTGTGCACGCGGCATTCGCGCCGGTGCTCGACCTCCCCGACGGCCCGCTCGGCTCGCGCCACTTCGCGCGTCCGGAGCTCGGCGTCGCCTTCGCCCGCGGGCTCGGTCGCGCCGCGTGCGTCAAGCACTTCCCGGGGCTCGGCTCGACGCCGCAGTCGACCGACGAGGCGCGTGTGCACGGCGTCGTGCGCGAGCGCGACCTGGCGCCGTTTCGCGCGGCCGTCGCCGCCGGCGTGCCGTGCGTGATGGTCGGCCACGCCATCTATCCGCGACTCGGCTCCCGGCGTGCCTCGTTCGAGCCCGCGACCTACCGCCTCCTGCGCCGGCTCGGCTTCGAGGGCGTCGCGATCACCGACTCGCTCGGCGTGCTCGGGAGCCCCTACGCGCCCTTCTGGGCCCGGCTCGCGATTCGCGCCGGCGCCGATCTCGTGCTGACGACGAGCGCCCGCGATGCGCGCCGCATGGTCGACTCGCTCGTGCCGCTGGCTCGGCGCGGCGAGCTCGACGCGAAGGTGGTCAGGGTGCTCCGCTACCGGAGGTCTCTGGGGGTGGAACGGTGACCGTGACCGTCCGTTCGACCGCCTTGCCGTCCTTCCCCACCGCGCGTGCCGTCAGGCGGTGCTGCCCCGGCGGCTCCGCCGACGCGTGCCACCCGAGCGTGTAGGGCGCGGCGACGTCGGTTCCGCGCACGACGCCGTCGACGAGGAACTCGACGCGCGCCGCCGCCACCGCCTCCACGCGCCAGACGAGGAGCCCGACCGCGGTCTGTCCGTCCGCGACGCTCTGCGAGACGATCCGCAGCTGCGGCGACGCCGGTGCCGGCTTGGGCTTGGGCTTCGGCTTCGCTGCCACCTTCGGCTTGTTCGAGACGACGATCGGGATCCGGCGGCTCGTGACCCGCCCGTCGACCGAGTACGCGACGACCTCGAGGACGTGCTTGCCGTCGCGGCCGCGCCTGGACGGCCAGCGGAAGACGAAGGGTGCGGTGCGGTCGACGACCCGCCGCCGGCCGTCGAGGCGGAAGACCACGCGGTCGGCCTTCGCGCCCCAGACGCGCGTCCGCACCCGCAGGGCGCCGCGCACCTTCTGCCAGGGCCGCGCGCCGGCGGTCGTGAGCGAGAACGCCTTGTTGTCGACCACGACGCGCGCCCGCGCGATGTCGTACCGCCCCGGGCCGGCGACACCGTGCACCTG
>DASUOK010000092.1:0-5327 GCA_036276675.1 Gaiellaceae bacterium | reverse complement strand
GCCACGAGTCGGACTACGCGAAGGTCGGCACCGTCGCCGAGGTGACCGACCGCGTGCGGCTGCCCGGCGGCGGCCGCGCCGTCGCCCTGAACGGCCTGTACCGCGGCATCGCGGGCGCGGCCGAGACCGACGCGCGCGGGCGGTTGCGGAGCGAGGTCGAGGACCGGCCCGATCCGGAGGAGAGCGACGCGCGCACGCGCGAGCTCGAGCGCGAATACCGGGCCGTCGTCGAGGAGATCCTCGAGCTGCGCGGCGACGACGGCCGCATCTCCGCCTTCGTGCGCTCCATCACCGATCCGGGCGCCCTCGCCGACACGGTCGGCTATGCCCCCGACTTCACCTTCGAGCAGAAGGTCGAGCTGCTCGAGACCGTCGAGCTGAAGCCGCGGCTCGAGCTCGCGATCCGCCTCCAGCGCGAGCGACTGGCGGAGCTGCAGGTGCGCCGGCGCATCCGCGACGACGTCGAGGAGGGGGCCGCGAAGCAGCAGCGTGAGTACATCCTGCGCCGGCAGCTCGAGTCGATCCGCAAGGAGCTCGGCGAGGACGAGGGCTCCGTCGTCGAGGAGTACCGCACGAAGATCGCCGAGGCCGACCTGCCTGAGCCGGTGCGCGAGCAGGCCGAGCGGGAGTTGTCGCGGCTCGAGCGCCAGGGCGACAGCTCGCCCGAGTCGTCGATGATCCGCAACTACCTCGACTGGCTGCTCGCGGTGCCGTGGGGCAAGCGCTCGGAGGAGCTGCTCGACCCGGTCCGGACGCGGGAGGTGCTGGACGCCGACCACGCCGGCCTCGAGGACGTCAAGGACCGGATCGTCGAGTACATCGCCGTGCGCAAGCTGCGCGAGGAGCGCGGGATCGAGCCCGACAAGCGCTCCGGTGCGATCCTCACGCTCGTCGGCCCGCCCGGCACGGGCAAGACGTCGATCGGCGAGTCGGTCGCGCGGGCGCTCGGCCGTGAGTTCGTCCGCATGTCGCTCGGCGGCATTCGCGACGAGGCCGAGATCCGCGGCCACCGGCGCACCTACATCGGCGCGCTGCCGGGACGCCTCGTCCGGGCGCTGCGGGACGCGGGGACGATGAACCCGGTGATCCTGCTCGACGAGGTCGACAAGGTCGGCGCCGACTGGCGCGGCGATCCGTCGGCGGCGCTGCTCGAGGTGCTCGACCCCGCGCAGAACGACTCGTTCCGCGACCACTACCTCGACGTCGAGCTCGATCTCTCCGAGGTCGTCTTCATCGCGACCGCGAACGTCGCCGAGACGATCCCGGGGCCGCTGCTCGACCGGATGGAGATCATCCGCTTCGACGGCTACACGACCGACGAGAAGGTCGCGATCGCGCGCGGCTACCTCTGGCCGCGGCAGCGGGAGCGCAACGGCCTGCGCGAGGACGAGGTGGCGATCGCGGACGAGGTGCTCGAGTCGGTGATCTCCGACTACACCCGCGAGGCCGGCGTGCGGCAGCTCGAGCGCGAGCTCGGCAAGCTGCTGCGGAAGACGGCGACGCGGATCGCGTCCGCGGCCGTCGAGGTGCCGCTGCAGCTCGGCCTCGACGAGGTGCGGGACGCGCTCGGCCGGGCGCGCTTCTACCGCGAGGCGGCGGAGCGGACAGCCGTGCCGGGCGTGGCGACGGGCCTGGCGGTGACGGGCACGGGCGGCGACGTCCTGTTCGTCGAGGCGACCGCCGTCACCGGCGACAAGCTCGTGCTCACGGGGCAGCTCGGCGACGTGATGAAGGAGTCGGCGCAGATCGCCCTCTCCTCGCTGCGCTCGCGCGCGGGCGAGCTCGGGATCGAGGAGGACGCCTTCGAGCGGTCGTTCCACGTGCACGTCCCGGCGGGCGCGATCCCGAAGGACGGTCCCAGCGCCGGGATCACGATGGCGACCGCGCTGGCGTCGCTCCTCTCCGGCAGGCCCGTGAAGCACACGGTCGGGATGACCGGCGAGGTGACGCTGCAGGGGCGCGTGCTGCCGATCGGCGGGCTCAAGCAGAAGGTGCTCGCCGCGCACGCGGCCGGGCTGACGGACGTGATCCTGCCGGAGCGGAACCGCCAGGACCTCGACGACGTGCCCGAGCACGTCCGCGGCGAGCTGACGTTCCACCCGGTGATGTCGCTCGACGAGGTGCTCGAGCTGGCGCTGGAGCCCTCGCCGGCGGCGAGGCCGCTCCATGCGGTGTAGGCGCTGCGCGCCCGTGCCCGAGGAGGTCCGCCGTGCGGCGGGCCTCCTCGAGCGCCGCTGGACCGTCTCGATCCTCTGGGCCTCGTACGAGGGCGCGCTGCGCTTCAACGAGTTCAAGCAGTCGCTCGGCGAGATCCCGCCGCGGACGCTCGCGCAGCGTCTCGTCGAGCTCGAGGCGGCGGGCGTGCTCGAGCGGCGCGTGATCGACGCCCGCCCGCCGCTGGTCGAGTACCGCCTGACGGACGACGGCCGGCGCCTGAAGCACGTGGTCGACGCCGTCGTCCGCTACGCCGGCACCGCCTAGCCCGAGCGCGGACCGCCGCGAGGGACGTGTCCGGGGGCTGGCCCCGGCCACGTCCCTCGCAGCCGCGTCACCTAGAGCGCGAGCGCGACGTCCTCGCGGGCGGTGCCGTCGTACTCCGGCCGGTAGCCGAGCAGGCGGCCGACGGGAGCGCCGAGGGCGAGGCCCGTCTTCTGCAGCCACGCGGGCGGGAACGGGAGCCGCACGTCGTCGAAGTGGGCGTTGGCGATCACCGCGAGCCGGAGCGGGTTCGGCATGCCCCGCTTGCTGGTCTTGCCGTCGTTCGCAAGCGCGAACATCGTCTGGAGCAGCCGCTCGAACGCGAGTGCGGGGCGCACCTCGCAGACGAACCGGGCCTCCGTCTCGCCCGCGTTCCAGAACTTGTGCGAGCTGCCGGGCGGCACGACCACCGACTCGCCCGGGCCGGCGAGGACGTCGGCGCCGTCGAGCCGGAAGCCGACGAGGCCGGCCTCGATCTCGAACCGCTCCGTCTGGTGCGGATGCACGTGGGCGGCCGCCACGAACCCGTTCGGCTGCACCGTGCACTCGACGAGGACGTACTCCCCGTTCGTCTCCTCCGAGGTCTCCAGGAAGCGGAGGCGCTCGCCGGTGACGGGGTTGTCGATCACATCTCCCTTGCGGATCATCGTGTTCCTTTCACGCGGATTTGCAGCGACTTCAGCTGAGAGGAGTCTCCGCCACCCGCGCCGCCGCGTCGTCCGCCGGAGAACGGATCCCGACTCGCCCGGGAGGCCGATCTTCGGCGGGGCCGGAGTCCGTCCTGAGGACGACGCGATGTCATCCCCGAACGAGCGGGGGCGGCCCGTGGCCGCCCCCGTACCCGCCCCCGCCGCAGAAGCCGGCTACTCGTACTGGAGCGCGTCGAGGACGTTCAGCCGCGCGGCGCGCCGAGCCGGCGCCACCGCCGCGAGGATCCCCGCGAGCACCGCGACGACGGCGAAGACGACGAGCGTGCCGGTCGGCAGCGAGAACGAGACGCCGTACTGCGAGACCGACTGCGTCACGAGCGCGGCCAGGCCGATGCCGAGCGGCATCCCGAGCGCCGCGCCGATCAGCGCCGTGATCACGCCCTCCTGCCGGATCATGCGCCGCGTCTGGCGCCGGGTCATCCCGATCGCCCGCAGCATCCCGAGCTCCCGGGTGCGCTCGAAGACGGCGAGCACGAGCGTGTTCACCATCCCGAACAGGGAGACGATCACCGAGAGCGCGAGCAGGACGTAGAACAGGTTCATGATCTGGCCGAGCCAGGCGGAGCGCGCCTCGACGAACTCGTCCTGCGTCTGCAGCTTCGCGTCCGGGAAGGCGGCCAGCGCCCGCTCCAGGCTCGCCGGCGAGGCGGCCGTGACGAAGCTGTACAGGTCGCCCGGGCGCGGGAAGGAGCGGTCGAAGGCGGCCTGCGAGAGCACGACGTGCCCGAGCAACGCGTCCAGCTCGGCCGGCTCGTAGACGCCGCGGACGACGACCTCGAACTCGGTCCCCGCCGGCGAGAGCAGCCGGAGCCTGTCGCCGACGGCGAGCTCCTCGTCGTCCGCGAGATCCTTGCGCACGATGGCCTCGTCGCGGCCGAGCGACGCGGGCGTGTCGTCGGAGCCGACCTCCCATTCGAACCTGTACGCGGCCGCGATCGTCTCGGGCTCGACGCCGCTGACGTCGACCTCGCTGCCGCCGATGATCTTCGCGCGGTCGCCGCGGACGCTCGACGCGACCTCGACGCCGGGAGCCGCGGCGAGCGCCTCGCCGGCGGCGAGCGGCACCGTGTTCCAGCCGTTCTGCGACGTGACCACGTGCTCGGTGCGGAGCTGGCTGCGGAGCGCATCCTGATCCGAGGCGAGCAGCCCCTTGCCGAGCGTGGCCACGAAGGTGACGAGCGCCAGACCGATCATCAGCGCCGCGGCGGTGGCGGCGGTGCGCGCCGGGTTGCGGGTGGCGTTGTCGCGGGCGAGCCGTCCGGCCGTGCCGCCGAGGCGTGCCGACGGCGTGCCCACGAGGGCGGCGAGCGGCCGCACGAGCCGCGGCGCGAGCATCGCGACGCCCACGAACAGCGCCAGCACGCCCGCCACCGTCGCGAGGACGCGAAGCCCCGTCGCCCCCGAGCCGAGCAGCGCCCACACGAGCGCAGCGACGGAGGCACCGGTGAGCACGAGGGCGATCGCGAACGAGCGGCGCGACAGCGGCTTGGTCACGTGCGCGCCCTCGCGCACGGCGGAGATCGGCGCGATCCGCGTGGCGCGGACGGCGGGGAAGATGCTCGCGAGCAGGGTCACGAGGGTGCCGACGAGGAGCGAGACGACGACCGTGCGGGCGGCCACGGGCGTGCCCGAGTTCGGCAGGTCGAGGTCGAGTGCCGCGAAGAGCGAGGCGAGGCCGCGGGCCAGCAGGATCCCGAGGCCGAGGCCGACGACGGACGCGACGAGCCCGATGGTGGTTCCCTCGAGGATCACCGAGCGGAGCACCTGGCGCCGCGAGGCACCGAGCGTCCGCAGCGTCGCGAGCTCGCGCGTGCGCTGGGCGATCGTGATCGAGAGCGTGTTGAAGATGACGAACGCGCCGACGAAGAGCGCGATGCCGCCGAACGCCAGCAGGAAGTAGCGGATGAAATCGACGAACTCGGCCACGCCGGCGTCCTCGTCGGCCTGCTCGGCGCCGGTGCGCACCTGGGCGGTCTCCGGCAGCCCGGCGGCGATGCGGTCGATCAGCGCCTCGGTCGAGACGCCGTCCTCGGCGGTGACGGCGATCGCGTCGAAGCCGTCCTTCTGCAGCATCGCCTGCGCCGTCTCGATGTCCCAGATCGCGAACGTCGCGCCGCCGATCGAGTCGAGCTCGCCGAC
>DASUOK010000091.1:0-15429 GCA_036276675.1 Gaiellaceae bacterium | reverse complement strand
CTCCGGGCGCCCTCGCTCGCGTCGCGCACGACCGCCAGCAGCTCGTCGGCGTCGAACTCGCCCAGCCGGCCCGAGTGGCCGCGGGTGGAGGTGTAGCGCTCCTGCCGTGCCGCACCGGGAACCGGCTCGCAGCGCTCGTCGAACACGAGCGCCCGCGCGGAGGAGGTGCCGACGTCGAGGGCGAGCACGTGCACGGGCTCTACGCTTACAGAGATGGCCGTGCTGATCGCATCGAACCTGCGCAAGGAGTTCTCCGGCGACCTGCTGTTCGACGGCGTCTCGTTCAAGGTCGAGCGTCGCGACCGGCTCGCGCTCGCGGGGCCGAACGGCGCCGGCAAGACGACCCTGCTGCGCGCGCTGACGGGCGAGATCGAGCTCGGGGGTGGCGAGCTCGCGTGGGAGAAGGGCGCGCGGGTCGCGCTGCACGACCAGCGCCCGCCCCGGGAGAGCGGGCTCACGCTCCGCGAGTACGCGCTGGCCGGCGCGGCCGACCTCGTCGAGGCGGAGCGTGAGCTGCGCCGGCTCGAGGAGGCGATGGCCTCGGGCGACCACGCGCCCGAGACGCTGCGCCGGTACGGGGAGGCGCAGGCGCGGCTCGAGCACGCCGGCGGCTACGCCTGGCGCGACCGCGCCGCTGCCGTCCTCCGCGGCCTCGGCTTCGTCGAGGCCGACCTCGAGCGGCGGCTCGACACGTTCTCCGGCGGCGAGCTCACGCGCGCCTCGCTCGCACGCGCTCTCGCGGGCCAGCCCGACCTGCTGCTCCTCGACGAGCCGACCAACCACCTCGACATGGCCTCGATCGAGTGGCTCGAGCAGGAGCTCGGGACGATCGATGCAGGCGTCGTCCTCGTGGCCCACGACCGCTGGTTCCTCGAGTCCGTCGGCACCGCCGTGCTCGAGCTGGAGGCGGGCAGGTCCACCTACTTCCCGGGCAAGTGGCACGTCTGGCGGCAGGAGAAGGCGGCGCGCCTCGCCATGCAGGCCCGCTTCGCCGAGCGGCAGGCGGAGGACATCGCGCGGCTCGAGCGCTTCGTCGCGCGCTTCCGGTACGGGACCAAGTCCCGGCAGGCGCAGGCCAAGCTCAAGCAGATCGCGCGGATCGAGCAGGAGCGCGTCGAGGCGCCGCGCGGCGGCCGGCGGACGCTCGGCTTCGAGTTCCTGAAGCCGGCCCGCAGCGGCCGCACGGTGGTGGAGGTGACCGGCGGCGCGCTGGCGGCGGGCGAGAAGCACCTGCTCGACGACGTCGAGCTGGTGATCGAGCGCGGGGAGCACGTGGCGCTGATCGGCCCGAACGGCTCGGGGAAGACGACGCTGCTCGAGGCGCTCGTGGAGGGCAGGCTGGGCCGCTTCGGCCATGGCGTCGAGGTCGCGTACTTCTCGCAGCACGAGGTCGAGCTCGACGAGCGCGGCAGCGTGCTCGAGTGCGCGATGGGCGCCACGGGGCTGCAGCGGACGGCGGCGCAGACGCTGCTCGGCCGCTTCCTCTTCTCGGGGTGGGACGAGCACGACAAGCCGGTCGTGGCGCTCTCCGGCGGCGAGCGGCGCCGGCTAGCGCTCGCGCTCGTCGTCGCGAGCGGCGCCAACTTCCTCGTGCTCGACGAGCCGACGAACCACCTCGACCTGGAGAGCCGCGAGGCGCTCGAGGCGGCGCTCGAGGCGTTTCCCGGGACGGTGCTGCTCGTCTCGCACGACCGAGCCGTCCTCGACGCGGTCGCCGAGCGGATCGTCGCCATCGAGGCCCGGCGCCTGCGCTCGTACGCGGGCGGCTGGGCCGACTACGTCCGCGTCCGCGCCGGGGAGGACGCCCCGCCGCCCAAGCCCGAGCCGGCGCGCAAGCCGAAGCAGGTGAAGCCCGCGCCGCGACCGGAGGCGCGCCGGAGCGAGCTGCAGCGCGTGGAGACGGCGATCGACGAGCGGGAGGCGCAGCTCGCCGAGCTCGAGCGCAAGCTCGCGCAGGACTGGGCCGACGTCGACACGCTGGCCGCCCACAAGGCAGCGCGCGACGAGCTCGCCTCCCTCCTCGCACGCTGGGAGGAGCTCTTCGAGGCCGCGCAGGCCGAGTCCGTCTGACATCCGGGTGTGACGACGGGCCGTCCGGCGGCGTAGACACGGTGTGCAGGCGATGACGATCCCCGTCCGCAACGCGCACGTCCGGGCCGCCGAGCCGGTGACCCTGGCAGCGGCGGCCGAGCGGCACCTCGACGACGTCTACGGCTATCTCGTCTACCTGACCCGCGATCCCGGCCTCGCCGAGGATCTGACGGCCGAGACGTTCGAGAAGGCCCTGCGACTCTGGCCGCGCTTCGACGCCCGCCGCGGCAGCGCGCGCACCTGGCTCTGCCAGATCGCCCGCACGATCGCCCTCGACTGGTTCAGGGCGGAGGAGCGGCGCCGCCGTCGCGAGGAGCGGGCCGCGCCGCCGGAGCACGTCGACGCGCCGCTGCTCGAAGGCTTGTCGCCCGCGCTCGAGGCCGCGCTCGCGTCGCTGAGCGCGGGCGAGCGCGAGGTCGTCGCGCTTCGCGTCCTGCTCGACCTGGACGGCGAAGAGGCCGCGCGCGTGCTCGGCGTCAGCCCGTCAGCCGTCTCCACGCGCCTGTCGCGGGCGCTCGGGAAGCTCGAAGAGAGGATGGATGCACATGTCGCCGTCTGAGGCACTGCAGCAGGAGCTCCGCGCCGCGCGGCCGGCCGCGCCGGCCGAGCTCCGCGAGCGCGTCCGGCTCGTCGTCGCCGAGGAGCCCGCGCGCAGGCCGTCGTTCGTGCAGCGGCTGTCGCCGCGCCGCTTCCTCCTCGTCGCGGCACCGGCCACGCTCGTCGTGGCAGTGGCCGCGGCCGGTGTCATCGGGCTCACCCGCCCAGGCTCTCCCGACGAGATCGCGGTGTCCGACGCCGAGCCGGGCGTCGCCCAGTCGGAGAGCGACTCCGCCGGGAGCCTCGAGTCCGGCCGGGAGTTCACCACGCCGCCCGCGGGTGGCGCCGACGCGATCGCGCCGGATCCGGGGCGCCTGCAGCGGATCGACGCCGAGCTCAGCCTGCGGGTCGAGGACGTCGAGGAGCTCTCGGGCGCGACGCAGGAGGCGATGCGGATCGCCCGCTCGCTGGGCGGCCACGTCGCCTCCGTCAGCTACGACGCGACGCCGGGAGGCGCCGGCTCGGCGCAGCTCGCCCTGCGCGTGCCGACGGCACGGGTGCAGAACGCGATCGTCCAGCTCTCCGCCCTCGGCACGATCCTCGGCCAGCGCTTCGGCATCCAGGACCTGCAGGGCACGGTCGACGAGCTCGCGCGCCAGATCACCGAAGCCGAGCAGCGCGTCCTGCAGCTGCAGCGCCAGCTCGACGCTCCGAACCTGACCGACGACGAGCGGGCGTCGCTGCGCATCCAGCTCGACGAGGCGCGGCGTGTCCTCGCCGAGCTGCGCCGGCAGCGCGACGGCACGCGTGCCGAGGCCCGGTTCGCGACGATCAGCCTCGGGTTGACGACGGAGGAGGTCACGTCGACACCGGGCACGGAGGACGGCGCGCTCGACCGCATCGTCGACATCCTTCTCTGGGAGGGCCTGGCGGTGCTGTTCGCGCTCGTGGTCGTCGGCCCGTTCCTCCTGCTCGGCCTGCTCGTCTGGCTGACGCTGCGGCTGCGCCGCCGGCGCGCCGAGACGCGGCTGCTCGAGCAGAACTGACACCCGGAGCCTAGTGACAGACTGTTACTAGGCCCAGAAGGCGTCGAATGCGCGCTCGTCGAGCGGCTGCGCGCGGATGTCCTGCCAGCAGCCGTCCACGACCCGGATGAAGAGCGCCTGCTCGATGTCCAGCCTCCGGCCCTCGCGCTCGCCGCGGGCTCGGTAGACGGCGACGAGGTGGTCGTCGTCCGCCACGGCCCAGAGGAGGTCGACCGCGTAGGTGCCGCCGGTCAGCTCGGCCGTGCGGCGCAGGAAGGCGCCGATCTCCTCCAGGCCGCGGTAGGCGCCCGTCATCGCGTTCGCTCCCGGGACGTGCCAGACGGCGTCGGGCGCGAAGAGGCCGAGCAGCGCGCCGACGTCGCCGCGGACGAAGTCCTCGAAGCCGCGACGGGCGGCGGCCGCGTGTGGATGCTCGCTCAGGCGCCCTCCAGGGTCGCTACGACCGCCTCCGCGACGACCTTCAGCGGCCGCCCGGAGACCTGACTCGCCTTCCGGAGCCGCCCGAACGCATCCTGCTCGGACAGGCCCTCCTTGGCCATCAGCAGGCCCTTCGCGCGCTCGATCGCCTTGCGCGCCGCCAGCGCGTCCGCCAGCGACTCCGCCTCCTCGCGCAGGGCGGAGAGCTCCTCGTGCCGTGCCCGCGCGGTCGCGATCGCCGGCAGCAGGTCGGTCTCGCGGAACGGCTTCACGAGGTAGCCGAACACCCCGGCCTCGACCGCCCGCGCCACGAGCTCGCGCTCGCCGTACGCGGTCACCAGCACGATCGGGATCGGCCGCTCGTCGAGGATCCGCCGCGCCGCCTCGATCCCGTCGAGCCGCGGCATCTTCACGTCGAGGACCGCGAGGTCGGGCAGCTCGCGCCGCGCCAGCTCGACCGCCTCCTCGCCGTCCCGCGCCTCGGCGCACACCTCGAAGCCGGCGCCCTCGAGCAGCGAGCGCAGGTCCAGGCGGATGATCGTCTCGTCCTCCGCGATCAGGATCTTCATGCCGGGAAGACGACCTCCGCGCGCAGCCCCGGCTCGCTGCGCAGGTCGAGCGTGCCGCCGAGCTCGTCGCGGACGAGTGCGCGGACGATCGACAGCCCCGTGCCGTCCGCGTCGCCGTTCAGGCCGGCCCCGTCGTCGGCGATCGCCAGCGTCACGGTGCCGTCCGCCTGGGCGAGCTCGATCGTCACCGTCGCGCCGCCATGCTCGAGCGCGTTCCCGAAGAGCTCGCAGAAGACGAGCGCCAGCGCGGTCGCCCGGCCGCCGGCCAGCGACACGCGCTCGAGGCTGGCGTCCACCGACTTGCCGACCACGAGCCCCTGCACGAGCATCGCGCGCAGCCGCTCGATCAGCTCGCCGAGGTCGACGTCGTCCTCGCGGTGCTCGGTCAGCACCTCGTGCACCGCCGCGATCGCGAGGATCCGGTTGACGGAGTCCGTGAGCGCCTTGCGCGGCTCGACGCTCTCGGCGCGCGCCTGGAGCCGCAGCAGCGACGCGACCGTCTGGAGGTTGTTCTTGACGCGGTGGTGGATCTCCTGGGCGAGCACGCCGCGCATGACCGCGCGCCCGTGCTCGAGCGCGACGGCGGCATGGTGGGCGATCGCCTCGAGCAGCTGCCGCTCGTCCTCCGAGAAGGGCGTGTCGCGGTCGCACACGAGCTCGCCGATCACCCGTCGCTTCCACCGCAGCGGCAGCCGCACGGCGTGGCCGCCGGGACGGCCCTCCGGCCAGGCGATCCGGCCGTCGTCGAGCACGAGCGCGGCGCCGGTCGCGTCCACGGCGGTCATCGTCGTCTTCACGATCGCCTCGAGCGACTCCTCGAGGTAGAGCGACTCGGAGACCGCCTCGGAGATGCGGGCGAGCGCCTCGAGCTCGTGGACCCGCCGCTGCGCCTCCGCGTACAGCTTCGCGTGCTCGATCGTCTGCGCCACCTGCGACGCGATCGCGACGAGCAGGTCGACCTCGGCCCGCGGCCACTCGCGCGGCTCCCGCGTGCGGACGTTCAGTGCTCCCTCGAGCGTGTCGCGCGCGAGGATCGGGACGGCCAGGATCGACTCGTACTCGTCCTCGCGGAGGTTGGGGAACTGCTTGAAGCGCGGATCGAGGTGCGCGCGCGCCGCGATCGCGATCGGTGCGCGCTCCGCCGCGGCGGAGCCGGTGATCCCTTCGCCCGGGCGCAGGCGGGGTCGCCGCGTCATCTCCTCGACCCGGGAGCCGTGCGTCGCCCGCAGCACCAGCTCGTCGGCGCGCTCGTCGTAGAGGTAGACGAAGCAGGCGTCGGCTCCGAGCGCATCCGCCACCTGCGTGGCGACGAGCGCCAGCACCTCCTCGAGGTCGAGCGTCGAGTTGACGGCCTCGATCGTCTCGGTGAGCAGTCGCAGGTGGCGCGCGGAGGCGTCCATCCGTCGATTCTAGGCCGCGTCCGAGCGTGTCCCGCCGCGCCGCCCTTTAACAAACTCCTTACGTGACGTGCGGGAGAATCTTCATCGGCCGGGAATAGGTTCTCGTCGATGAGCAGCGTCGCGTTCGATCTCCGCAGTGTGAAGGGCTTCGTCGTCGCCGACGCACGCGGGCGGATCATCGGCAGGGTCGAGGCGCCGATGTACGGGACGCAACCGGACGTTCCCGACGCGCTCGCCGTCCGCTCGGGCTTCTTTCGCGGCCGCCGCCTCGTGCCGGCGGAGGCGATCGGTGCCATCGACGAGCGCAGCCGCGTGATCGGCCTCTCGGTCGTCCGCGAGAGCATCCGCAAGTTCCTCTAGCGCCTCGCGCGCTGTTTCGGCCTCCGACCCGCGCCCGGAACGACCACAGGCCCCCGGAGGAGCCTGCGATCGGCCGTCAGTAAAGGCCGCGCAGCTCGCCTTGCCGCGCGCCTCGCACCCGAGTTTGCACCTCTCGGCGCCCGATGTCCAGCCCCGACCGGCCTCGGCGGGACACGTCTTGGGGTCTGACCCCGGGACGTGTCCCGCGCGGGCGTGTCGCTCAGAGCACCGGCAGGTAGCGCTCCAGCTCCCACTGCGTCAGCTGGATGCGGTACTCGTCCCACTCCTTGCGCTTCAGCTTCACGTAGTTGTCGAAGATGTGGTCGCCGAAGGCGGTGCGCAGCAGCTGCGAGTTGGAGAACTCCTCGATCGCCTCCCCGAGCGTCTCGGGCAGCGAGACGATCCCGCGCTCGCGCCGCTCCTCCGGCGTCAGGTGGTAGAGGTTCGTCTCCATCGGCGGCGGCAGCTCGTAGCCGCGCTCGATCCCCTCGAGCCCCGCGTGCAGGAGCGCCGCGAAGGTCAGGTAGGGGTTGCAGGCGGGATCCGGGCAGCGGATCTCCGCCCGCGTGGCCTGCTCCGAGCCGGGCTTGTAGAGCGGGATCCGGATCAGCGCCGAACGGTTCCGCTGTGACCACGCCACGTACACGGGCGCCTCGTAGCCGGGGACGAGCCGCTTGTACGAGTTCACCCACTGTGCGAACACCGCGGAGAGCTCGCGCGCGTGCACGAGCAGCCCGGCGATGAAGGACTTGCCGACGTCGGAGAGGTGGTGCTCGTCGTCGCCCTCGAAGAACATGTTGCGGCCGTCGCTGAAGAGCGACATGTGGGTGTGCATGCCGGAGCCGTTCTCGCCGAACAGCGGCTTCGGCATGAAGGTGGCGTGGTAGCCGGCCTTCTTCGCGATCTCCTTCACGATCAGGCGGTAGGTGACCGTGTGGTCGGCCATGTCGAGCGCGCCCGCGTAGCGCATGTCGATCTCGTGCTGCGACGGCGCCACCTCGTGGTGGTGGTACTCGATCGGGATGCCCATCGCCTCGAGCGCCTTGATCGTGTCGTTGCGCAGCTCGGTGGCCGCGTCCATCGTCGTCATGGCGAAGTAGCCGCCCTCGTCGAGCGTCTCCGTCCCCTTGTCGTCCTGGAAGAGGAAGTACTCGAGCTCGGGGCCGATGTTGAAGGTGTCGAAGCCGAGCGACTGCATGCGCTCGAGCGCGCGGCGCAGCACGGTGCGCGGGTCGCCGTCGTACGGCTGGCCGTCGGGCGTGACGATGTCGCAGATCATCCGGCCGACGACGGTGCCGCCGTTGGGCATCAGGCGGAACGTCTCCGGGTCGGGGATCGCGACCATGTCCGACTCCTCGATCGCGTTGAAGCCCGTGATCGACGAGCCGTCGAAGCCCATCCCGTCGTCCAGCGCCTCCTCGATCTCCGCCGGGGTGATCGCGAAGCTCTTCAGGTGCCCCTCGAGATCGGTGAACCAGAAGAGCACGTACTCCACCTTCTGGTCGCGGATCGCGTCCAGGACCCGCCGCCGTGCCTCCGGGTCGGACGTCGCCCGGTGCTTGCTCTCGACCATCGCCATGCTCGCTCCTCCTCGTGCCGTCGTGTCTCCGAAATGCGAAGAGGCCCCGGGTGCCCCGCAGTCGCGGTGCGCCCGAGGCCTCGTCGCCTCGAAACTCGTCCCGAGTCTACACCACCGCCGGGCTGTCGACCGGGGGCAGCTCGGAGAGCTCCGGCTCGACGCCGCCGTGGCGCAGGGCGCGGGCGTAGAGGCCGATGGCGGGGGCGAGGACGGCGGCGCTCGCGGCGAGCGCGGCGCGGATCCCCCAGGCGTTGCCGATCGCGCCCACGACGGGCCCTCCGCCCGCCTGCCCGACGGCGTCGATCTGCCCCGAGAACGAGATCACGGTCGCGCGCACACGCGAGTCGGTGATGTTCTGGTTCAGCCAGGTCATGTAGGCCGGGTTCGAGAGCGAGCGGGTGAGGCTGTACAGCCAGTAGCCGCCCAGCGCGACGACGAGCCCGCCCGCGAAGCCGAAGACGAGGATGGCGGTGAGCTGGAGCACCGTCAGCACGATCAGGATGCGGGCCATCGACTGCGCCGGGAACTTCTGGATGCGCTTCAGGAGCAGCGTCGTGCCGGCCATCCCGAGCAGCATCTCGCCGATCCGGAAGACGGCGAACCACCAGACCGGGTCGAGCGACCACAGCCCCGGCAGGCCGATGTCGCGCAGGAAGTGCGCCTCCCAGAGCCGGTCGTTCGCCTCCGTCGACATGCCAGCGAAGAAGGTGATCGCGAGGATCAGGGCGACGAGCGGCTGCGCCCGCACGAGGCGGCCGCCCTCGACGGCCGTGCCGGTGACGGCGCGCCAGCCCTCGACGCCCTCGACGCGGTGCCGTGTGAAGCCCGTCTCCGGCATCACGATGACGCCGGCGACGGCGATCGCGAGCGCCGCCAGGCCGCCGGCGAGGACGGCCGCGCGCAGCCCGAGCGTGGCGGCCAGGCCGACCGCGGCGAGGATGCCGGCGATCGCGCCCGCGTAGCTCGCCCTCGCCCCTCGCATGAAGATCGGACCGACGTGGTCGGCCCCCACCTCGTCGGTGATCCACGCCTCGTAGGCGCCGCTCTCGAAGGTGAAGGCGAGGCCCGAGAGGGCGGAGGCGACGAGCAGGGTCTCGAAGTTCGGCGCGACTGCGATCAGCGCGAACGCCCCGCCGTGCAGGAACCAGCCGACGATGAGCGAGGCCCGTCGCGAGTAGGCGTCGGCGACGACGCCGGTCGGGATCTCGAACAGGAACGCCGTCACCTCCATCACCGTCCCGATCAGCACGAGCTGGAGCGGCGAGAGGCCGATCTCCGACACGTAGAGGACGCCGACGATCGTGAACGTGCCCGCGAAGGATGCCGACAGCCCGGCCTCCGTGAACAGGAACCACGGCACGGCGCCGACCTTCCTCACGGGAGCGGCCTCTCCACGGTGATCGACACGTGCCCGGGGCGGAAGCCGGCGGCGACGTTGACCGCCTGCATCGCGTCGTTGCCGGTCTGCGTCCAGGTGACGAGCTCGCCGTAGCCGTGTGCGGCGCCCCAGCGGACGCACTCCGCCTTGAGTGCCTGCGCGATCCCGCGGCCGCGATGCGAGCGGAGCACGGTGGTGAAGGCGTGCTCCAGAGCGTCCGTGCGGGCGCCGTACGGGAGGAGCCCGGCGACTCCGACCGGCCGACCCACCTCCCGGGCGACCACGCGGAAGAGGGAGCGCTCGAACTCCTCCAGCAGCTCGCCGGCGAAGCCGTCGTCGAGCCCGCCGGCGACCGGCATGTCCTCGACGCCGCGCCTGACGAGGTCTCGCAGCTCCGGAACGCGATCGGCGGGAAGCTCCTCGAGGACGATTCCCTCCGGCGCCTCCGCGACCGCCGCCTCGCCGGGGCCGAGCGGCCGCACGAGCTCCACCTGGCGGTCGACCTCCTCGAAGCCTCGTCGGGCCGCGAAGCCGAGCGACGGCGCGTCGGCGCCGTCGACGCTCGAGCGCGCGCGCTCGACGCCGAGCTCCCGCGCGTAGGCGAGAGCCGCCTCGAGGAGCGCCGAGCCGGCACCGCGACCCCGCGCGGCCGGCACGACCCGGGGCAGCACGAAGACGCGCCCCGGCACCGACGAGAGGTTGGCGAAGCAACAGCCGACGTCCTCGCCGTTCTCCGCCAGCCAGTAGCGCGCCTCCGGATGCCGGCGGAGGTTGTCGCGCAGGTCGTCCAGCGTCGTCGGCTCGTCCGGCTCGACGAGGTTGCGGATCCGGGTCCAGGCCTCGAGCTCCGCCTCCGACTCGGCCCGGCGGACGACGATCATCCCGACCGCTTCAGCTTGCCGTGCCGCTTCGCGTACTGCTCGCCGGCGCGGAAGATCGCGAGCCCGACCGGGGCGGCGATCACGCCGATCACGAGCAGCGGCCAGATCTCGTCCCACATCGTCCCGAGGCCCTCCCCCTCGAGGATCGCCCCCCGGATGCCCTCGAGCGCGTACGTCGCCGGTGAGATCACCGAGAGCCACTCCATCCACGTCGGCAGCACGCTGACGGGGTAGTAGACCCCCGACACGACGAGCAGCATGCCCTGCGCGACGAAGCCGAGCTGTGCGCCCTTCTCGGGTGAGATCAGCGGCAGCACCGCGGTCATGATCCCGATCCCGACGAACGAGAACGACGCGATCACGAGCACGACGAACGCGGCCAGGAAGTCGGCCTGCGGCATCTCGAGGTCGAAGAAGAAGGCGACGACGAGGAAGAGGATCAACGCCCGGATCAGCCCGTAGAGCACCGCGAAGAAGCCCGCGCCGGCGAGGTGCATCGCGCGCGACAGCGGGGCCATGAACGTGTACTCGATCGTGCCCTCCCAGCGCTCCCAGGCGACCGTCTCGGTCATGAACTCGAAGATGATCCCGAGGTAGGCCCAGACGACGGCGCCGATGAGGAGCGTCGTCGTCGCCCGGTTGACGTCGATCTGGCCGCCCGTCGCCTCGATCCCCTCTGCGATGAAGACGATCGTGAGCGTGTTCGCGATCGTCCAGACCATGAACGCGACGTCCCACCAGATGTAGCGGCGCGTCAGGTAGATGTTGCGCTCGACGACGCCGCCCAGGCCGATCAGCTCGCTGCGCACCGTGCCTGCGAGAGCGCGCATCAGGCCAGCACCTCCCGGTCCTCGTCGTCGTCATCCGCCTCGGCTTCGAACGCGCGCCCCGTCGCCTTGAAGAACGCCTGCTCGAGCGTGGCGACGCCGAACCGCTGCAGGATCTCCGGCACCGGCTCGAGGAACAGCAGCCGGCCGCGGTCGAGCACGCCGACGCGGTCGGCGAGCGCCTCCGCCTCGGCGAGGTCGTGGGTGCAGAGGAGGATCGTCGAGTCGTGCGTCTGCCGCACCTCGCGGATGAACTCCTGCACCTCGAGCTTCGAGCGCGGGTCGAGACCGGTCGTCGGCTCGTCGAGCAGGAGCAGCACGGGGCTCGTCAGCAGCGCCCGTGCCAGCGCCACCTTCTGCTGCATGCCGCGCGACAGGTTCTCCATCGGCTCCGTGCGCCGCTCGGCCGGGAAGCCGACCTTCTCGAGGATCGCGGGGATCTTCACCCGCGTCTCGCGCGGGCCCATGCCGTAGTAGCGGGCCGCATAGTGCAGGTTCTCGCCCGCGGACATCTTCTTGAAGAAGCTGGCCTCGACCGACACCCGGTTGACGAGCTTGCGCACCGGCCGCGGCTCGCCGAAGACGTCGTGGCCGAAGACGCGCGCGCTGCCGCCGTCGTGCAGGAGCAGCGTGGAGAGCAGCCGGACGAGCGTCGACTTCCCCGAGCCGTTCTGGCCGAGGATGGCCACGCACTCGCCGCGCTCCATGGTGAAGGTGACGCCCTCCACCGCGGCGCGGCGCTTGCGCGCGAAGCGCCCCGCCTTCTTGTCGCGGCGGACGAACTCCTTGCGCAGGTCCACCACCTCGACGGCGGGGGCTGCACGACTCAGTTGGATCACCTCGCTCATCTCTCTCCTCCGTCACACATGACTCCAGGACCAGGCACGCGACGCCCGCTCACCGGCGGGCCGCGGCAACGGGTGTCCTAGGCGTGGTGGAGGAGTCTCACGCGCGCGACGATAACACCGGCTGCTCGCCGTCCGCAAGGGCGGGATTGCGAATGCCGATCAACCCGAGGAGCCCGCCGGCCACGAGGAGCCCGGCCACCACGGCCATGCCGGTGCGGAAGCCGGTGACGTCGAGGCCGCCCGTCCCGGCGACCGCGACCCCGACCACGGCGATCCCGAGCAGGCCCGCGACGCGCGCGACGGCGTTGTTCACGCCCGAGGCGGTGCCGCCGCTGCCCCGGCCGGCATCGGCCATCACCGTCGTCGTCAGCGGCGCCACGGTCAGCGCGAGCCCGAGCCCGAAGAGCACCATCGCCGGCAGCAGGTCGGTCACGTAGCTCGGGCTGTCACCGACGCGCAGGAGCGGCAGGAGGCCGAGGCCGGCCACGATCGGGCCGCCGCCCATGAATACCCTGGGGCCGTAGCGCTGCGAGAGAGCGCCGAAGCGCCGCGAGAGGGCGAAGAGGATCAGGGTCACGGGCACGGCGGCCAGGCCCGCCTCGAGCGCCGACCAGCCCGCCTCCTCCTGGAGGAAGATGACGAGGAAGAAGAAGAGCGCCGAGAGGGCCGCGTAGACGAGCAGCGTCTCGGCGTTCGCCCAGGCAAAGTTGCGGCGGCGGAACAGCCCGAGGGGCAGCATCGGCTGGGGCACGCGCCGCTCCCACCAGACGAATGCCGCGAGCAGGACGGCGCCGCCGACGAGGCCGCCGACGACGAGGGGATCGCTCCAGCCGCGGCTGGGCTGCTCGATCAGCGCCAGCACCGGGCCGGCGAGGCCGAGCGCGCACAGCGCCGCGCCGACGACGTCGATCCGGGGTCGCGCGGGGCCTTCGCAGGGCGGCACGACGGCGGCGATCAGCGCGAGCGTGACGAGCACGAAGGGGACGTTGACGAGGAAGATCCAGCGCCAGCCGACGCCGTCGACGAGCAGGCCGCCCGCGAGCGGGCCGACGACGGTCGCGATGCCGCCCCACGCCGTCCACGTGCCGATCGCGGCGCCGCGCTCCTGCGCGTCGTCGTAAACGGCCGAGATCACCGCCAGCGACGCGGGCGTGAGCAGCGCGCTCGCGGCGCCCTGGAGCGCACGCGCGGCGACGAGCGCCTCGATCGTCGGCGCGAGCGCGCAGAGGAGCGAGGCGAGCCCGAAGCCGGCGACGCCGAGCGAGAAGATGCGCCGCTGCCCGTAGAGGTCGCCGAGCGAGCCGCCGACGAGGAGCAACGAGCCGAGCGTGAGCAGGTAGGCGTTGACGACCCATTGTTGCCCGGCGAGGCCGCCGCCGAGATCCTCGGCGATCGCCGGCAGCGCCACGTTGACGATCGTCCCGTCGAGGAGCGCGATCCCGGAGGCGAGGATCGTGGCGACGAGGGTGAGGCTGCGGCGGCGACTTGGCTCCATCCGCGCACGATGCTACGTTGAGGCGCAGGTTCCGCCGGCGCAGGCGGAACAGAGGCTCTGGCGCCTCGCAGCTCTCTCGAGCTGCGGGGCGCTTTTTTATTGGTCGGGACCGACGGGAGGCACGCGCATGACGAAGGTGGAGGCGGTGGTCGTCCGCGATCGGATCGAGACGGTGATGGACGCGGTCGAGGAGCAGACGGGGCACGTCGGCGTCACCGTGCTGGAGGCGGTCGGCCACGGCCGCCAGCGTGGGATCACGCACGAGTACCGCGGCAGGGTCTTCGAGTCCCGCTTCCTGCCGAAGGCGTATCTCCTCTTCGTGGTCAAGGACGAGCTCGCCGAGCGGGTCGTCGAGGCGATCGTCGACGCCGCCCGGACCGGGCACGAGTCCGGCGACGGGATCGTGTGGACGACGCCCGTCTTCGACGTCACGCATCACCGGACCGGGGCGAAGCTGGAGGAGGTCGAGGTCGGATGACGACCGAGGAGCTGGCGGTCGCGACGAGCACGATCTGGGTGGTGCTCGCGGCGGTCCTCGTGATGTTCATGCAGGCCGGCTTCGCCTTCCTCGAGGCGGGGCTGACCCGGATGAAGAACGTCGGCCACATCGCCGCGAAGAACGTCCTCGTGCTCGCGATCGCGACCGTCGTCTACTACGCCGTCGGCTTCGGGATCGCGTTCGGCGACGGCGGCAACGGCCTCGTCGGCGGCTCCGGCTTCCTGCCGTCGAGCGACACGCTGCTCGCGGTCGGCGCGGCGCCGTTCAGCTGGTTCGGCTCGGTGCCGGCGGCGGCCGCGCTCCTGTTCCAGGCCGTCTTCGCGGCGGTGTCGCTCGCGATCGTGTGGGGGGCGATGGCGGAGCGGACGCGCCTCTGGGTGTACTTCGCCTTCGGCGTGGCGTACACGCTCGTGTACTCGTTCGTGGCCCACTGGGTCTGGAGCCCCGACGGCTGGCTGTTCGGGCTCGGCCTGCAGGACTTCGCCGGCTCCACCGTCGTCCACTACCAGGGCGCGCTCGCCGGGCTGGCCGGCGCCCTCCTGCTCGGCCCGCGGATCGGGAAGTTCGCGCACGACGGGAAGCCGAACGCGATTCCGGGCCACAACATGGCCTTCACGACGCTCGGCGTGATCATCCTCTGGTTCGGCTGGTTCGGCTTCAACGCCGGCTCGACGCTCGGGGTCGACTACGGCGGCGTCGGCTTCTTCGCCTACGTCGCCCTGAACACGAGCCTCGCGGCGGCGGCCGGCGTCCTCGGCGCCCTCGTCGCGTCGTGGCTGACGATCAAGAAGCCGGACCTCTCGATGATGCTCAACGGCGCCGTCGGCGCACTCGTGGCGATCACTGCGGCCTGTGCGTTCGTGGCGCCGTGGGCCGCGCTCGTGATCGGCTTCGGCGCCGGCGTCGTCGTCGTGCTCGGCGTCCTGCTCGTCGAGCGGCTCCGGATCGACGACCCGGTCGGTGCGATCGCGGCGCACGGCATGTCGGGGGTCTGGGGCACGCTGGCGCTGGGGATCTTCGCCGTGCCCTCGCTGGCGGCGAAGCTCGACTGGGGGACGGGCGGCCTCCTCTACGGCGGCGGGCTGCACCAGCTCGGCGTGCAGGCGCTCGGGCTCCTCGCGGTGGGCGCCTTCACGTTCACCGCCTCGTTCGCGATCCTCTGGGTGTTCGAGACGACGATCGGGATCCGCACCGACGACGAGGTCGAGGCGGCCGGGCTCGACGTCTCCGAGCACGGCATGTGGGGGTATCCCGAGTTCTACATCCCGGTGCCCGGCGGCTACGGCACCGACAGCCACGGCCATCTCGGGCTCGCGCACGCGCAGCGCTCGGCGCCGGCTCCGGCGCCCGCGGTGGCGGCTGCGACGGCGCTCGAGCCGTCCTGACGAGAGGACGGGCAACGCTGGAGGGGCCCGCCGTGAGGCGCCCCTCCAGCGGCGCGCTACGCCGCCTCGAACGTGACGGCGACGGTGGCGGACACCTCTCGGGTACCGGGCTCGATC
>DASUOK010000090.1:0-9078 GCA_036276675.1 Gaiellaceae bacterium | reverse complement strand
GGAGAGGTACTCCAGGTGGTCGAAGCTGCCGCGCCGCTCGTTGCAGAGCTCCATCACGGCACCCACGTACTCCTTCGGCACGATCACCGAGGCCTTGATGTACGGCTCCTCGACGGCTTCGAGCTCGCGCGGCATGTCGGCCGGGTTGTGCACCTCCACCCAGTCGGCGTCGGGACGCGGCTGCACACGGTAGGCGACGTTCGGGGCCGTGACGAGCAGGTCGAGGTCGAACTCCCGCTCGAGCCGCTCGCGCACGATCTCCATGTGCAGCAGGCCGAGGAAGCCGCAGCGGAAGCCGAAGCCGAGCGCCTGTGACGTCTCGGGCTCGTAGAAGAGCGCCGCGTCGTTCAGCTTCAGGCGCTCGAGCGCGTCGCGCAGGTCCGGATACTGGTCGGAGTCCGTCGGGAAGAGCCCGGCGAAGACCATCGGCTTCACGTCCTTGTAGCCCGGTAGCGGCTCCGCGGCGGACCGCTTCTCGGCGGTGAGCGTGTCCCCGACGCGCAGTTTCGAGACGTCCTTCAGCCCCGTGATCACGTACCCCACCTCCCCCGCCTCGAGCGTCTTCACGGGCATGCGCCCCGGCGAGAGAAACCCGAGCTCCTCCGCCTCGAAGCGCGTCCCCTGGGCCATCGCACGGAGGGCGTCGCGCGTCTCGAAGCGGCCGTCGACGACGCGCACGAAGGCGACGACGCCGCGGTACTGGTCGTAGGAGGAGTCGAAGACGAGCGCCCGCGCCGGGGCGGTCACGTCGCCGGTCGGCGCCGGGATCCGCTCGATGATCGCGTCCAGCACCTCCTCGACTCCCTGCCCGGTCTTCGCCGAGATCCGGACGACGTTGTCGGCGTCGTCGCCGATCAGATCGGCGACCTCGGCAGCCGCGCCGTCGGGATCGGCCTGGGGAAGGTCGATCTTGTTCACGAGCGGGACGATCTCGAGGTCGTTCTCGATCGCGAGGTAGGCGTTCGCGAGCGTCTGCGCCTCGATCCCCTGCGCGGCGTCGACGACGAGCAGCGCGCCCTCGCAGGCCTGCAGCGAGCGCGAGACCTCGTACGTGAAGTCCACGTGACCGGGCGTGTCGATCAGGTTCAGCTGGTGCCCCTTCCAGAGCACACGCACCGCCTGCGCCTTGATCGTGATCCCGCGCTCGCGCTCGAGCTCCATCGAGTCGAGGAGCTGCTCCTTCATGTCGCGGTCCGCGACGGTGTCGGTGAGCTGGAGGATGCGATCGGCGAGCGTCGACTTGCCGTGGTCGATGTGCGCGATGATCGAGAAGTTGCGGATGTGGGCCTGGTCCATACGTGGTCAATCCCGCCGCGAGCGGCTTCGCAGCGATAGTAGCGCCGCCATCTCGGGCACCCGGAGCGCCCGGCACGCCGCGAGGTAGACGGCGCCGCCGGCGAGCAGCGCGGTCCCGAGCGAGACGAGCTGCGCGAGGAACGAGCGCCCCAGCAGGTCGTCGAGCACCCACCAGCTCCCGAAGGCGACGACCGCGAGCGCGAGCGAGGCGACCGAGACCCGCGCGAACGAGTCGACGGCTCCCGCCAGGTCGAGCCGGCCGGCGCGACGGCGAAGCGCCACGAAGAGCAGCGCGACGCCGACGATGTTCGTGAGCGAGATCGCGAGCGGGATCCCCCACGCGCCGACGCGGTAGAGCACGAGGTAGAGGGCAGTGTTGACGACGACGACGACGAGCGCGACAAGCGTCGGCACCCAGGGCGCCTGCAGGCTGAAGAAGCCGCGGTTCAGCATCAGCATCATGCCGTTGAAGGCGAGGCCGATCGAGAACGCCGCGAGCGCCGCGGCGACGACCTCCGTCTGGTCGGGCTCGAACGCGCCGCGCTCGTAGAGGAGGCGCACGATCGGCTCGGCCAGGACGATCGAGACGGCGGCCGCGGGGAGCAGCATGAAGTTGATCTGGCGCAGGCCCGACGAGACGGTGGTGCGGAAGCCGGCGAGGTCGCCTCGCGCCGCCAGCCGCGCGAGCGACGGGTAGAGGATGGTGGCGACCGCCACGGAGAACATCCCCTGCGGCAGCATGTAGACCCGGAACGCCTTGTCGATCGCGTTGGGCGCGATCGTGGGGTCGATCAGCTTCGAGGCCACGACGGTGCCGATCACCGCGTTGACGTTGATCAGCCCCAGCCCGAGCATGACCGGGCCCATCAACTTGAAGACCTGCTTCACCGCCGGGTCGCGCACGTCGAGCGCCAGGCGGAGGCGGCCGTCGAGGCCCCGGAGCCACGGCAGCGGCAGCAGCAGCTGGATCACAGTGCCGACGACGATCGAGCCCGCGTACACGTACAGCTTGCCGCTGTCGGTGTCGGCGCGGGGCACGCCGATCACCAGGCCGGCGATGATCGCCAGGTTCCAGAACACCGGCGTCAGCGCCGGGATCGTGAAGTGCTCGTAGCTGTTGAGGATGCCGGTGACGATCCCGAACAGCCCGATCAGGACGACGACGGGAAAGAGGATCTGCGAGAGGGTGACGGTGAGGTCGTCGTAGGCGTCCGTGAGCGGCGGCATCAGCACCGGCGCGGCCAGCACGAAGAGCGCCGTGATCCCGCCGACGATCAGCAGGAAGAGCCAGAAGATCGTCGAGGCGACGCGCCAGGCGCGCGCCTTCTCACCCTTCTCCAGCAATTCGGAGAAGACGGGCACGAACGCCGACGACAGCGCGGCGTCGGCGACGAGCGCCCGCACCAGGTTCGGAATCTGGAAGGCGACGGTGAAGGCGTTGATCGACCCCCGGGCGCCGAAGTAGTTGGCGGCGACGATCTCGCGCGCGAGGCCGAGCACACGCGAGAGGCCCGTGGCGCCGGAGAAGATCGCCGTCGAGAGCGCGAGCCTGCGCGCCTTGGCTCGCGTCTCCACGCGGCCGAGTATAGGAGCGGGGTCTGCTACGATCCCCGGCGCCCGCCGAGCGCGGGCATCCTTCTGAAATGCCGAACATCCAGCAACAGATCAAGCGCGTCCGGGTCGCCGAGCGCCAGCGCGAGGAGAACCTCCGCTACCGCTCGACCGTGAAGACGCTGACGAAGCGGCTCGAGGCCGCGGCAGCCGACGGCGACACCGAACAGGTCGCGACCGAGCACCGCGAGCTCGTACGGCTGATCGACAAGGCGGCCTCGCACGGGGCGCTCCACAAGAACACGGCCGCGCGCAAGAAGGCACGCGCCGCCAAGCTCGCCGGCTCGTAGCCCTAGCGGTCGCGGCTGACGTCGACGAGCGCGCGCTGGAGCTCGAGGTCCGGTGCGAGCCTGCTGCCGCCCTTGAGCGCCAGGTCGAGCTCGGCGAGCCGCACGAGTGCGTCGCGCAACTCGTCCTCGGAGAAGTTCGCCGCCTGGGCGAACACCTTCTCCGCGTAGAAGGGGTGCATCTTCAGCGTGCCGGCGGCGGCGCGCGGCCTGACGCCCTCGGCGGCGAGCCGCTGACACTGGCGCACGCGGGCCACGTGGTTGCCGAGCGCCGCGGCGAGGCGCGGGGCCGTGTCGCGCCGCGGCTTCCCCTCGCGCTCGAAGATGGTCTCGCTGGCACCGAGCGTCCCGCCGATGTCCCGGCGGCCCCAGGCATCCGTGAGGGCGAAGGTGGGCGTGTCGGCCGTCGCAGCGACGAGCGCCTCGACCTCCCGCTCGCCGATCGGCTCGCCGCCGGCCCAGGTTGCGAGCTTCTCCACCTCGGAGGCGAGGCCGTGCAGATCCTCGCCGACGAGCTGCACGAGCGCGGCGCACGCGTCGGGCTCGGCGCGCGCGCCCGCGGCCTTGAACTGCTCTGCGACCCAGGCCTGCAGGTTCCGCTTCGGCACCGAGAACGCGAGCACCTGACCGACCTTGGCGACCGCCTTCCCGAGCGGCGAGTCGGCCTTCAGCTCCGCGGCCACCAGCGCCAGGACCGTGGCCGGTGCCGGGCTCTCGAGATAGGCCGCGACCGCCTTGACGTCGGCCGCCTTCCACTTGTCGACCGGTCCGACCACGACGAGTCGCGCCTCGGCCGCGAAGAAGCCGAGCGCGTTGCAGGCGGCGACGGCGTCGTCCCCCGTCGCTGGGGGTGCGTCGAGGTGCTCGACCGCGTCCTCGCCGACGCGGGTGCGCAGGCGGTGGAGCGCGCGGCCGATCTTCGGGCGGTCCGATCCCGTCAGCAGATAGACGGGCTTGAGCTCGGTCGCGGCCACCTCGCCAGCCTACTCCTGTGTCCGTACCGCGAGCGTCCGTCCGTCCGACTCGACCGTGACCCGGCCGTGAACGTCCGTCCGGTACAGGCGCAAGCCGGCCACGGCTCTGAGCGCCGAGATCGTCTCCGGCCGCGGGTGGCCGTAGCTGTTACCGCGGCCCGCGGAGATCACCGCGACAGCAGGCCGCAGCTCGCGCAGCTCGGCCGCCAGCCCGGGATCCTCGGAGCCGTGGTGGGCCACCTTCAGGATCTCGATCGGCCGTGAGACCAGGCGTGCGGTGACCTCGGTCTCCGCGTCGGCCGTGAGCAGCGCGTCGACCGTGCCGTAGCTCGCGACCAGCACGATCGCGCGCATGTTCGGGTCGTCGCTCGGGAGACCCGGGCCGTCGGGCCAGACGACGTGGAGCCGGAGCCGGCCGAGCCGCCACGTCGCGCCGGCTCGGGTCTCGACCACCGGCACCCCGCGTGCGCGGGCGGCGTTCAGCACGTCGGTCGAGAGCGTGCTCTCCGTCGCGAGTCGCGGCTCGAGCACCCGCGCCACGGCCACCTGCTCCAGCACGCCCTCGGCGCCGCCGATGTGGTCGAGCTGCGGATGCGTGAGCACGAGGGCGTCGACGCGGCGGACGCCGAGCTCGCGCAGCTGGCGCGCCACGTCGGCCTCGGGCGGCCCCTGGTCGACCAGCACCGCGCCCTCCGGGACCTGGACGAGCACGGCGTCGCCCTGGCCGACGTCGAGGAACGTGATGCGAAGCCCGGTCGGCGGCGGTGGCGTCCCGTCCGGCCACAGCTGCCAGACGAGGAGCGCCGGTGCGAGGGCGCCGGCGCACGCGGCCACCCGGAGCCGGCGCCAGCGCGGCAGCCGCCACAGCAGCAGGGTCGCGACGGGAGCGGCGAGGAGCGCGGCCACGGCGTAGCCGGAGCCCACCTGCGCGTACGGGAGCCCCGCCACCGTGCGGGCGCACGCGGCCAGGTAGGCCGCGAGCCAGCCGTTCAGCGAGGCGAGGGCGACCGTGGCGGAGGGGAGCACGGGCTCGACCAGCGCCCCCACGAGCGCGAGCCCGAGCAGCGGCGGCATCGCCAGCGTCGCGAGGACGTTCGCGAGGAGCGAGTAGAGCGGCACCTGCCCGAACTGGAGCCAGAGGATCGGTGCGGTCGCGGCTCCACAGGCCGTCGAGACGGCGAGGGCGATCGCAGCCCAGCGCGGCACGGGGTAGCCCTCCAGCGCCCGCACGAGCGGCGGCACGAGGAGGAAGATCGCCGCGACGGCGGCGAACGAGAGCTGGAACCCGGGCTCGAGGAGCGACGCGGGCGTCCAGGCGAGCAGCACGACGGCCCCGAGCACGAGGAAGTGCCAGCGGTCACGTGGCCGCGAGAGCAGCCACGCCAGCGATGCCAGCGCTCCGGCGACCCCCGCGCGGACGACCGACGGCTGCCAGCCGACGGCGAGGACGTAGCCGAGGATGGCGCCGATCGCGACGACCTCGGCGGCCAGCCGCGGGACACCCAGGAGCCACGCCAGCGCGAGCGCGGCCCCGGCGACGAAGGCGACGTTCTGGCCTGAGACCGCCAGCAGGTGGTACAGGCCCGAGCGCTTGAAGCTGTCCTGGAGCCCGGCGGACAGCCCCTCGTCCTCGCCGAGGACGATCCCGACCAGGACCGCGCGCCGTTCTCCGGAGATCCCGGCCGTGACCGCGCGCGCGACGTGACGGCGCAGGCGGTCGGAGAGCCCGCCGATGCCGCCGCGTCTCCCGACGACCCGCCAATCGCCGCCGCGGAGTACGACGTGCACGCCGCGGCGCGCGAGCCAGCCGCGCTCGTCGAACGCGCCGTCGTCTTCGCGGGGCGCGACGGCCACCGCGCGGAAGGCGACGACGGCACCCTGAGGAGGCGAGCGGCCGACGGGGAGCTGGAGCAGGACGCGCTCCCGCACGACCTCCTCGCCGAAGCGCCGTGTCTGCGCCGGAACGCGCAGCGCGAAGGACGAGCGTCGCGCCGGTCCGGTGACGACCGCCTCGACGGGGGCGGAGCGGCCGATGTGCGCCGCCAGAAAGCTCCCGTCGAAGGCGTCCAGCCGGGCGCTGCCCCACCACCAGCCCGCCAGCACGAGCGCCAGCGCCCAGGCGGCCAAGCGCACGTGGCCGACCGTGATCGCGCCGAGGACCGCGGCCACGCCGACCACCACGAGCGCCGCCGACCCCACGCGCGCGACATTCGCGAGCGCCATGCCGCCGCAGGCGGCGAGCGCGAGCAGGCTCGGCCACGCGCGGGCGATCACGGCGTCACGAGATCGCGCAGCTGCTCGATCCTGGCGGGCCCGATGCCGGAGATCGCATCGAGGTCGTCGACGGAGCTGAAGCCACCGTGCTGCGCCCGGTAGTCGAGGATCTTCTGGGCCGTGACGGGGCCGATCCCCGGCAGCGCGTCGAGGTCGGCGAACGTCGCCGAGCTCAGGCTGACGCGGCGACCAGGCGCGCCGTCCGAGCCCGCCGCCGCCCCCGCCGCGCCGGCGACCCGACTCGGTATCAGCACCTGGATCCCGTCGGCGAGCGGCGCGGCGAGGTTCACGGCGGCGGTGTCGGCCTTCGCTGTCGCGCCGCCGGCCCGGGCGACGGCGTCGGAGACCCGGCTGCCCTCCGCGAGCTCGTAGAGCCCCGGCTGTCGGACGGCGCCGGCGACGTGCACGACCAGCTTCGCGGCCGCCGGCGCGTTCGCCTGCACGAGCGCTGCGGGCGGCTCCGCGCTGGCGGCGCCAGCGCCCGCGAGGAGCTTGCCGGCGACGGCCAGGAGCGCCAGGAGCACCGCGGCGACGACGAGGGCCTGGCGGCGCGACACGGGCAGCTCGGGCATGCCTCCACCGTGCCCCGGCGACGCTCACGGAGGTGTGCCGATTTCGTGTCGATTCCGACGCGGCCGGCGGCCGCCTCGCGGCTCAGACGACGAAGTTGACGAGCTTGCCCGGCACGACGATCGTCTTGCGCGGCTCGTTGCCGTCCAGGTGCGCGCGGACCCGCTCGGAGCCGAGCGCGAGCTCGACCAGGTCGTCCTCGGTGATCGTCGGCGCCACCTGCAGCCGGTCGCGCAGCTTGCCGTTCACCTGGACGACCACCTCGATCACGTCCCGCTCGAGGAGCGCCGGATCGGCCACCGGCCACGGCTCCTCCCAGAGGCGCTCGTGGCCGAGCCGCTGCCACAGCTCCTCCGCCACGTGAGGCGCGTACGGCTGGATGAGCGACACGGCCGTCTCGGCGGCGAAGCGGGAGTCGGGGCCGGTGGGATCCCGCGAGAGCTCGTTGACGAGCTCCATGACCGCGGAGATGGCGGTGTTGAACGCGAAGCGCCGCCCGATGTCGTCGGTCACCTTCGCGATCGTCGCGTGCGCCTTCCGCGCGAGCGGGCCGTTCGCCGGCTCCCCGCGAGGCGCGTCCTGCGCGACCGCGCCGACGACCCGCCACAGCCGCCGCACGAAGCGCGCCATCCCCTCGGCCGCCTCCTCCGTCCACTCCATGTCCTGATCGGCGGGACCGAGGAAGAGGATGCCGAGCCGCACGGCGTCCGCCCCGTAGCGCTCGACGAACGTGTCGGGGCCGATCGACGCCCCCGACCGCTTCGAGATCTTCGTCCGGCCGACCGTGACCCAGCCGTTCGAGTAGAAGCTCGCGAACGGCTCACGGAAGCCGATGAGCCCGAGGTCGTTGAGGACCTTCACCCAGAAGCGGGCGTAGATCATGTGCATGGTGGCGTGGTCGACGCCGCCGATGTAGAGGTCGACCGGGTTCCAGTAGTCGACGAGGGCGGAGTCGAACGCGGCCGTGTCGTTGTGCGGGTCGCAGTAGCGCAGGAAGTACCAGGACGAGTCGACGAACGTGTCCATCGTCTCGGTCTCGCGCTTCGCGGTGCCGCCGCACGAGGGGCACGCGACGTTCACCCACTCCTCCGCCTGCGCGAGCGGCGGTCGCCCCTGCGGCTTGTAGTCCTCCACCTCCGGCAGGACGACCGGCAGCTCGTCGTCGGGCACCGGGACGATCCCGCATGCGTCGCAGTGGACGACCGGGATCGGGCACCCCCAGTACCGCTGGCGCGAGAAGCCCCAGTCGCGGAGCCGGAAGTTGACCGCGAATCGTCCGCGGCCCTCCTGCGCCAGCCGCTCGACGATGCGGCGCCCGCCCTCCGGCGCGGGTGCACCGTCGAACTCGCCGGAGCCCACGAGCACGTCGTCGTCACCCCCCGAGACGTAGGGCGCTTCCGCCTCGAGGTCGGCGGCCGCCGGGCGGACGACGACGCGGACCGGCAGGCCGAACGCCTGCGCGAACGCGAAGTCGCGGGCGTCGTGCGCGGGGACCGCCATGATCGCGCCGGTCCCGTAGTCGGTGAGCACGTACTCGGCCACGTAGACCGGCATCCGCTCCCCGTTGACGGGATTGACCGCGTGCAGGCCCGTGAAGACCCCCGTCTTCTCTTCGGCGGCGGCGCGCTCCTCCGTCTTCTTCGCCGCGGTCTGGCGCACGTAGGCGCGCACCTCCTCGGAGTCGATCCGCGCGACGAGCTCGTGCTCCGGCGCCAGGACGAAGAACGTCGCACCGAAGAGCGTGTCCGGACGCGTCGTGAAGACCTCGACGTCCTCGACCAGCTCCTCGATTCGGAAGACGATGTCCGCGCCGTCGGAGCGCCCGATCCAGTTCCGCTGCCGGGCCTTGATCGACTCCGGCCAGTCGACCGTCTCCAGGTCGTCGAGCAGCGCCTGGGCGTAGTCGGTGATGCGGAAGAACCACTGCTCCATCACGCGGGACTCGACGGGCGCGCCGCAGCGCTCGCAGCTGCCGTCCGGCAGGACCTGCTCGTTCGCGACGACGGTTTGGTCGTTCGGGCACCACTTCACGGGCGCGCCCTTGCGGTACGCGAGCCCGCGCTCGA
>DASUOK010000089.1:0-12550 GCA_036276675.1 Gaiellaceae bacterium | reverse complement strand
CGCGAGGCGGCTTCGAGCAGCTCCCCGTAGACGTCGAGCTGCGTCTGATCGGCCGCGCCGTTGCCCACGCGAACCGGCCGCGACCCGCGGTAGCCGGCGAAGGGCAGCGACTGCTCGTCGGCCTCGGCTCCTCCGTCGAGCCGGTAGAGCACCTGCAGGCGCGGGTGCGTGAGCCGTGACGCGTGGAGGATCCAGGAGAAGAAGGCCCGCGCCTCGGGCGTGCAGCCCAGCGCGAGCAGGGCCTGCAGCGTGAAGGCCGCGTCGCGCGGCCAGGAGAAGCGGTAGTCCCAGTTGCGCTGCCCGCCGATCTCCTCGGGCAGCGACGTCGTCGCGGCCGCGGCGATCGCACCGGACGGCGCGAAGACGAGCAGCTTGAGCGCGAGCGCACTCCGGATCACCGCCTCCCGCCACGGCCCCCCGTACTCGCGCGTGCGTGCCCACTCCCGCCACGACCTCGCCGTCGACTCGAGTCGTGCTTCGACGTCGGGGCGCGTCGGCAGGACGAGCGGCTCCTGATGCGCTGCGCTCAGCGCCAAGACGCTGGTCTGCCCTGCGGCGAGACCGAAGCGGCCTGTGATCGCCTGGCCTGCGCACTCCGGCTCGCCCGCGTCCCAGCTGCAGAGGGCGAGCGCGTCGCGGCCGCTCACCGCGACCGGGTTGCCGTGACGCCGGTCGATCCGCGTGGGCGCCGTCCCGTAGCCGAAGCGAGGCTCGAGACGCCAGCGGAGCGAGACGTCGCCCGCGAGCCCCTCGATCCGGCGGGTGAGCTCGCGGTACGGCGTCAGGCCGGTTGCGGGGAGCGTCATCGCGTCGGTGACTCGTACGCGTCCGGCGCTCGTCGCGAAGGTCGTCTCGACGACGTTCGTCTCCGGCAGGTAACGCCGCGTCGCCTCGTAGGGCGCCTCCGGCCCGAGCACGAACCGCCCGCCGCGCTCGGCATCCAGCAATGCGCCGAAGACGCTCGGCGAGTCGAGATCGGGCAGGCAGAGCCAGTCGATCGAGCCGTCGCGTGCGATCAGCGCGACCGTCCGCCCGTCGCCGATCGCGGCGTACTCCCTGATCGGCGCGTAGCCGTCGATGCGGGTGGGCACGGTCTTCGCAGTCCTCAGCGCTGACTGACGTTGGCCGCAGTATCCCTCTCCCGCGCCGGAGGATCATCCGTCTAGCCAACCGCAGAGCCGGCAGATTGGAACGAGGCTGATTGCGGCGACCTCTACCACGGCCAGCCCTGTCCGACCGATCCGCCGAGCTACGAGTACAGCTGGCTCTACCCGCGGTTCGGCTGGGACTACTACATCTGCCACACCTTCGACAGCCCCTGGTAGGTCGCCCGCGAGCGGCCATCGGCGCCTCTCGTCTGCACTCGTGTCCGTGGGCACGAACCGTTCTAGTCTTAGGCCGTGAGCGCGACGGGAGGCGCCGGAGGCGAGACCGCGGCGGTCGAACGACGGCCGACGCCGCTCGACCCGTATCCCCAGCCTCGGCCACCAGCGGCGGCCGAGGAGGAGGAGCGAGCACGGCCGACCGAGCTCGGCCCCGACGCGATCGCCGTCCTGGAGGGGCGGACGTTCATGTTCTCGGACGCACGCGGGGACGTGACGCCGGGCTCGACCGGGGGGCTCGTGCACGAGGACACGCGCTTCGTGAGCCACTGGGAGCTCCGGCTCGACGGACAGCCGCTCGCGCTCCTCAAGTCGGCGCCGGTCGACTACAACTCCGCGGCGTTCTTCCTGTCGAATCCGGACACACCCCGTCTCCGCGCCCACAGCGTCGCCGTCCGTCGCCTGCGGCTCGTCGGTAACGGCGCCCTCGAGCAGATCGCGGTCTTCAACACCTCGCCCGAGCCGATCAGCTGTGAGATGCGGCTCCTCTGCGCGGCCGATTTCGCGGACCTGTTCGAGATCAGGAGTGGCGTCCGCGACCGCAGCGACGACATCGTCGCCGCCGCCGGTGCGGGCCGACGCTCTCTGCGCTTCCGCTACCGGGTGTCCGACTTCCTCGCCGAGACGACGGTGCGGATCGAGCGCAGCGAGATCGTGGAAGCAGCCACGGAGCACGTCGTGGCCGAGGTGCATCCGCGCATCGAGGGGAGGGACGCGGTCTGGGAGCTCGAGCTGCCACCGCGCTGCTTCCTCCTGACGCTGGTCAAGGTCGGCGTGCGGGTGAACAACGTGACGTTCGAGCCGGTCGCGGAGGGGTTCGGCGGGCGGCAGCAGCCGGTCGAGGGGCCGTTGAGCGGCTGGCTCGAGGACGTTCCGCACTTCGAGACGGAGAGCCCGTTGCTCGGCAACGTCTTCCGGCAGTCGGTCGTCGACCTCGCGGCGCTGCGCGTCACCGGCGACCTCCTCGGCGAGAGCTACGTCCTCCCGGCCGCCGGGCTCCCGTGGTTCATGACGCTCTTCGGCCGCGACACGCTGATCACCTCGCTGCAGACGCTCTGGGTCGGCCATCGGCTCGCGCGCGGCGCTCTCCACCTGCTCGGCGCCCTGCAGGGAACACGCGTCGACGACTTCCGGGACGAGGAGCCCGGCAAGATCCTGCACGAGGTCCGCAGCGGCGAGCTCGCGCGCGTGGGCGAGAAGCCGCACAGCCGCTACTACGGCACCGCCGACGCGACGCCGCTCTGGTTGATCCTCCTCTCCGAGTACTGGCGCTTCACCCGGCAGGACGCGTTCGTCCTGGGGCGCTGGGACAAGGTCGTCGCCGCACTCGCGTGGATCGACAGGTACGGCGATCGCGACGGTGACGGCTACGTCGAGTACCAGACGCGGTCGTCGGAGGGCCTCGGCAACCAGTGTTGGAAGGACTCGTGGGACGGCGTCCAGTTCGCCGACGGGACGATTCCACACCTGCCGGTCGCGACGGCCGAGATCCAGGGCTATGTCTACGACGCGAAGCTGCGCGTTGCAGAGCTCGCACGACGCCTTCGCGGCGACGCCCCGCTCGCGGAGCGGCTCGAGCGCGAGGCCGAGGCGCTCTACTCACGCTTCAACGACGACTTCTGGTCCGAGGCACGCGGGGGCTACTACGTCGTCGGCCTCGACGGCGACAAGCGCCCCATCGACTCGATGACCTCGAACATGGGCCACCTGCTCTGGTCGGGGATCGTTCCCGGGGAGCGCGCGGGTCTCGTCGCCGGACAGCTCATGTCGGACGCGATGTTCTCCGGCTGGGGCGTTCGGACGCTGTCGACCGACGATCGCGGCTACAACCCGCTCGGCTACCACATCGGCACGATCTGGCCGCACGACAACGCCATCGTCGCCCTCGGGCTCGCGCGAGCAGGCTTCCGCGACGAGGCGAACCGGATCGCCCTGGCGCAGCTGGAGGCGGCCGCTTTTACGGGCAACCGCCTTCCGGAGGCGTTCGCCGGCTTCGAGCGCTGGGTCAGCCGCTTCCCGGTCCCCTATCCCACCGCCTGCAGCCCGCAGGCGTGGGCCACGGCGGCCCCGTTCGTCTTCGTGCAGACGATGCTCGGCCTGGCGGCCGGGGACGGCGAGCTCCGGCTCGATCCGCGCGTGCCCGAGGAGATCGGCCGCATCTGCGTTCGCCGCCTGCACGCGTTCGGAGCCGAGTGGGAGGTCGAGGCAGCCGGGACCGACGGCGAGGTCCGCCGCATCGAGACCGAGACCGCCTGAGCGGCGGCTCGCGGCGGCCGCAGTGCGAGTGCGCCTGCCCTACGCGTCGCCGCCGCTGCGCACCCGCAGCGCCCGGAGCACCGCCGGGGCGACCGCGATCCACGCCAGGACGAGCACCCAGGTGCGGCCCGCGAGGACGTCGTACTGCCCTGCGAGCTCGGCCCACGAGTCGCCCGCGACCCAGTGGCCGAAGCCGAGCTCGAACGCCACGGTCAAGCCGGCCCATGCGGCCCCCACGCCGAGGGCGGTCCGCCGCGAGGGCAGCGGCCAGCGCCGGTCGAGCGCGGCGACGTAGAGCGCGAGCAGCGCGATCAGTGTCGCGACCGACACGTGCCCAGCCGCGGTCTCGCCGAGCCGGTCGGCATACACGACCTCGCGAGCCCCGCCGTTCACGATCCCGAGGACCGAGGCACCCAGCCAGGCGACGAGCCAGGGACGCCAGACGCGAGCCCGAGGGTGGCGGCGGACCCGGCGCGGCAGCGGCACGTGCGGGACCCGCGTGACGATGGAGCTCGACATGTCGATCACCTCCACGGCCACGTTCGCGCGCCGGCCGCTCGGGCGCATCGGGGCACGCCACGACCTAAGGTTCGTACTTGCCCGCAGGCGGGAGGCTGGGCTCGTTGCAATCGGCGCGTGCCCGTGCGACCATCGATCCCGGACGGGAAGATGCTGTGGAGCTTCACCGTCTTGAGGCTGACGCGCCCGACCGGGCGCACGACCGAAGGAGCTGCCATGGAAACGACGAGCACCAGGGCCCGGCTCGTCGAGCCGTCCGACCTCGAGGCGGAGTTCGCCGCCATCACCGCGACCATCCCGCGGGACGAGATCGAGGCGGCCTTGAGCTCGGACCTCCCCGCGGAGCTGTTCCTCGACGTCAAGCGGCCGTCGGGTGAAGCAGACGCGGAGGAGCGAACGCTCAGCGTCGCGTGGGAGAAGTCGGATCTCGAGCGGCTGCTCGCCGGCGCCGAGGCGGAGGCGATCACCTTCTCGTTCGCGTACGAGGATCTCGAGCGCGCATTCGAGACACCAGACGTCGAGGCCCACGGCCTCCGCGAGCGGGCGCTCATCCTGACCGTGGCCGCCGCAGCCGCCACCGGCGGGGGTGCGGCCGCTGCGTCTGCGGCGACCGACGAGGCCACCGGCTCGCACACGACGCCGGTCGCCGCCCAGGTCTCGCACGGCGAGGCGCTGACGGCGAGCCAGCTCGGCGTGACCCCGGCGAACGACGAGGCGAGCCTCGCCGCCCGGGGCATCCAGGCCGGGGCCGTCCACGACGAGGCGACACTCTCCTCCCGCGGCATCGAGGCATCGGCTCCCGCTGAGGCCGCACACGGCGAGGCGCTGACGGCGAGTCAGCTCGTCGTGCCGCCGAACGACGAGGCCGGCCTCGCGGCCCGTGGCATCCAGGTCGGGGCCGTTCACGACGAGGCGACGCTCGCGTCCCGCGGCATCGAGGCACCGCCGGCCGTGCACGACGAGGCGACGCTCGCCGCCCGCGGCATCGGCGCCCCGGCCGTCGGGACGATCCACGACGAGGCGACGCTCGCCGCCCGCGGGATCGAGTCTCCGGCTCCTGCGGACGGGGGCTCGGGCTTCGAGCTGCCGACGATCGACGCCCCGACGGCGGCGGTCACCGCCGGCATCGCGGGTGGGATCGCGCTGCTGATCACCGCGGCCGGCTTCTCGGCCCGCCGCGGCCGGGGCCCTCGCCCCGCCTGACGAAGCGATCGGAGGGGCCGGCCGAGGGTCGGCCCCTCCACCGACGAACAGCCGGTGTTTGGGGCGCACGGCAGCCGTGCACAAGCTCTCCATGTTCCGGCTGCGCACCGTGGTGCTGCTGTGGCTCGGCCGTAAGGCCTGGTCGATCCTCTGGCCGGCGCTGCAGCGCCGGCTGCGCGCACGCAGTCAAACGAGCACCTAGGCTCGCCCTCTCAGGGAAGAGCCGGGAGCGGATCGACCGCCGCACCGCGCACGCGCAGCTCGAAGTGGAGGTGCGGGCCGGTCGCCCTGCCCGACGCTCCCACGCGCCCGATCGGTGTGCCGGCCCGTACTCGCTGCCCGACGCGGACGTGGATTCGCGACAGGTGCGCGTAGAGCGTGCGGAAGCCTCGGTGCGCGATCGAGACGAGCCGTCCCCAACCCCCGCCCGCCCTCGCCGCGAACGCGACGCGACCCGGGGCAGCGGCGGCCACGAGGGATCCGGTCGAGGCCGGGATGTCGATGCCGCTGTGGAAGCGATCGCCCCTCGGGCCGAAGCCGTTCGTGACGGCGGGCGCGAGCGGCCAGGAGCGCAGGGCCGGTGCTCGTGGCGGCGGGCCGCGGAGCGCCCGCAGGGTCTCCGGGCCGGCGACGCCGTCGTCCCTGAGCCCCACGTGCCGCTGGAACCGGCGAATCGCGCCCTCGAGGCGAGGGCCGTACCAGCCGTCGAGCTCGCCTGACGGGAAGCCACGCCAGGCGAGCGCGAACTGGAGCGCGACCACGTCCGAGCCGGTCGACCTGGGCCGCAGCGTCCGCGCCGCGAAGGCTCGGACGCGCAGGGCGTGGCGCGTCAGGCGACCGGCGACGCCGTCCGGCACCAGTCGGGCGTGTCGCTGCGCTCGCACCACCGCCGCCCGCGTCCTCGGGCCTTCGATCCCGTCGATCGGGCCCTCGTAGAAGCCCTGTGCGCGCAGCGCACCCTGCAGCCCCGCCACGTTCGGGTCGCCCGCCGCCGCCGCCGGCGCGGGTGCGGCGATCAGCAGAAACACCGTCAGGACCAGGCTCCTCCGCACGTGTTCCGCTTCGACACGCGTGGCGCCCATCCTCGGGCGGCCCGGCTCAACCTCCCGTGGACACGTCCCGGTAGCGGGCGTCGACGAGGCAGTAGATCCCGTAGGCGACGAGCCCGGCCGCGGTGAGGCCGAGCAGCCAGGGCCCGTAGGGCGCGCCGGCGACCTTCTGCAGCGCACCGTCGAGGCCGATCGCGTCCTGCGGGTCGTACTCGACCGCAGCCTTGGTCAGGAACACGCCGATCAGCGTGAAGACGACGCCCCGGGCGACGTGGCCGAAGACGCCCACCCTGCTGCCCCACGTGCGCTCGCTCCGGGTCATCCCGCCCCGCCACTTCTCCTCGAACTTCTTGCTGAGGCCGCGGTAGAGGTTCCAGGCCCCGGCGGCGATCACCGCGAGCCCCGCGATCGCGACGAGCCAGCGGCCCGCAGGCCAGTCGAACACCGTCGTCGCCGTCTGCCGCGCCTCCTGGTTCTGCGACTGCTGGCCCCCCGAGCCGTCGAGGAGCTGGATCGTCGAGTAGGTGAGACCGGCGTAGATCAGGCCGCGGCCGAGGTACCCGGCGCGCTTGCCCCATTCCTTCGCGTGCCCCTTCGCCCCGTCCTCGTCGTCCTCGCGCTCGAAGATCGCCTGGATCAGGCGCCAGAGCGCGTAGGCCGCGAAGCCGATCGCGAGCAGGACGAGCACGACCTTGCCCCACGACTCGTCGGCGAGCGTCGCGAGCGCGCCGCCGCGGCTCGTCGCCTGCCCGCCCTCGCCGACGGCGACGCCGATCGCGAGCACGCCGACGAGACCGTAGGAGATGCCCTTCGCCACGAGGCCTGCACGGGCCACGCCCGCGTACCAGCCGCTCCCGGCCTCCGCCTTCGCCTTCGTCTTGTCCGCCTTGCGCCGGACGAGCTCATCACCACGATCCACTGCCGACACGAACCCTCCTCGCTCGCGCTCGCTCCGGTTGCGAGCTTCGAGGGACACAACGGCGTCGGCGGCGCTCCAGGTACGGCGTCGCGCCCGAAAAGCCGGAAGGAGCGATCTCCCTCAGCGCCCTCCCGGTCGACAGCGGCGGGTAGCGGTTGAAGCGTTTATCGAAGTCGCGCAATACTGGAGCCGTGCTGAAGGCATACGCCATCGGCTTCGTCGGAGCCGTCCTCGCCATCCTGATCGTCGTCGCCCTCAGCCAGGGCGTGCGCACGCAGGAGGAGCCAGGGCTGCGCTGGGGCGGCACCGTCTACACGACCGAGGCTGCATTCAAGGGCTACCTCAAGTCGAAGGGGCTGAGTTACGAGACGTGGCTCGCCCGGAACCCCGGTGCCGCACCGTGGGAGCCGGCGCCGGAGCCAAAGGTGGCCGCCCGCACCACCACCACGGCCGCCGCCTCACCGGAGGCGGGGCGCGCGCCGAGCCGGGAGACGCCGACCGACCTCACCGGCTGGTTGCCCGGCTGGCTGCCGCTGGCGGCCTTCGGGCTCGCGGCTGCGGCCGGCACGATCTTCCTGCTCTCCCGTCTGCGGCTCGGTGCTGTCGTCGCCAGGATCCCGTCGCGGCCCACCGTCTCCCCCGACGGGCGGGCGCTGCGCCTGGACGCGCTCGTGGCCGGCGGACGCACTGCTGTGCCGACGCTCCAGCGCGCCGCCCACCTGGCGGCCGGCGCCGTCCGCCGGCTCGAGGCATCGGCGCCGTTCTACGGGCAACGGCTGCTCGCCGGCGCCCGCTCCGACGGGCGGGTGCTGCGCACGTTCCTGCAGAGGCGGAACATCCGCCTGGGCGACGTGGCGTTCGCCCTGCTCGCCGTGACCGCTGCGGCGATGTTCGTGCTGTTCGTGGTCGTCCTGTTGACGGCCTGAGGCGCCCCGGCACGAAGCAACCAGCGCCGGGCTAGCAGCCGGTGCCCGGCGTGAGGAAGCCGCGGCGGACGCGATAGCTGAACGTCCGCTCTCCGACCCGGGTCTCGACACAGTACGACGACGCGGTCGCGTCGCTCACCGAGATCGGCTCGGCCAGTCCCGCGTCGACCTCCTCGCGGAGCCCGTCCGCCGTCATGCCCACGTAGGTCGAGTTGCGGACGAAGTAGGTGTTGGCCGCGAAGATCGCAGCGCGTAGCTGCGCGTCCGCCGTCGCCGCCGCGGCCCTCGCCGGGATCGACTCGGTCAGCTCGCTCGTCGCGTCGTCCCGGATCTTCGTCCCCAGCACGACGCCACCGACGACGAGGGCACCGACCGCCGCGGTGAACAGCGCCAGATTCACGAGTCGCATCATCTCCCCGAGTGTGGTCGACGCGGCGGACGTCCGGCGTTATAGTGTGATGAGAACTAGTGTGATGACGACTGACATAACCACCCGAACGGCTGCTCCGTCGACGACGGAGGCCGGCGTCCTCGGCCTGCTCGCGCTGGAGGGGGAGCGCTCCGGCTACGACCTCGCCAAGCAGGCGGAACGCAGCGTCGGGCACGTGTGGGCACCGACGAAGAGCCACCTCTACGCGGTGTTGAGGCGGCTGACGGCCGAGGGGCTGGTCGCGGCACGCGGAGTCCGGCAGGAGCGGCGTCCGGACAAGCAGCTCCACTCCCTCACCGACTCGGGCCGCGAAGCGCTGGCGCGGTGGCTCGACGGGCCGGTGCGCGGCGACCGCGACGGGCTCGTGCTGCGGCTCTTCCTCGGCGGCCTCGCGACGCCCGAGGCCCACCGCCGCACCCTCGAGGCCTTCCGCGACGACGCCGGCGAGCAGCTCGAGCGGTTCGCCGAGATCGACGCGCGCAACAGCCGCCGCGGTCACGACGCCTTCCACGGCGCCGTGCTCGACCTCGGCATCGCGCGAGCCGAGGCCGCGCTCGGCTGGGCGCAGCGGCGGCTCGAGGAGCTCGCATGAGGACCGCCGTCACCGCCGTCGCCCTCCTCCTCGCCGGTTGCGGCGGTGGCGCGGCGTCGGCCTCGCCGGAGTCGGCCGCCGACGTCCGTGCGCTCGCGGCGCACCTGCAGGCCGCGCATCCGCGCCTCCACCACTCGCTACCGCGCGCGCGGTTCGTCGCCGCGCGCGACGCGCTCGAGCGGCGAGCGCCGCAGCTCGACCGCGACGAGCTGCTCGTCGAGCTGATGCGCTTCCTGGCGCTCGTCGGCGAGCGCGACGGGCACACGGGGATCTTCCCGCTCGATCCGGCGCACCGGCAGCCGCTGCACCTCTTCCCGCTGCGCCTCTACCACTTCCCGGACGGGGTTCACGTCGTCGGCCAGGTGGGGCCGCGGCGGGAGCTCGTCGGCAAGCGGCTGGTCGCGGTCGCGGGCGTGCCGGTCGAGCGGGCGCTCGCGCGGGTACGCCCGCTCGTGCCGCGCGACAACGAGCACAGCCGGCGGGCGCGGGCGGTGTTGTGGCTCGTGACGGCGGAGGTCCTCCGCGGCCTCGGCATCGCCACCGGCGACCGCGCACGCTTCTCGTTCGCCGACGGGACCGAGGCCGAGCTCGCGGCGGTGCCGGCGCCGCGGTACGCGTCCGCGTTCGCCGACCTCTTCCACCCGATGATCCCGTTGGGCCTCCCGCGGCGACCGTCGCCGCCGTTCCTGCAGCACCGGGAGCGCGGCACGTGGACGGCCGTGCTCGGAGGCGGGCGCGCCGTCTACCTCGCCTACAACTTCATGACCGTGTCCACGCACGACGTCGCCGCCCGGGTGCGACGGCTCGCCGCGAGACCGCGCGTCGATCGCGTGCTCCTCGACCTGCGGCACAACCCGGGTGGCAACTACTTCACCGCGGCGCCGCTGCTCGACGCGTTGCGGCAGCTGCCACGGCGGGTGCGGCTCGTCGTCCTGGTCGGCAGGACGACCTTCTCGGCTGCTCAGATCCTCGCCGTCGATCTCGAGCGCGCCCTGCGGCCCCGGTTCGTCGGGGAACCGACCGGCGGCGCACCCGAGCTCTGGGGCGACCCGGCGGCGCGGCAGCTGCCGGACAGCGGCTGGAGCGCGAACGTCGCGACCGTGCACTGGCGCCACGGCAGGCCCGGAGACCGCCGCTCGGCGATCCGCCCCCACGTCCTCGTCCGCTACACGGCAGCCGACTTCTTCGGCGGCCGCGACCCGGTGCTCGCAGCGGCGCTCCGCCGCTAGGTCGGGCGGCTAGGTCGAGCGGGCGAGCTCCTCCATGTCCGCCGTGTAGCGCCCGGCCACGGCCGCGCTGTTGCAGCGCGCGCGCAGCGCGAGGGACGACTGCCCCGCCTCGACGTTCGCCGCGTCCCCGCCCCACGCCTTCAGCGCGGGCGCCTGCAGGGCGCGGCCGTACGAGAAGGAGAGCGCCCACGGCTGCGGGCCGAGCTGGTTGATCGCGTTCAGGTTCTCGCTCGCCTGCTCGTCCCCCTGGCCGCCGGAGAGGAAGACGATGCCGGGCACCGCCGCCGGCACGTGCTCGCGGAAGCAGCGGATCGTCCACTCCGCGACCTCCGCGGCGCTCGCCTGCGTGGCGCTGCCCTTGCCCGAGATGACCATGTTCGGCTTGAGCAGCATCCCGCCGAGGTCGACCCGCTGGTGGTAGAGCTCGTGGAAGACGGTGTGCAGCGTGCGCGACGTCGCGCGGTAGCAGGTCTCGATGTCGTTGTCGGCATCCATCAGCACCTCGGGCTCGACGATCGGCACGAGACCCTGCTCCTGGCACAGCGCCGCGTAACGGCCGAGCGCGTGGGCGTTCGTCGAGATGCAGTAGCTCGTCGGGATCCCGTCGCCGATCGTGATCACGGCACGCCATTTGGCGAAGCGCGCGCCGAGGCCGCGGTACTCCTCCAGCCGCTCGCGCAGGCCGTCGAGGCCCTCCGTGATCTTCTCCCCCGGCGCGCCGGCGAGCGGCTTCGCCCCAGTGTCGACCTTGATGCCGGGGATGATCCCCTTGCCCGCGAGGAGCTCCGGAAACGGCGTCCCGTCCGCCGACGACTGGCGGATCGTCTCGTCGAAGAGGATCACGCCGCTGACCGACCGCTCGAGCTCCGGCGTCGTGAAGAGCATGTCGCGGTAGGCACGGCGGTTCGCCTCCGTCGACTCGAGGCCGATCGAATCGAAGCGCTTCTCGATCGTGCCGGAGCTCTCGTCGGCGGCGAGGATGCCGCGACTGTCGGCGACGTGCTCCTGGGCGGTGACGTGCAGGTCAGCCATATCCCTCTCCCTTCATCAGGTTCCGCACCTTGCTGGACGGGTGGTAGGCGGCGATCCGCCGGACCGTCCCCGAACGCGAGCGCATCACGATCGACTCGGTCTCGGCACCGGCCCGGGTGACGCGCACGCCGTTCAGCAGCGCGCCGCGCGTGACGCCGGTCGCGGAGACGAAGACGTCCTCCCCCGAGACGAGGTCGTCGGTGGTGAGGACGCGGTCGAGGTCGTACCCGGCCTCGACCAGCGCCTGCCGCTCGCCGTCGTTCCGCGGCCAGAGCTTGGCCTGGATGGCGCCGCCGGCGCACTTGATCGCGGCGGCCGAGATGACGCCCTCCGGCGTCCCGCCGATCCCCATCAGCATGTCGACGCCCGTGAACGCGAGCGCGGCCGCGATCGACGGAGCGACGTCACCGTCGCGGATCAGGTTCACGCGCGCGCCCGCCTCGCGCAGCTCCGCGATCAGATCGTCGTGGCGGTCGCGCTCGAGCACGACGACCGTCACCTCGGTCGGGTCGAGACCCTTCGTCTCGGCGACCGCTCTGACGTTCTCGGTCGGCGAGGCGTTGATGTCGATCGCGTCCACCGCCTCGGGGCCGACGGCGATCTTGTCCATGTAGACGGCTGCGCCCGGGAAGAACACGGTGCCGCGCTCGGCCACGGCGATCACGGCGATCGCGTTCGGCATGCCGAGGGCGGTCAGCCGCGTCCCCTCGAGCGGATCGACGGCGACGTCGACTTCCGGGCCCGTGCCGTCCCCCACCTGCTCGCCGTTGTAGAGCATCGGCGCCTCGTCCTTCTCGCCCTCGCCGATCACGACGATGCCGTTCATGCGCACCGTGTCGAGCACGATTCGCATCGCGTCGACGGCGGCGGCGTCGGCCGACTCCTTCTGGCCGCGCCCGACCCAGCCGGACGCGGCGAGCGCGGCGGCCTCCGTCACACGGACGAGCTCCAGGGCGAGGTTGCGGTCGGGAGCTTCGCTCACTGCCGACGATCCTAGCCCCGCACGCGAGCCG
>DASUOK010000088.1:0-13104 GCA_036276675.1 Gaiellaceae bacterium | reverse complement strand
GGCGACGATCGGCTGCCCGTACGAGGCGGCGGTCGCGCGCGCGGACAGCGAGGACGAGGCGGAGCGCCGGCGCGCCCTCTCCGAGCTGCGGGCGCTCGGCGCCGCGCCGGCGGCTCGCTCGCTCGAGCGGCAGCTCCGCGCCGGGGGCGCGCGCGGGCTCCGGCGCGGTCCGCGGGCGGCGACGCGCGGGAACCCGGGCGGCCTGACGGCGCGTCAGCTGGAGGTGCTGGCCCTCTTGGCCACCGGCCTCTCGAACCCGGAGATCGCGGCGCGCCTCGTCGTCTCGCCGAAGACAGTCGAGCACCACGTCTCGGCCATCCTCCGGACACTGGGCGTCAGGTCGCGGGTCGAAGCGGGCGTGGCCGCCGCGCGGCTCGGGGTGACGGAGGAAAGATAGGGGCGTGCGAGGTCCAAGACCGGGGCTCTCCCCGATTGCGCGGGATGTCGTCCGGGATCTAGCCTGCGAGGCGGAAATCGACGGAAGGAGCGGCTTGACCGGGAACGGTCGTGCGGAGCGGGTGCTCGTCTCGACCGGCTGGCTGGACGGACGGCTCGGCGCCGCCGGGCTCGTGGTCGCGGAGGTCGACGAGAACACCGATCTCTACGCCGAGGGCCACATCCCGGGCAGCGTGGAGCTGCACTGGCGGCGCGACCTCCAGCACCCGATCGAGCGCGACGTGGCCGATCGGACTGCTCTCGAGCGGCTCCTCGGCGGCCTCGGCATCGGCGAGGGCACCACGGTCGTCGTCTACGGCGACAGGAACAACTGGTTCGCGGCGTACGCCTACTGGTACCTGCGGCTCTACGGCCACGCCGACGTGCGCATCCTCGACGGGGGCCGCCAGAAGTGGATCGACGAGGGCCGCACCCTGACTTCGGACCGGCCGACGCCCCAGCTCCGCGACTACCGGGCGGCGCAGCGCGACGAGTCGATCCGAGCGTACCGCGACCGCGTGCTCGAGGGTCTCGGAGCTCCGGGGCGGGTGCTGATCGACGTGCGCTCGACCGCCGAGTACGCGGGTGAGCTGGTCGCGCCGCCCGGTTACGAGTGCGAGGGCGCTCAGCGGGGCGGCCACATCCCGACGGCGATCTCGATTCCGTGGGCGAGCGCCGTGGCGAACGACGGCACGTTCAAATCCGCCGAGGCCCTGCGCGCGCTCTACGTCGGCAGCGGCGTCACACCCGACCTGGACGTGACCTGCTATTGCAGGATCGGCGAGCGGAGCGCCCACACCTGGTTCGTCCTCCACGAGCTGCTCGGGTACGAGCGCGTGCGCAACTACGACGGCTCGTGGACGGAGTGGGGCAACCTGATCGGGGCTCCGATCGAGCGGGGCGTTTCCGCCTGACATCACCAACACCGACGCACGAGGAGGACGAGCAGATGGCGATCACGATCGGCGACACGGCACCGGACTTCGAGGCCGACACGACGGAGGGACGGATCTCGTTCCACGAGTGGATCGGCGACGCGTGGGCGATCCTGTTCTCGCACCCGAAGAACTTCACCCCGGTCTGCACCACCGAGCTCGGCTACATGGCGAAGATCAAGCCGGAGTTCGACCGCCGCGGCGTGAAGATCATCGGCCTGTCGGTCGACCCGGTCGAGAGCCACGAGCGCTGGGCCAAGGACATCGAGGAGACGCAGGGACAGGCGCCCAACTTCCCGACGATCGGGGACGCCGACTTCAACGTCTCGAAGCTGTACGGCATGCTCCCGGCGAGCACCGAAGGCGACCCGCTCGAGCGGACGCCCGCCGACAACCAGACCGTGCGCAACGTCTTCGTGATCGGGCCGGACAAGAAGGTCAAGCTCGTGCTCGTCTACCCGATGACGACGGGCCGCAACTTCGACGAGGTGCTGCGGGTGATCGACTCGCTGCAGCTGACGGCGCGCCACAAGCTCGCGACGCCGGTGAACTGGCGCCAGGGCGACGACGTCATCATCGCCGGCTCGGTCTCGGACGACGAGGCCAGGGAGACCTACCCGGAGGGCTGGACGGCTCCCCGGCCCTACCTCCGGATCGTGCCCCAGCCCGCCGAGAGAGCCTGACCGCACGGTGACGGGCCTCGTCGCCGCGCTGGCCGCGGCGCGGCTCGGGGCGACGTTCAACCAGTACGCCGAGTCGCCGCTCCTGCGGCGGCGGCTCCGCGAGTACCTCGATGCGCGTGCCTCCGCTCCGATCCTGCTGGTCGGCGAGGCGGCCGGCTGGCGCGGCGCGCGCGTCTCCGGGCTGCCGTTCACCTCCGAGCGCCAGCTGACGGGCAGCGGCCCCGCCGAGGCGACGGCAACGATCGTCCAGCGCACGCTCGCGGAGCTGGGCGCCGCCGAGCAGGTCCTCCTCTGGAACCTGGTGCCGACGCATCCGCACCGGCCGGGCGAGCCGCGGTCGAACCGGCCGCCGAGCAGGGGCGAGATCGACGCCGCGGCCGGGTTCCTCTCGCAGCTCCGGCCGGGGCGCCGCGTGCTCGCGGTGGGGCGGCTCGCGCACGAGCGGCTCGGCGGCACGTACATCCGGCATCCGTCGCACGGCGGCGCGTCGGAGTTCCACGCGGGGCTGGCGGCGGCACTTGCGTAGTGTGAACCGGTGAACCGCTTCCCCATCGGCCGGAACACGATCCTGCTCGCCGCCACGCTCACCTCGCTGTCGGGGATGGTGCAGCTCGCAGTCGCGGTGGCGACGATCACGCTCGTGCTCGTCACCGGGATCGAGGGGATCCTCGGCCTCGGTCCGGCGATCTTCCTGCTCTCCGCGTCGGCCGCGGCGCTGCCGGCGGGCCGGATGATGGACCGCGTCGGCCGCGTGCCCGTCCTCGCCGCGGGCTGTGTCTCGGGGATGGCCGGCTGCGCGCTCACGGCGCTCGGGTGCGAGCTCGAGTCGGCCGCGCTCGTCGTGCCCGGCTTCGCGCTCGTCGGCGTCGCGAGCGGGACCGTGCTGCTGGCACGGGCCGCGGCAGCCGACATGTACCCGCCGTCGCGCCGCGCGCGTGGGATCTCGCTCGTGCTCTTCGGCTCCCTCTTCGGTGCCGCGCTCGGACCGCTCGTCTTCCGGCCGCTGTTCGCGGGCAAGGAGCTGGACACCGACGCGCTCGTCGTGCCGTGGCTCGCGGCCGGCGGGATCATGGCGGTCGGCCTCGTGCTCGTCCTGCTCGTCCGGCCGGATCCGCGCACGATCGCGATCGCGCTCGGCGACGGGACCGGCTCGGAGCCGCAGGACGTCGCGGCGGCGCCGCTCAGCGAGATCCTGCGCCGGCCGGGCGTTCCCACGGCGCTCGTGGCGGCGGTCGCCAGCTTCGCCGGGATGGTCTCGATCATGAACCTGACCGGCTACATCGTGATCGACCACGGCCATCACCAGGCCGACGTCTTCACGGTGATCAGCCTGCACATCGTCGGCATGTACGCGCTCGTGCTCGTGATCGGCGAGCTGATCGACAAGGTGGGGCGGCGACCGTCGCAGGTGTCAGGCCTGCTGCTGATGGCCCTCTCGACGCTCGGGCTCGTCTGGTTCGAGACCGTCGCCTGGACGTCGCTCTCGCTCTTCGGGCTCGGGCTCGGCTGGAACATCTCGTACGTCGCCGCCGCCACCGAGCTCGCCGACCGCGCGCTGCCGTCGGAGCGGGGCAAGCTGATCGGCTTCTCCGACCTGCTCTCGAGCTTCACCGGCGCGTCGCTCGCGCTCCTGGGCGGCCTCGCCTACAGCGAGCTCGGGGTCACGGCGCTGGCGCTCGGCGGCACCGCGTTCGTCGCGGTGCCGGCGGTGTGGATCTTGCTACAATCCGCGGCCGGCGCACGGTCTGTGCGCCCTTTGTCTGTCAAGTGACGGAGCCTGTGAAATGAAGACCTTCTCCGCAAAACCGGGCGAGATCCAGCGCGACTGGTACGTCGTCGACGCCGAGGGCAGGACGCTCGGGCGGCTGGCGACCCAGATCGCGGACACGCTGCGGGGCAAGAACAAGCCGACGTACACGCCCCACACCGACACGGGCGACTTCGTGATCGTCGTCAACGCGGAGAAGATCCACGTCACCGGCCAGAAGCTCGACCAGAAGCTGTACCACCGGCATTCCGGCTATCCCGGCGGCCTGCGCACGCGGACGCTGCGAACGCAGCTCGAGAAGCGGCCGACGGAGGTGCTGCGGAAGGCGGTCAAGGGGATGCTCCCTCGGACCCGCCTCGCGCGCCAGCAGATCACGAAGCTGAAGATCTACGCCGGCCCCGAGCATCCGCACGAGGCCCAGGCGCCGAAACCGTTGGAGGTCTCGTAGTGGCAGAGCAGGCTCAGTACCGCGGCACGGGGAAGCGCAAGACCTCGGTCGCGCGCGTGATCCTCCGGCCGGGCGACGGCACCACCTGGTTCAACGGCCGGACGATCGAGGACTACTTCCCGCGGCTCACGCACCGTGCCGCGGTGCTCGCGCCGCTGAAGACGGCCGGCGCGGAGGGCACGTACGACATCCGGGTGCGGGTCCACGGCGGCGGTCCCAGCGGCCAGGCCGGCGCGGTCCGCCACGGCATCGCCCGTGCGCTCGTCGAGGCCGATCCCGAGCTGCGCATCCCGCTGAAGCGCGAGGGCTACCTCACGCGTGATGCGCGCGAGGTCGAGCGCAAGAAGGCCGGCCTGCACAAGGCGCGCAAGGCGCCGCAGTTCTCGAAGCGCTAGCCCGCGCCTTGAGGCGCTACTTCGGCACGGACGGCGTCCGCGGGGTCGTCGGCCAGGACCTCACGCTCGAGCTCGTCGAGCGGCTCGGCCGCGCGGCGACGCGCTGGTCGGGCCGCGGCCGCATTTTCGTCGGTCGCGACACGCGGGGCTCCGGCCCCGCGCTCGAGGAGGCGTTCGGGCGCGGCGTCGTCGCGGCGGGCGGGAACGCGGTGCTCGCCGGCGTGCTGCCGACGCCGGCGGTGGCGCTGCTGGCGCTCGATCTCGCCGCCGTGATCACGGCGTCGCACAACCCGCCCGAGTACAACGGCGTCAAGCTCTTCGACCACAGCGGCGCGAAGCTGACGGACGAGCAGGAGGAGGAGATCGAGCTGCTGCTCGACGACCCCGGGCCGCTCGTCGAGGGCGGCAGCGTCGACCACGTCGGCGTCGCCACCGACAGCTACCTCGAGCACATCGCGGAGCGCTTCGGCTCCGATCTGTCCGGTCTCAAGGTCGCCGTCGACTGCGCCAACGGCGCCTACTCGGGGATCGCGCCGAAGGCGTTCGAGCAGCTCGGTGCCGAAGTGACGGCCGTCGCGGTCGCGCCCGACGGGACGAACATCAACGCGGGCTGCGGCGCCACGGACCTGGCGCTGCTCCGCGAGACGGTGCTGAGCGGCGGGCACGACCTCGGCGTCGCCTTCGACGGCGACGGCGACCGCATGCTCGCCGTCGACGCGGCGGGCGACACCGTCGACGGCGACCAGATCCTCGCCATCCTCGCGCTCCATCTCGACGTCGAGCTCGTCGCGGTGACGGTGATGACGAATCTCGGCTTCCACCGGCTGATGGAGGAGCGCGGCATCCGCGTCGTGACGACGCCCGTCGGCGACCGCTACGTGCTCGAGGCGCTGCGCCGCGAGGGCGGCATCCTCGGCGGCGAGCAGTCGGGCCACGTGATCTGCCTGCGCGACCACGTCACGGGCGACGGCCTCGCGGCCGCGCTCCTGCTCTGCGAGGCCGTGCGGGGGCGGACGCTCGCCGAGGCGGCGGCGGTGATGCCGCGCTACGCGCAGGTGCAGGAGAACGTCCGCGCCCGCGGCGGCGACGTGCCGGCGAGCGCGCTCGCGGAGGCCGAGCGCCTGAACGACATGCTCGACGGCAGCGGCCGGGTCCTCGTCCGCGCGTCGGGCACGGAGCCGCTGATCCGTGTGCTCGGCGAGGCGGAAACGTCCGCGGAGGCGGAGCGGCTGTGTGGTACGATCGCGGCGCTCGTTCGGAGAGAGCTCGGCTGATCCCGCGACGCGGCGGGGCTCAGGCACACCGGGCTCTCGTTGCGTTCTCGGGCGGGTTCAGCGGGAACGATCGGCTGTATTGCGGTCGGGGTGGCGCTTCACCCGGGAAGGTCGGACAAAGGAGCTTCAGGGTGTGCGGGATCATCGGATACGTCGGACCCCGAGAGGCGAAGCCGTTGCTGCTCCAGGGACTGGAGCGCCTCGAGTACCGGGGCTACGACTCGGCCGGCATCGCGCTGCGCGAGGAGGCAGGCCTCGACTACGTGCGCGCGATCGGCAACCTCCAGCACCTGAAGGAGGCGGCGGGGCCGAACGGCTCGACCTCGCGGCACGGTCTCGGTCACACGCGCTGGGCCACCCACGGCTGCGTGACGGAGGCGAACGCACACCCGCTGACGGGGTGCGAAGCCGACAAGCTCTCGATCGTGCTCAACGGGATCGTGGAGAACTACCGTGAGCTGCGCGCGCAACTCGTCGCCGAGGGTCACACCTTCAGGTCTGAGACCGACGCCGAGACCGTGTCCCACCTCGTCGAGCGCCACTACGAGGGTGACCTCGCGGAGGCCGTGCGGCGGACGTTCGGCGAGCTCGAGGGCCACTTCTCCTTCGTCGTCATCCATCACGACCACCCCGATGTCCTCGTCGGCGCGCGCCACCAGACGCCGCTCGTCGTCGGGGTGGGCGACGGCGAGATGTTCCTCGCCTCCAACGCCGCCGCGTTCCTGCGCGAGACGCGCACCGTCCAGTTCCCGAACGACGGCGACATCGTCGAGGTGACGCCGGAGGGAGCCGTCTTCACCCGCGCCGACGGCAGCCATGTGGAGCACGACACGGTCGAGCTCGACTGGGACGACGAGGGCGCGGAGAAGGGCGGCTACGAGACGTTCATGCTCAAGGAGATCTACGAGCAGTCGGAGGCGGTCGCGGAGACGATCGGCGACCGGGTCCGTCACGGCACGCTCGTGCTCGAAGGCCTGGGCATGACCGACGAGAAGCTGCGCGACCTGCGCCGGATCGTCATCCTGGCCTGCGGCACCGCCTACCACGCCGGTGTCGTCGGCCGCTACGTGCTCGAGGAGTGGGCGCGGCTGCCCGTCGAGCCGGACATCGCCTCCGAGTGGATCTACCGGAACCCCGTGGTCGGCGAGGACACGCTCGTGATCGGGATCTCGCAGTCGGGCGAGACGCGCGACACGATCGGGGCGATGAAGCTGGCGCGCGAGAAGGGCGCCCACACCGTCGCGATCACCAACATGATGGGGTCGCAGATCACGCGTGAGGTCGACTCCGTGCTGCACACGCGCTGCGGGCTCGAGGTGGGCGTCGCGGCGTCGAAGACGTTCACGGCGCAGGTCTCGCTGCTCTACCTCGTCGCGTTGAAGCTGGCGCAGGTGCGCGGGACGATGGAGCCCCGCGAGCGCGAGTTCATCCTCGACGCCGTCTACGAGCTGCCGGACAAGATCGACCGCTTCCTCGACGGCGACCACCCGATCGAGGAGATCGCGCAGCGCTACTACGACAAGCCGTTCTTCCTCTACCTGGGGCGTCACATCGGTCTCCCCGTCGCGCTCGAGGGCGCGTTGAAGCTGAAGGAGATCAGCTACATCCCGACGGAGGCCTACTCGGCCGGCGAGATGAAGCACGGGCCGATCGCGCTGCTCGACGACGACACGCCGGTCGTCGTCGTCGCGACCGACATCCACGTCTACGACAAGCTCGTCTCGAACATCCAGGAGGTGCGCGCGCGCGGCGCGCACGTGATCGCGATCGCGACCGACGGCAACGAGGACATCCAGCACCACGCCGACGACGTCATCTACGTGCCGAAGACGCCGAACTTCCTCCAGGCCGTGCTCGCGATCATCCCGCTGCAGCTGCTCGCCTACCGGATCGCGCGCCTCCGCGGGCTCAACGTCGACCAGCCCCGCAACCTGGCCAAGACCGTCACGGTCGAGTAGCAGGCCTCGGCGGCGGCGAGGGCAGGAGGCACGCGCCTCCCGCTCCCCGCCGGCGGCGCGGCTACGTGCAGCGGTACTGGTAGGCCGTCTGCTTCGACGTCACGTCCCGGTTCTTGTACTTCCAGCCGAAGTCTCCCTTCCAGAAGATGCCGCTGAAGGTGACCCGGTAGGTGAAGCAGCTGCGGATCTCGGTGTCGTTCAGCACGTCGTAGGAGGTCCGCACCGTCTTCTGGTCGAAGACCGCCGTCACCGGCGTCACCCACTTGCCGGGCTCGACGAAGTCGCGGTACGGAACCGCCTTGCGTGTCTTCAGCAGCTTCACCGAGCGCCAGACGAGCGTGATCTTGTCGACCGAGGTCTCCTTGTCGAGGTCCCAGGTCTTCGTCAGACCACGCTTCACGATTGCGACCGACGGTCGGACGGCGGTGCCGGAGCTCGGGACGGCGAGCGCCGCCGCAGGAACGAGCGACGCGAGCACGGAGGCGGACACCACCAGCGTGAGCGCGCGACGAAACGAACAGGACATGCAGACCCCTTTCTGTGAACTGTGCAGGCGGAACGCCTCGGACATCCCACCTTGTAAGGCTGCCTGGGCCTGTTTGCAATCACCATTCCGGGTAGCGACGACCGCCCCTTCGGAGAGGTCGCGGGCCGGCCCGGGCGCCGCGTCTAGAAGAGCTCGTCCTCGATCGCCTCGTGTCGCTCGAACGGGCCGAAGCGGAAGAGGACGTAGAGCAGCCCGGCCACGAAGGGCCCGAGGAGCAGGAGCACCGGGTTGGCGAGCGCGATCGTGAGCCACAGCACCGGCACCTGGGCGATCAGGCTCCAGAGCAGCAGGCGGTCGGTGCGGAGCTTCTCCTCCATCTAGGTGCAAGACGCCCGGCCCGGCCGAACCTTGCGCTCACGGCACGAGGTCGATCTCCCCGCTCGCCACCGCGACCGTGCCGCCCTCCGTCCGCACGAGCAGCCGGCCGGCGTCGTCGATCCCGGTCGCGACGCCGAGACCCGCATCCGTACGGACGCGCCGTCCGCGCAGGTAGTCGCGCTCGCCGAGCTCGGCGTGCACCGCCGCCAGCCCCACGTCGCGCCACGCGGCGTAGAGCCGGTCGAGGCGGTGCAGCACGGCCGCGAGGACGCCCTCGCGGTCGCGCTCGACGCCGTCGAGCGCTCGCAGGGAGCCGGGCGGCACCCTCGCGTCGCGCGGCAGCTGCTCCTCCGTCTGGTTGACGTTCACCCCGATGCCGAGGACGACCGCGCCGCCGCGCAGCTCGGCGAGGATCCCGGCGACCTTGCGACCCGCGAGCAGGACGTCGTTCGGCCACTTCACCTGCGCGGCCGTGCCCGTGACGTCCTCGAGCGCCAGCGCGACGGCGGCGGCCGCCACCAGCGAGAGCTCGGAGGCCTTCCGTCCGGGGGGCGGCCGCAACAGGACGGAGACGAGCGCCGAGGTCCCCGGCGCCTCGATCCAGGCGCGGCCGAGCCGGCCGCGGCCGGCGGTCTGGTGGTCGGTCGTGGCGATCGCGCCCTCCGGGTCGTCAGGGCCGAGCAGGAGCTGCGTCGACTCGCATTCGGCGACGTGCGTGCGCGGCTCGCCGATCACGCGCCGATCCTACGTGGCTACTCGCCGGGTGGTCGGCGCAGCTTCTTCGTCGCGCCGCGGCGGCGCTTGGTCTCGAGCCGCCGCTCCTTCGCCGCGCGCGAGGGCTTCGTCGGCACGCGACGCCGCTCGACCTTCAGCGCCGCCCGGAGCTGCTCGACGAGGCGCTCGAGCGCGAGCTCGCGGTTGCGCCACTGGCTGCGCTCGTCCTGCGCGACCGCCCGCAGCACCGGCCCCGCGCGCGCGAGGACACGCCGTTTCTGGTGCTCCGTCAGCGCGGCCGATGCGCTCACGTCGAACACGGCCTCGACGCGCGTCTCGGCCGTGTTCGCGTGCTGGCCGCCCGGCCCGCTGGAGCGCGAGAAGCGCAGCTCCACCTCGGCGAGCGGCAGCACGACCGAGCGGGTGACGCGAATAGACTGCGGCTCCATGGCGGCCATTCTGCTCGACGTCGACGGCGTCCTCCACGTCTCGGGCCAGCCGATCCCCGGAGCCGTCGACGCCGTCGCACGCCTGCGCCGGGAGGGCCACCGGCTCCGCTTCGTCACGAACAACTCGACCCGGGCCCGCGCCACCCTCGCCGACGAGCTGCGCACGATGGGCTTCGAGCTCGACGACGAGGAGCTGCAGACGACGCCGATCGCCGCCGCGCGCGAGCTCGACGGGCGTCGCGTGTTCGCCCTCGTCATGTCCGCGATCGTTCCCGACCTGCACGGCGTCGAGCTCGTCGGCGACACCGCCGACGCGGTGCTCGTGGGCGGGTGCGACGAGACGATCGAGCCGAACCAGGTCTTCAGCTACATGAACCTCGCGCGAGCCTTCACCGAGCTGCAGGCAGGTGCCGAGCTGTACTGCCTGCACAAGAACCGGTGGTGGCAGACCGCGCGCGGGCCGATGCTCGACGGCGGCGTCTTCGTCGCCGGGCTCGAGTACGCGGCGGGAGTCGACGCGACCGTCGTCGGCAAGCCGAGCGCCGCCTGCTTCGCCGCCGCGCTCGCCGCGCTCGATGCCGAGCCCGAGCTGACGTGGATGATCACCGACGACCTCGAGCAGGACGTCGTCGGCGCGCAGCTCTTCGGCATGAAGACGGTGCTCCTGCGCACCGGGAAGTTCCGGCCGGAGGCGCTCGAGCACTCGAGCGCCGTTCCCGACGCGGTGCTCAGCTCGATCGCGAACGTGCCCGAGTGGGTCGACCGCCCCCACTAGCGTGCGCGTCGGCACCGACCTGATTGAGATCGCGCGCGTGCGGCGCTCGCTGGAGCGGTACCCGCGCTTCCGCGACCGCTGCTTCACGCCGGCCGAGCAGGCCTACTGCGACTCCCGGCGCAATCCGGCCGAGAGCTATGCGGGGCGCTTCGCGGGCAAGGAGGCGGTGGGGAAGGCGCTCGGCTTCGGCGTGGCGCGCGCCTTCGCCTGGACCGAGATCGAGATCGTGGGCCGACCGAAGCCGTCCGTCGTGCTCTCCGGGCGCGTGGCGGAGTGGGCGCGGCGGGTCGGGGCGGGCGCGATCGACCTCTCGATGACCCATTCGCGCGAGCTCGCGTCGGCGGTGTGCGTCGTCGCGGATGCCTGAGCGCGCGCACACGGAGCCGCTCTACACGGCGGCCGAGATGCGGGCGGCGGAGGAGCGCTACCCCGGTTACCCCGACAGCGCCCCGGAGCTGATGGAGCGGGCCGGTGCGGCGGTGGCGAGGGAGGCGCTCGCAGCCTTCCCGGATGCCCAGAGCTTCGCCGTCGTCTGCGGCGGCGGTGCGAACGGCGGCGACGGCCGCATCGCGGCGCGGCTCCTCCGCGAGGCCGGTCGCGACGCCGTCGAGACGCACGCGGTCGAGGGCGCCGACGTGATCGTGGATGCGCTCGTCGGCACCGGCTTCGCCGGCGAGCCCCGGCCGGAGGCGGCGGCGCTGATCGAGCGGATGAACGCCGCCGGCGCGCCGATCATCGCCGTCGACCTCCCCTCGGGCGTCGACGCGTCCACCGGCGAGGTCGCAGGCCCCGCGGTCCGCGCGGCGACGACCGTCACCTTCCACGCGCTGAAGGTCGGGCTCGCGGTTGCGCCAGGGCTCTTCCATGCCGGCGACGTTGTCGCCGCCGACATCGGCCTCGCCGGGGGCGAGACGGAGCACCGGCTCGTCCGGCGTGACGTGCTCGAGCTGCTGCCGTGGAAGGAGCCGGCCGACACCAAGTACACGGCGGGATCGGTGCTGCTGGTCGGCGGCGTGCCGGGCCTGACCGGGGCCGTGTGCCTCGCTGCCGAGGCGGCCTTCCGCGCCGACGCCGGCTACGTCGCCGTCGCCGTCCCGGCGGCCTCGCTCGGCGTGGTCGAGGCGCGGCTGCTCGAGCCGGTCAAGCGAACCTGGGACGAGATCGACGAGGCGGCCGAGCGGGCCGGCGCGGTCGCGATCGGGCCGGGCCTCGGCCGGACGCCCGAAGCGGGCGAGCTCGTCGCTCGGCTGCTGCGCGACCTCGACGTGCCGGTCGTCCTCGACGCCGACGCGCTCCACGGGCTCGAGCCGGGCGAGTGGCGGCCGCCGGTGGTCCTCACCCCGCATGCGGGCGAGCTCGGGCGGCTGCTCGGGGAGGGGTCGGCCTGGGTGGGCGCGCACCGCCTCGAGGCCGCGCGACGCGGCGCCGACCGCTTCGGGTGCGTCTGCCTGCTGAAGGGTGCGGACACGATCGTCGCGGCGCCGGGCGAGGCGACGCTCGTCTGCCTCGCCGACGCGCCGGCCCTCGCGACGGCGGGCAGCGGCGACGTCCTCACCGGCGTGCTCGCCGCGTATCTGGCGAAGGGGCTGGAGCCGCGGCTCGCCGCCGCCGCCGCGGCGACGGCGACCGCCGAGGCCGCCCGGCGTGTCCCGTTCGCAGCAGGTGTGATCGCGAGCGACGTCGTCGCGGCGCTCCCTACGATCCGGTCGTGAAGGTCGAGATCCTCGGCTCCGGCGGCGCGACCGTGACGCCTCGACCCGGCTGCGCGTGCCGTGTCTGCGTCGAGGCGCGGGAACGCGGCGTGCCGTACAGCCGCACCGGGCCGAGCGTGTTCGTCCACGGGCCGGACGTGCTCTTCGACACGCCGGAGGAGTCGCGGCTCCAGCTCGACCGCTCCGGCGTCACCCGCATCGCCGCCTGCTTCTACTCGCACTGGCACCCCGACCACACGATGGGCCGGCGTGTCTGGGAGTCGATCGGCGGCCACGACTTCCGCCGCTGGCCGCCGGTTCCGGGATCCCGACGGGCCACGGACGTCTACCTGCCGCAGCAGGTCGCGGCCGACTTCGACGTCCGGCTCGGCGCCAGCGAGCACTTTAGGTTCCTCGAGAGCCGCGGGTTCGTCCGGCTCCACCAGCTCCGCGACGGCGAGACGGTCGAGCTGGGCGGCGTCACGATCAGGCCGTTCCGGCTGTACGAGGACTACGTCTACGCCTTCGAGCTCAGCGGCGACGGCAAGCGCCTGCTCCTCGTGATGGACGAGCTCCACGACTGGGTGCCGCCCTCGGCGTTGCGCGGCGTCGACCTCGCCGTGCTGCCGATGGGGCTCTCCGAGCACGATCCCTTCACGGGCGAGCGGCGCATCCACGCGCGGCATCCGGTGCTGCGGTTCGAGGCGACGTTCG
>DASUOK010000087.1:0-15133 GCA_036276675.1 Gaiellaceae bacterium | reverse complement strand
TCCACGACACCGTCCGCCACGAGTGCCCAGAAGGCACCGCGCCGCCCCTGGTAGGGCCGTCCGACGCTCCCGGCATTGGCGAAGCGGCGCCCGTCGACCTCGCGCTCGAACTGGACGTGGGTGTGGCCGCCGACCACGAGCTGCTCCTCGACGTCTGCGAGCGCCTCGCGGAGGCGCTCGTCGGACGAGACCCGCGTCAGGATCTCCTCGTCGCTGCGGGGCGAGCCGTGGCAGTAGAGGACGCCGTCGAGACTCACGGTCGTCGGCAGCTCCGCCAGGAACTCGAGCGAGAGCGGGTCGAGCCGTTCCGCCACCCAGTCGCGGGGCTCGCGGTCGGCGTTGCCGCGCAGGAAGAGCGCGTCGGAGCGCACCAGCAGCTCGAGCGACTCGCGCGGGAACGGCCCCGCGACGGCGTCGCCGCCGCAGACGATCCGGTCGACCCCGAGCGACGCCACCTCCGCCAGCACCGCCTCCAGTGCCGGCAGGTTGCCGTGCACGTCGTGGAGGGCGGCGACACGCACTCGCCTAGGCCGTGGCGGTCAACGCCGGGTGCCGCGCCGCCTCCCCACGCAGCCGTGGGCCCGCGCAGACCACGTCGAGCGCCGGGCACGCGGCGCACGTGAACTCGCTCGGCGTCGGCCGGAACTCGCCGCCGCGGATGCGGGCGATCGCCTCCGAGAGCTCGGCCTCGAGCGCCGGCAGCTCGTCGCGGGCGAAGGTGGTCGAGACGACGGCATCGGGTCGCTCGAGGAAGTGGTAGACGACCTCGACCTCCTCCGCACCCGCCCGGAAGCACGCGAGCGCGTACACCAGCCGCTGCAGGCGATAGTCGGCCGCGACGATCTCCTCCGGCGTGCCCTCTGCCAGCGTGTTCGTCTTGTAGTCGAGCACGAGCGCCCTCGATCCGTCCCGGTGGAGGACGTCGAGTCGGCCGTGGAGGAGCACACCGTCATGCTCGAAGGCGAACGGCCGCTCCGGCCGCGCGCCCCGGAGCGCGGCGATGCGCTGCCCGAGCTCGGAGCCGCAGTACGAGTCGACGAAGGCGCGGATCCGAGCCAGCTCCTCGTCGGTGACGGACGGATACCAGCCGCGCACCTGCTCGACGTCGGGCGGCGCGGGGGCGGAGAGGTCGACGAGCTCGAGCAGCCGGTGAACCGCGTCGCCCATCTCGGTCGCGGCCAGGCCGGTGTGGCCGGGCACCCCCCCGCGTCCGTCGGAGGGGCGCATCCCCGCGACACGTTCCGCGTAGTAGCGGTACGAGCAGCGCTCGAAGAGTGCGAGCGCCGAGTACGAGAGCCGGCGCACGTCGTGCAGCGGCGGCACCGGCAGCTCCGCGATCGGCGCGAGCACCGGGGCGAGCGGCGGCAGCGGCGGCGCCGCGCCCGGCGCGAAGAGCTCCAGCTGCGCGAGCGGCTCGACCTCGCCGGTGTCCGTCGTCGCCTCCTCCTCGACCGCATCGCCGCCGGCGTCGAGCCGGACGAGCACGCGCGCGCCCTCCCGCTCCAGCTCCACGGGCCCGGGCGCCGTCGCCAACTCTTCCGCGCAGTCGAGCCGGCCGAGCACCCAGCCGATCGGCGTTCGCGCGTCGACGGGACGGCCGGAGCCGGACGGCAGGCCGTCGATCGAGCCCGAGACGACGAGGCGGTCGATCGCCCGCGTCATCGCGACGTAGTAGAGCCGGAGCCGCTCCGCCTCGTCCTCCTCGCGGCGCCGCGCCGTCACCTCGTCGTAGCCGAAGGCGCCGCGGCGCTTGCCAGTCGCGGGATCGGCGACGCGGAAGCCGAAGCGGCCGTCCGCAAGGCAGAGGATCTCGTCGGCCGAGGGCGCGTTGCGGTCGCGGCCGGCGTCGGCGACGACGACGACCTTGAACTCGAGGCCCTTCGCCGCATGGATCGTCAGCAGGCGCACCGCGTCGGCGCCCTCCTCCTCCGCCACCGCCTCGAGCTCCTTCGCGCCGACGGCCTCCTGCTCGGTCACGAAGCGGACGAATCCCTCGACGTCGGGGCCGCGCAGCTCCTCGTACGAGCGCGCGAGCCGCGCGAGCTTGCGCAAGTTCGCGTAGCGGCGCCGGCCGTCCCACTGCGCCAGCACGGCGAGGTCGTAGTCGTGCTCGGCGACGATCCGCTCGCACAGGCGCTCGAGCGAGAGCCGCGGCGACGCATCGGCGAGGCGGTCGTACCGCTGGCGGAAGGCGCGCAGGAGCCGCTCGTCGCGCTCGTCCAGCCCCTCGGGCACCGTGCGCTCGATCCCGGTGAAGATGGGCCGGCGCCCGGCGGCGCGCCGCACGAGCAGGAGCGCGTCGTTCGAGACGCCGACGAAGGGCGAGGCGAGCACGCTGACGAGCGCCTCGTCGTCGTAGCGGTTGTGCAGCAGCCGCAGGTAGGAGAGCAGGTCGACCACCTGCTGCTGGCCGAAGTAGCCCCGCCCCGTCGCCCGGTAGGTCGGTAGCCCGGCGGCGCGCAGCTCCTCCTCGTACCACTCGGCGTCCGTGCCGGCCGCGAAGAGGAGCACGATCTCGCCCGGTGTCGCGACGCCGCTGTCGACGAGCTCCCGGACGCGCCGCGCCACGTGCTGCGCCTCCGCGCGGCGCCAGTGCACGCCGCTCTCGCGGTACGCGGCCTTGTCCGTGACGAGCAGCTCCACCGGCGTCCCGAAAACGGGGTCGGGGAACTCGCCGGAGGCGGCGAGCGGCTGGAACTCCTCGCCGAACGAGGCGCCGAAGAGATGGTTCACGACGCTCAGCAGCTCCGGGCGCGAGCGGTAGTTGCGCGTCAGCGGCAACAACGTCTCCGCCGCCGCGCGTCGCTCGCGGAAGACGCCGACGTCGGCGTGGCGGAAGCCGTAGATCGACTGGAACTCGTCGCCGACGAAGAAACGGTCGGTGCCCGGTCCCGTGAGGAGGTCGACCAGCTCGCACTGGAGCCGGTTCGTGTCCTGGAACTCGTCGACCATGACGGAGCGGAAGCGCAGCTGCTCGCGCTCGCGCAGCTCCAGGTGGTCGCGGAGGAGATCCCGCGCCCGCAGCTGTAGATCCTCGAAGTCGAGCGACGACTCGGCGTCCTTCGCCGCCGCGTAGGCCTCGGCGAACCGCGTCAGCAGCTGCTGCAGCAGGTCGCGGTCGCGCAGGGCGAGCTCGTCGAGCGCCGCCTGCTCGACCGCCTTCCGTGCCTCCTCGTAGCTCGCGACGCGCTCCGCGCGACCGGCCTTCAGGCCGCCGAGGTCGAGCAGCTTCTCGGGTCGCGGCGCCGCCTGCGCCAGCACGAGCGCCTCGGCTGCGACTGCGCGTGCCTCCGGCTTCGCGGCCGCGTCGGCGGCCAGGCAGCGTGCCGCCTCGGCGAGCTCCGCGAGCCGCGCCTCGAGCCCCGGCCGCTCGCCGAGCTCCAGCTCCAGCTCGCGCCCTGCGGAGCGCAGCGTCTCGTAGACGGCGGTCAGCATCCGCCGCAGCCCGGCCGCGCCGTAGGTGGCGAGCAGCTGGAGCCGCTCGGGCCGGTCGTCGGCGCAGAACTCGGTCAGGGCGGTCGCGAACGCCTCGCTGCGGACCACGCGACCCTGGCTCTCGTCGAGCACCCGGAAGCGCGGGTCGAGCCCGGCGGCGAACGGGTGCGCCTTCAGGAGCCGCAGGCAGAAGCCGTGGATCGTGGAGATCCAGGCGCCGTCGAGCGAGCGGGCGAGGTCGTGGCGGCCGAGCTCGTTCAGACGCGCCCGGATGCGGCTGCGGAGCTCGCCGGCGGCGCGCTCGGTGTAGGTGATGACGAGCAGCGACTCGACGTCGAGCCCCTCGTCGCAGACGGCCCGGACGAAGCGCTCGACGAGCACGGTGGTCTTGCCGGTGCCGGCGCCGGCCGAGACGAACACCTCGCCGCGCGCCGCGATCGCGGCGGCCTGCTGGTCGTTCGCCCCCCTGCTCGCGGGCCGACCGGTCATGCGCGCCTGATCCGGCACATCCGCCAGAGGTCGCACCAGGCGGGGCACTCGCCGCCCTTCGGGTCGTGCCGCACGTCGCCGCCGCGGATCCGCTGCGCGAAGCCGCGAGCGAGCTCCTTGGCGCCCTCGACCTGACCCCAGAAGGCCTCCTCGTCGAGGTAGTCGTTCTTCGCGAAGCCGGGCACGCCGTCGTCGGCCGCCTCGGCGCGAAGGAGCCCTCGGGCACGCCGCTCGCCGGCCAGCGGCCGGTAGAGACCGCCGAGCGGCTCGATGCCGACGAGGTCGCGCAGCACGAGCATGTAGAGGGGGATCTGCAACCGCAGCTCCTTCTCGATCTCCGCGGCGGAGTGGCCGGTCCGGCCCGACTTGTAGTCCTGCACGATCCCCCGCGCGCTGCCGGGATCGACGTCGATGCGGTCGATCTTCCCCGAGAGCGCGATCCCGTCGCCGAGCTCGAGCCCCCGCTGCAGCTCCGGCGCGGAGCGCTCGGTGCCGAACCCGACCTCGAAGCGTCGCGGCACGAGCGGTAGCTCCGACGCCGCCTCGTCGCGAACGAGCTCCTCCAGGTCGCGCCGCAGGCTCTGCTCCAGCTCCCGCCGCTCGAGGTCGGTCATCTCCATCCGCACGCCTGCGAGCGCCCCCTCGAGGCATTCGCCGAGGAAGGCGAGCGCGTCGTCGAGCCGCTCCTCCTCGACGCTCTCGCTGCCCGTGCGCTTCGGCAGGCCGGCGTAGAAGCGGTGCAGCGCCGTGTGCGCGACGGAGCCGCGCAGCATCGCGTCGACGCGGCGGTCGATCTGCCGCGGGTCGATCACCCGCTCGAAGAACCAGGCGGACGAGCAGTCGGCGAAGCGCTCGAGCTCGGTGACGTTGAACGTTCCCCGCGCGGCGAGCTCGGCCAGCACGCGTGGGTGGACGAGCCTGGTTCGGCGCGTGAACGCGTTCCGTGCCCGCTCGAGCCGGCGCTCCCAGCCGTTCGCCGCCGCGAGTGCCGTCGCCGCCTCGGCGTCGGTTGCGGCGAGCAGCGCGAGCGCGCGCAGCCGCTCCCGTTCCGTCGGCGCCTCCTCCAGCTCCCACGTCAGCCGCGACAGCGGGCGCCGGCGCGTCCAGCGGCCGACGTCGTCGGGGTCGAAGAGCGCCTGCACCTCGTCCCAGAAGGGGCTCGGCTCGCGCGGGCTCCCCTCGTCACTCGCGGCCTCGCGGACGAGCACGAGTCGCCGCGAGGCGCGCGTGCACGCGGTGTAGAAGAGGTAGCGGTCGCGCGCAACCGGATCGGGGCGGGTGAGGCGCGAGCGCGCTCGGCCGTCGAGCTCCCCACGGGCCTCGTCGTCCAGGAACGGCGACGCCTGCCCGCGCCGCGGCAGGCTCCCTTCCTCGAGCCCGAGCACGAAGACGACGTCGTACCGCCGCGTGCGGACACGGCCCAGGTCGAGCACGGAGACGCGGCCGCGCTCCCCGGCGCGCGCGAGCCGCACGTCGGAGCGCTCCAGCGCCGCGAGCACGTCCTCGGCGGCCAGCTCGCCGCCGAGGGCGACCCAGCCGTCGAGCTCGTCGAGCAGCCGCACCACGGCGTCGTAGGCCCGCAAATCGGGGAGCGTCGACTCGCCGACCGGCGGCGAGTCGAGCCCGTGAGCGGCTCGCAGCATCGACGCGGCGAGAGCGCGCGCGGCAGCGACGGGGCCGGGAGCGGCGCGCAGCGCCTCGAGGGCCGCGAGCGGCTGCCCATCGCGCAGCCGCGTCGTCTCCGCCTCCGCCGCCTCGCCGTCGGTGACGGCGCGCCCGCGCAACCGCCCCTCGAGGAAGTCGACGTTCGTGCGGGCGAAGCCGGAGAAGGGTGAGCGGAGGTAGCCGTAGAGGTCGCGCCGCCCACCGCCCTGCCAGGCGAAGCGGAGGAGCGCGAGCAGGGCCTGGCCGAACGGCGTCTGCCCGAGGCGCACGCGACCCTCGATCGCGTACGGGATGCCGAGGGTGCCGAACGCGGTCTCCACCGGAGCACGCGTACGCTCGAGCGCGGGCACGACGAGGACGATCTCCTCCGGCGGCGTGCCGGCCGCGGCGAGCTCGCGGATCTCCTCCGCGACGAGCTCGAGGGCTCCCCTCGTGCCGGCGCCCTCGAAGAAGCGGATCGCGCCCTCGAGCGTGACGGGCTCCGGGGGCTCGTCCGCGAACAGGTTCCGCTCCAGGTGCGCGAGCGCCGGGTGGCCGTACTCACCCGACCGGGCCGGGAGCTCCTCGATCCTGCCGGCCGCGAGGTGCGCGAGATCCTCCTGCGTCCGCCGCAGCGACTCGAACACCGGCCGCGCCGGCTCATAGGGGAGCGAGACCGTCACCTCCGCGCGCCCGGACAGCGCCTCGAGCAGTCCCCACTCGGCGCCCGTCAGATCCTCGAACCCGTAGGCGAAGACCGGCCGACCGTCCCACGCCCCGAGCTCCCGCTCGAGCCGCTCGACGGCGCGGCGGCGGAGCAGATCGCGGTCCCAGATCCCGAGGGCGTCCAGCTCGACCCGATAGGCGGCGTAGAGCCGCGCCAGGTCGCCGTCGAGCTGCTCGGGCTCCAGCAACCCGGACTCGAGCTCGCCGAGGGCGGCGAGCAGCGCGTCGGCGAACCCGCCGAAGCGCGCCGAGCGCCCGAGGCCGTTCAGCGACGTGCGAGCGAGGGCACGCCGGGCGAGGAGCGCGCGCTGTGCGTCGCCGGCCACCGGACGCGCGGCGGCGCCGCCGAGGGCGAGCTCGCGAAAGAGGTCGTCGAAGGTGCCGATGGAGCCGTCGAGCAGCGCGCCCGTGCGCCGGAGCAGGTCGCGCTCGACCCGCTCGACGTCCGCCGCGTTCGGCACGATGAGCACCGGATCCCGCTCGATCGCGCCCAGATATCCCTCGAGCAGACGGGCGATCTTGCCGGCCTTCGCCGGCCCGACGACGAGCGCGAGAGCCACGAATCCATCCTAGTCCCGGCCCCCGACGGCCTCTCGCTCGCGTCTGCGCGGAAGCCGGAAAGAGCGGACGAAACGAGGGCGGGGGCCGCTCCCGCCCTCGTCGTCGCCGCGGTCGTCTCTACGCGCTCGCGGACTTCGGGCGGCGCCCGCGGCGGGCCACCTGCCGACCGCCGAGCCGCTCGGCCTCGGCGTCCGTCACGTCGAGCTCGCGCACGCCCTTGCGGGCGTCCTGAAAGGTGATGCGGATCGTCGCTCCTTTGCCGTCGGGGATCTCCTGCCCCGACATGTCGGACACGAGCACGGTCTTGCGCGCCATTCACTGCCTCCTATGCGTGTGGAAAAGACGCGCGTAACGATACAGGTAACGCCGAGAGAAATCACGCCGCCGCTCTTCCTCTCCTGATTCGCCACGAGCGCAGCAGGCTCGTGACCGCCTGCTCTTCGGGATCGAGGCCGATATCCCGCGCGCGGACGACGCGCAAATGGCGTGGCCGAAAGTCATCGATCGTTCGTCCGTCGAGGTACTGCTCGACGACGGCGGGACTGACGTAGGACGAGCGCGCCACCGTCGGCGTGTTGCCGAGCTGCTCGCCGACCGATCGCATCACCGCCGCCAGCGTCCGCTTCGCCTCCGCCTCCGTCTCCGGCGGGCCGTGCTCGGCGAGCGCGACGGCTGCGAGCAGCGTGCCGCCCCACGTGCGGAAGTCCTTGGCCGAGAACTCGTCGCCCAGATGCTCCTGGATGTAGGCGTTCAGAACGGCTGCGCTCAGCGTGGCGATTTCTCCGTTCACGTTCTCGTAACGGAAGAGCCGGCCGCCGCCGGGCAGGGCGAGCAGGTCCTTGATCGCCTGGGCGAGCTCGCTGTCGACGAGGGTCGTGTGGACGAGCACCTTGTGCTTGGCGCGGAACTTGAAGGCGACACGCTTCCCGCGCACCGAGACGTGCTTCCGGTAGAGAGTCGTGACCCCGTACGTCCGGGAGCTCTTCGCGTACCGGTCCGAGCCGACGCGGAACCAGCCCAGGTTGATGAGGCGGACCGCGATCGCGCACACGCGCTCACGGTCGTAGCGGTCGCGCTCCATGTGCTCGGCCATCGCGGCGCGCAGCTCGGGCAGCTTCTCCGCAAAGCGGACGAGCTTGTCGAACTTCGCCTGCTCCTGACGAGCGCGGAACTCGGGGTGGTAGAGGTACTGCCGCCTGCCCGCGGCGTCCACGCCGGTCGCCTGCAGCTTCGCGCGCGCGTTCGGCGAGATCCACACGTCCTTCCACGCAGGCGGGATCACCAGCGCCTCGATCCGCTCGAGCTTCGCCTCGTCGGTGATCGTCTTGCCGTGGGCGTCGAGGTAGCGGAAACGCCCCTTCGACCCCGCACGGCGCCATCCCCCTCTGCGCGCCACGGGCCACTCTCCCCGAGAACGCCCGACTACAATCCGCCGCCGATGGATGCGCGCACGATCGTGGTGCTGGAGGGCGACGAGACGGGGCAGGAGCTGCTCGAGGAGGCCCTGCGGGTCCTCGCCCCCGAGACGATCGGCGTCGAGCTCTCGTTCCCGCGCTTCGACCTGTCGCTCGCCAACCGGCGCCAGACCCAGAACCGGGTCGTGTACGACGCCGCGGCGGCGATCCGCGAGTCGGGGCTCGCGCTGAAGGCGGCGACCGTGACACCGGAGCAGGCGGGGGACGTCGGCTCCCCCAACCGGATCCTGCGCGAGGAGATCGGGGGCAAGGTGATCGTCCGCACCGGGCGGCGCATCCCGGGCGTCGTGCCGCTCGGTGGCGTCCATGCGCCCATCTCCGTCGTCCGGATGGCCGTCGGCGACGCCTACGGCGCGAAGGAGTGGCGCGAGGGCGACGGCGACGACGAGGTCGCCTACCGCACCGAGCGCATCGAGCGGCGCATTTGCCACGCCGTCGCCGAGTTCGCGTTCCGCCAGGCCGAGCGGATGGGCGCCCGCGTCTTCGGCGGCCCCAAGTTCACCGTCAGCCCGACGTACGAGGGCATGCTCAAGGAGGAGATGGACGCCGCGGCCGAGCGCCACCCCGACGTCCCGTACGAGCCGCAGCTGATCGACGCCACGTTCGCGCTGCTGATCGCGACCACCGGAGCGCCGCTCGTGATCCCGACGCTGAACCGCGACGGCGACATCCTTTCCGACCTCGTGCTGCCGCTCTTCGGCTCGATCGCCGGCTCCGAGTCGCTGCTCGTCGCCTTCGACGACGACTACGTTCCGGACGCGGTGATGGCGGAGGCCGCGCACGGGACGGCGCCGGCGCTCTTCGGCAAGGACGTCGCGAACCCGATGGCGATGATCCTCGCCGGGGCGGCGCTGCTCTCGCACGGCGACGAGGAGCTGCAGACCGCCGGCCGCGCGATCCGCGAAGCGGCCCTCGAGGCGGTCTCGGAGGGCGTCCGCACCGCCGACCTCGGTGGGCACGCGGGCACGCGCGAGTTCACCGACGAGGTGATCCGCCGCACGCGCGCGAAGCTCGAGATCTGGGCTTCCCTCTAGACCGGCGCGGTCGCGACCTGCTCGGCGACGCGGATCTCGCCGCGCTCCCACCCGTGCAGGAACGCCTCGGCGAGCCACGGATCGAACTGCGAGCCGGCGCACCGCTCCACCTCGCCGAGGGCCCGGTCGATCGTCAACGCCGGCCGGTAGGCGCGGTGCGACGTCATGGCGTCGAAGGCGTCGGCGATGCAGAGGAGGCGCGCCTCGAGCGGGATCCGCTCGCCCGCGCGCCGCGTCGGATACCCCTCACCGTCCCAGCGCTCGTGGTGGTGGAGCACGTACGGGCGGGCGGGCCGTAGGTCGATCAGGCCCCTGATCAGCCGGGCGCCCGCAACGGGGTGCGTGCGGATCTGCGTCAGCTCGCCGGCCGTGAGCGCTCCGGGCTTGCGCAGGATCCGGGCGTCGACGACGATCTTGCCGACGTCGTGCAGGGAGCCGCCGAGGCGCAGGGCCTCGAGTTGCGACCGCGGCCAGCCGAGCAGGCGTGCGAGCGACTCCGCGATCGCGGTCACACGTGTCGAGTGCCCGTAGAGGTAGGGGTCGCGCGCCTCGAGCGCGGCAGAGAAGGTCGTGAGGAGCGACACACTCGCGAAGGTTCCGCGAGGAGGGCCGGTTCCCTTCTACGCCGCGGCAGCGGTCTCGTAGAGTCTGGTCTCTCGTGAAGGTGACGGTTCCCCGTGAGACGGCGGCCGGCGAGCGCCGTGTGGCGCTCGTCCCCGACGCGGTGCGGCGGCTCGGCGGCGGTTTCGACGTGGTCGTCGAGCGCGGCGCGGGCGAGTCGGCCGGCTTTCCCGACGCCGAGTACGAGGCTGCGGGCGCCGAGCTCGCCGACGCCGCCGAGCTCCACCGGGGCGCCGACATCGTCGTGCGGGTCGCACCCCCGTCGCCGGCGGAGGTCGAGGCGCTCGCGGCCGGGACGGTGCTCGTCGGCTTCCTGGCGCCGCTCTCGGACCCCGACGGCATCCGCCGCCTCCAGGCGCGCGGGGTCTTCGCGTTCGCCATGGAGTCGATCCCCCGGATCACGCGGGCGCAGTCGATGGATGCACTCTCGTCGCAGAGCACCGTGGCCGGCTACAAGGCGACCCTGCTCGCAGCCGACCGGCTCCCGCGCCTGTTCCCGCTGCTGATGACCGCCGCCGGCACGGTGGCGCCGGCGAAGGTGCTCGTGCTCGGCGCGGGCGTCGCCGGGCTCCAGGCGATCGCCACCGCGCGCCGGCTCGGCGCCGTCGTCTCGGCCTTCGACACGCGGCCCGTGGTCCGGGAGCAGGTGGAGAGCCTCGGCGCCTCCTTCCTCGATCTCGGCGTCCGTGGCGAGGAGACGGCCGGCGGCTACGCGACCGAGCTGACGCCCGAGCAGCAGGCCGCGCAACAGGAGGCGCTGGAGGAGCGACTGGCGGAGATGGACGTCGTGATCACGACGGCCCTCGTCCCGGGCCGACCGGCGCCGCGGTTGATCCCCGCCTCCGCGGTGGCGGCGATGCGGCCGGGCTCGGTGATCGTCGACCTCGCGGCGGAGACGGGTGGCAACTGCGAGCTGACGGAGCCGGGCACGGAGGTCGTGCGTGACGGCGTCACGATCGTCGGGCTGACGAACCTCGCCGCCTCCGTGCCGTACCACGCGAGCCAGCTCTACGCGCGCAACGTGAGCGCGCTCCTCCAGCACCTCGCGCCGGACGGCGAGCTCGAGCTGGACTTCGAGGACGAGATCACGAGTGGCGCCTGCGTGGCGCGACCGGCGGTGACCGTGTGAATCCGCTCACGTTCCCGGGGCGCCGCCCGCGGTGCGTAGGCCGGTGGAACAGCACGGAGGTACGGGCCGCCGGCCGGAGCGCCGCGAGCGGCGTCAGCCTTTCACGGAGCGCGGCTCCGCCGCGCGGGAGCGAAAGGCGGCCGGGGGCGTGAGCGAACCGACGCTCGTCATCGAGCTCACGATCCTGGTGCTGGCGATCTTCCTCGGCGTCGAGGTGATCTCGAAGGTGCCGACGATGCTGCACACGCCGCTGATGTCCGGCACGAACGCGATCCACGGCATCGTCGTCGTCGGAGCGATCCTCGTCCTCGGCCGCAGCGGCGGCGACACGCTCACCCAGGTCGTCGGCTTCTGCGCGGTCGTCCTCGGCACCGCGAACGCCGTCGGCGGCTTCGTCGTCACCGACCGCATGCTCGAGATGTTCAAGCAGCGAGGGCCGCGTGGGTCGGACGACCACTGACCTGCTCTACCTGGTCACGATCGTGACCTTCATCCTCGCGCTCCGCTTCCTCTCCTCGCCGAAGCGGGCGCGGCAGGGCAATCTGCTCGGCGCGGCCGGGATGGCGCTCGCGATCGTCGTGACGCTCGCCCAGGACGGCCTCGAGAACTACGGGTGGATGGCCGTCGCGATGGCGATCGGTGCCGCGATCGGGGTCGTCGGCGCGCGCTCCGTGAAGATGACCGCGATGCCGCAGATGGTCGCCCTCTTCAACGGGGTCGGCGGTGGTGCGGTGGCGCTGATCGCGCTCGCGGAGTTCCACAACCTGGCGCCGGCGGGGCTGGACGGCGAGGAGTCGGTCGCGATCCTGCTCTCCGCCCTGATCGGCAGCATCTCCTTCGCGGGCTCGCTGATCGCCTTCGGGAAGCTCCAGGAGCTGCTGAGCGGCCGCCCCATCGTCTATCCGGGGCAGCAGTTCGTGAACGGCGCGGTGCTGCTCGTCGCCCTCGCGCTCGGGATCTCGATCGTCGCGGGCGCCGATCGCGACCTGCTCCTCGTCGGGCTGATCGCCGCCGCCCTCGTCTTCGGCGTCCTCTTCGTGCTGCCGATCGGCGGCGCGGACATGCCGGTCGTGATCTCGCTCCTGAACGCGTTCACCGGTCTCGCCGCCTCCGCGGCCGGGTTCCTCCTCCACAACAACGTGCTGATCGTCGCCGGGGCGCTCGTCGGTGCATCGGGCACGCTGCTGACGCTGCTGATGGGCAGGGCGATGAACCGCTCGATCGGGAACGTCCTCTTCGGCGCGTTCGGAGCCGCGCCCGCGGGCGGTGCCGCGGCGGGCGCCGGCGAGGACGGGCGCACCGTTCGCTCGACCACGGCCGAGGACCTGGCGATCATGCTCGGCTACGCGCGCAAGGTCGTCTTCGTGCCCGGCTACGGGCTCGCGGTGGCGCAGGCGCAGCACGATGTGCGAGCGCTCGCGGAGCTGCTCGAGGCCAAGGACGTCGAGGTCCTCTACGGCATCCATCCCGTCGCGGGCCGGATGCCGGGTCACATGAACGTCCTCCTCGCGGAGGCGAACGTCCCCTACGACCAGCTCAAGGAGATGGACGAGATCAACCCCGAGCTGCCGCAGACGGACGTCGTCCTCATCCTCGGCGCGAACGATGTCGTCAATCCCGCGGCGCGCACGGATCCGAGCAGCCCGATCTACGGGATGCCGATCATCGAGGCCGACCGGGCGGCGAGCGTCGTCGTCGTGAAGCGCAGCATGAGCCCGGGCTTCGCCGGCATCGACAACCCTCTCTTCTACGACCCGAAGACCTCGATGCTGTTCGCGGACGCCAAGAAGGCGCTCGAGGACGTCGCCGCCGCCGTCAAGGAGCTCTAGCGCGATGGCCGTGCCGTTCTTCGGCGCCGCCGACGTGGAGGCCGCCGTGCCGCCGGAGGTCGCGTACGCGGCGGTGCGGGACGCGTTCGTCGCGTACGCACGCGGCGACTGGTCGATGCAGCCGAAGCTCTACGTGACCAACTACCCGGCCGGCGACTTCCGCGCGATGCCCGCGCTCGGCGGCGGCCATGCGCTGCTGAAGTGGGTGACGTCCTTCCCTGGGAACCCGGCGCGGGGACTGCCGACCGTGAGCGGCGTCGTCGTGCTCTCGAACGCGGAGACCGGCGAAGTCGTAGCGCTCCTCGAGGCGGGCGCCGTGACGGCGCTCCGGACCGGCGCAGCCGCCGTCCTCGCCGCGGAGACGCTACGGCGGGCGGATGCCGGGGCCGCCGCCGTGGTCGGCGCCGGCGTCAACGGGCGGGCGGCGGCGCGAACCTTCGTCGCGCTGGGCCGGCCGGTGGCGTTGTGGGACCTGGACGCGGCGCGGGCTCGCGCCGCCGCGGACGAGGTCGGCGCGAGCGTCGCGGCCGGCGCCGCGGAGGCCCTCGCGGCCGACGTGCTCGTGACCGTCACACCGGGCAAGCAGATCCTGCTGCCGCCGGGCTCGCTGCGGCCCGGGCAGCACGTGAGCCTGCTCGGCGCCGACGGGCCGGGCAAGGCCGAGATCGCCGTCGAGGAGCTCGCCCGGGCGCGCCTGTTCTGCGACGACTGGGAACAGGCGAGCCACGGCGGCGACCTCGCAGCCGCGGTCGAGGCCGGCGCGATCGGGCGCGACGACGTGACGGAGCTCGGTGACGTGCTCGTCGGGTCGAAGCCGGGCCGCACGGCGGAGGCCGAGATCACGGTGTTCGACTCCACCGGGCTCGCGATCCAGGATCTGGCGGTGGCGAGGGCGGCGCTCGCGCGGGCGGACGAGCTCGATCTCCCGCGGCTCGCGCTCTAGCGCCGCTGCACGACCCTCGAAGCGCTAGGCGAGGAGCCGCGAGGGGCTCATGGGCTCGAGCAGCGGCTGCTCCTCGCCGATGATCGCCCTCGCCGCGAGCTCGCCGCACATCAGCCCGAGCACGTTGCCGTGGCCCGAGTAGCCGCCGGCGACCCAGAGCCGGTCGTGGCCGGGCACGCGGCCGACGACCGGCATCAGATCGGGGACGAGCCCGAAGACGCCCGCCCAGCGGTGCGTGATCTCGGGCCTGCGTCCGAGCAGCTCCTCGACGAACTCCTCCAGCGCGCCCTGGATCCGCGGCGTCGTCTCCTCGACGGCCGTGAACTCCGAGTCCATGTCGGCGTCGCGGAAACCGCCGACGAGCAGGCGCCCCTCGTCGTTCTGGTGCCAGTAGTCGTAGCCGTGCCGGCCGTAGTGTGGCAGCGGGAAGAGCTGCTCGGGCAGTGGCTCGGTCGCCACCATCTGGCCGCGCGTGGGGATGATCAGGCCCTCCAGGTCGCCGAGCAACCCGCTCGGGTAGCCGTCGGTGGCGACGACGACGTTCGGCGCCTCGAGCGTCTCGAGCGCAGCCACGTGATGATGCTCCCTGATCTCGACACCGGCGCGTGCCGCCGCCGCTGCGAGCCGACGCACGAGCCGGGCCGGCTGGAGCAGGCCGTCGCGCGGGTGCACGAGGGCACCGGCGAAGCGGCCGTCGAGCGGGGCCGGCAGGTGCGCGCGCCACTCGGCAGCGAAGCCGTCCTCCCGCAGAGCGTCGTACTCGGCGCGCACCTCGTCCAGCTCGTCCGCGGCGGCGAGCCGCAGGCTGCCCGTCCGGCGGAACGCGTCGCCGCCGAGCTCCTCCAGCCGCTCCACGTACGCCTCGGTCAGCCGCCAGTACGCAGCCGCGAGGTCGGCGCCGAGCCACACCCGTGCGCTCGCGTACGACATCGCGCCGCCACGGAGGGCGAAGCCACCGTTGCGGCCGCTCGCGCCGGCGGCGACCGTGCGCGCTTCGAACAGGCGCACGCGCAGCCCCGCCCGCACCAGGGCAAGTGCGCACGAGCAGCCCGTGACGCCGCCGCCGACGATCTCCACGTCCGGCGGGCCGTCCAGGGCCGATGAGAGGAGCGGCCGAGCAGGCTCCTCGAGCCAGTACGGAGGGGGCACCGGTCGCGGATCCTACCCCGTCGCACGCACGACCCCCTCCTCCACCGTCACGAGCCCGGCCAGCTCGAGCTCGGTGAGGGCGGCTGCCAGCTCGCCGG
>DASUOK010000086.1:0-4643 GCA_036276675.1 Gaiellaceae bacterium | reverse complement strand
GATCTCGAGCAGCGTCTGCAGGTAGCGCAGCTGCAGCGCCATCGGCGAGCGGGCCATCACGTCGGCCGCCTCCGAGAGCTTCTGGGAGGCCTGGAACTCGCCCTCGGCCGCGATCACCTTCGCGCGCCGCTCGCGCTCGGCTTCCGCCTGGCGCGCCATCGCCCGCTGCATGGTGGCCGGGATCTCGACGTCCTTCACTTCGACGATCGAGACCTTGACGCCCCACGGCGAGGTCGCCTCGTCGATGATCGTCTGCAGGATCGTGTTGATCTTGTCGCGCTCCGAGAGCAGCTCGTCGAGCATGTGCTGGCCCAGCACCGAGCGCAGCGTCGTCTGCGCGATCTGCGAGGTGGCGACCATGAAGTTCTCGACCTGCACGATCGCGTTCTTCGGCTCGACGATGCGGAAGTAGGCGACGGCGTTCACGCGGACCGGCACGTTGTCCTTCGTGATCACCTCCTGCGGCGGCACGTTCAACGTGATCGTGCGCAGGTCGACCTTCACCATCCGGTCGATCACCGGGATGAGCAGGAAGAGCCCCGGCCCCTTCGGCTCCGGCAGCAGCCGCCCCAGCCGGAAGATCACACCGCGCTCGTACTCGCGCGCGACCTTGATCGCGGCGAAGAGGAAGAGCAGCAGGATGATGACGACGGCTGCAAGGGCGATCAGGGTGATCGGCACGGCTACGTCCTTTCGGCAGGTTCCTGGGGCGCGACGACGAGCTGGAGGTCGTCCTGCTGGACCGACTCTACGCGTACGCGCTCGCCGACGTTGAGGGGAGAGCCGTCCGCGGCACGGGCGCGCCAGAGCTCTCCGGCGACGAAGACCTGTCCGTCACCGCGAACCTGCGCCGTCTCGCCGACCAGCCGGTGCGCGCCCACCTCCGGCACCGTGCGTCGCAGCTTGCCGGCTTTCGCGAGCGCGAAGCCGAAGAGCAGCGTGAGCGTGCCGGCGATGGCGAGCGCGAGCTCGATCGAGACCTGGTACGCCTCGCCCGCCGGGTCGAAGAGGAGCAGGGTGCCCAGCACGAAGGTGACGCCGCCCGCGACGGCGAGCGCCCCGCCCGAGACCACGAAGGCCTCGGCGATGAAGAAGGCGGCCGAGAGGAGCATCAACAGCAGCCCCGCCGCCGAGACCGGCAGCACCTGCAGGCCGTAGAGGCCGATGATCAGCGACACCGCACCCACGGTGCCCGGGAAGATCAGCCCCGGGTTCCAGAGCTCGACGACGAGGCCGATCAGCCCGATCGAGAGCATCAGGGCGACGATGTTCGGGTCGATGAGCAGGTCGAGGATGCGCTTCCAGCCGGAGAGCTCGATCCGCTCGATCGTCGTCCCCGGTGGTGTCGAGATGGTCAGGTCCTTCGTCGGCGTCTTCGTTCCGTCGATCTGGCTGAAGAGTGAGGGGTAGTCCTCGGCGATCAGATCGATGACGTCGAGCTGCAGCGCCTCGGTCGCTCCGAGATTCGAGGCCTCGGTGACCATCTTGCGCGCTTCCTCGACGTTGCGCCCGTTCTCGCGCGCGAGCTCGCCGATGTACGCCGCGGCGTCGTTGACGATCTTCCGGCGCAGGTCGTCGGAGATGTCCTCGCCGCCCTGGAGGATCGGCGTCGAGGAGCCGATGTTCGTGCCCGGTGCCATCGCGAGCACGTCCGCGGCCATGCCGATCACGGCGCCTGCCGAGTCGGCGCTCGAGCCGCTGGGGGCGACGTAGACGACGACCGGCACGTCCGCGGCCAGGATGCCCTTCACGATCTCCCGCATCGACGAGCCGAGGCCGCCCGGCGTGTCCATCTCGATCACGACCGCCTCGTAGCCCTCGTCCTCTCCCCGCTCGATCGCATCGAGGAGGTAGTCCTGCGTCACCGGGTTGACGTCGTTCACGAACTCGGCGACGAGCACCCGTCCCGGGGCATCCGCTGCGGGCGCCGGCGCCGCGATCAGCAGGAGCGTCGCGGCGGCCGCGAGGGCGAGGGTGACGCTGCGCTTGCCGAAGCCGGGCACGGCGGAGAGTGGCACGGTGCAGTCATGCTACCCCCGGAAGTCCCTGCACCCGCGCTGTAAGGATTCGGTCAAGCAGGGGCCTCCGCCCTTGTCGGCGAAGACCGTCCCCGGCAGGCTCTAAACCCCATGCGGCTGCTCCGGCTCATCTTCCTCGTGGCGCTCGCTCTCCCTGCGACCGCGCAGGCGGAGGACGCGACGATCGTCTCCCGCGAGGTGCCACTCGCGGGACAGCGCGCGCTCGCGTCCGCGAAGCCGCCCGAGCGGTTCAACCTCGTGGGCCTGCACTGGCGCGGTGAGGGCACCGTCGAGTTCCGGACGCGGGCGCTCGGCGGGCGCTGGGGCGGTTGGCATCCCGCCGCGCCCGAGGCGGAGGACCGCCCCGACGCCGGCACCGACGAGCGTGGGCGCCAGGCGGCGTGGAACCTCGGGAATCCGTGGTGGGTGGGGCCGTCCGACCGGATCGAGTACCGGACGCGCGGCGCCGTGCGACGCCTGCGGGCGTTCTTCGTCTGGAGCCCGACGACCTCGGTGCCCGCGCGGACGCTCCAGCGCGCCGGCGCGCCGAAGATCGTGCCGCGCGCCGGCTGGAACGCCGACGAGAAGATCCGGCGCGGCACGCCGAGCTTCGCGCCCGCGGTCCGCTTCTCGGTCGTCCACCACACCGCCGGCTCCAACGGCTACACCGCGGCCCAGTCGCCGTCGGTCGTGCGCGCGATCCAGCTCTACCACGTGCGCGGGAACGGGTGGAACGACATCGGCTACAACTTCCTCGTCGACAAGTACGGCCAGGTCTTCGAAGGCCGGTACGGCGGGATCGACCGCAACGTCGTCGGCGCGCATGCGGAGGGGTTCAACACGGGCTCCGTCGGCGTCGCGGTGCTCGGTGAGTACAGCTCGCTGGCGGTGACCGGCAAGGCGAGGGACGCCCTCGCGCGCCTGCTCGCGTGGCGCCTCGACCTCGCGCACCTCGACCCCGCCTCGACGCTCTCGTTCCCGTCGGGCGGGAACGCCCGCTTCCACGCCGGCGTCCCCGTGTTCCTCCGCGCCGTCTCCGGGCACCGCGACACCGGCTTCACCGATTGCCCGGGCTCCGCGCTGTACGCCCTGTTGAACGGGGTCGCCGGCGATGTGCAGCAGATCGGCCTGCCGAAGCTGTACGCCCCGCTCGTGAGCGGGCGCGTCCCCGGGAAGGTGCGTTTCCGTGCGACGCTGTCCTCGCCGCTCGACTGGACGGTCGACGTCACCAACGAGGGCACCCTCGTCGCGTCGTCCGCCGGCTTCGGCGCCAAGCTCGACTGGACGTGGGATGCGAGCGGCGAACCGCCCGGCAAGTACGGCTACGCGATCCGCGCCGGGAGCGAGGTGACGCCGGCGACGGGCACGATCGGCGGCGGCTCACTCGCGCTCGAGCTCACCGGTGTCGCGGCCGACCCGGAGACGGTGACCCCGAACGGCGACGGTGCGAGCGATGCCTCGACCGTCACCTTCACCCTGAACGACGCCGCGAACGTGACGGTGACCGTCCGCGACGCGAACGGCGAGACGGTGCTCTCGCTCGGCAAGCAGTGGCGGCGCGCGCTGGAGCACGCCGTGCGGATCGATCCCTCCTCGCTGCCGGACGGCCTCTACGCGGTCGTGCTCGAGGCGGCCGCAACCGGCGGCCGCACGGCGATCGCCTCGGTGCCGCTCGCCGTCTCGCGCACGGTCGGCTCCTTCGCCGCGACGCGGTCGGTCTTCTCGCCCAACGCCGACCGCCGCGCCGACACGATCGGCTTCAGCTTCAGCCTCGCCGCTCCGGCGGAGGTGAGGCTCCGCGTGCTGCGGGAGGGCAAGTGGATCGCGACGCCGCTGGCCGCCTCGCTGCAGGCCGGGCGGCAACGGCTGGACTGGAACGGCGCGAAGCGGGTCGGCAAGCTCCGCGACGGCGACTACGAGGCCGTGCTGGAGGCGACCGATGCCGTCGGCACCGCCCGCCTGACGCTGCCGTTCTCCTCCGACACGACGCGGCCGCGCCTGAGGATCCTCTCGCGGTCGCCGCTGCGCGTGTGGGCGAGCGAGCCGGCGCGGCTGACGGTGCGCACGGCGGGCAAGCGCCTCGTCCGCCAGGTGAAGGCCGCCGGCGAGGTGAAGATCTGGGGCGCCGGCACCACCGGTCTCGTCCGGATCGTCGCCTGGGACGCGGCCGGCAACGCCAGCACGCCCGTCTCCAGGCGCTGACGGCCCGGTCGCCTCTAGAGTAGGGCGGTGCAACCGCCTCTGCGCCCGGTCGGTCCAATCTCCCGAGACCTGCGGCCAGACGCGCCGCTCCGGTACGAGAGGCTGAGTGACCCGATCCTGGTGAGACGAGCGAAGGACGGCGACACCCGGGCGCTCGAGGCGCTCTGCGAACGGCACGCGCCGCGCGTGCAGCGGCTGGCGCACCACCTCCTCCGCGATCCGGAGGACGCCCGCGACGCCTCGCAGGAGGCGCTGGCGCGACTGTGCGTGAAGCTGAAGCAGTTCCGCGGCGAGTCGGCGTTCTCGACGTGGCTCCACCGGCTGACGGTGAACGCGTGTCGCGACGTCGCGCAGCGCACGGTCGCCCGCCGCTGCGAGCCGCTGGAGGAGGATCGCCGAGAGGCGCCGGACGCAGACCCGGCC
>DASUOK010000085.1:0-4910 GCA_036276675.1 Gaiellaceae bacterium | reverse complement strand
TCAACGAGGTCGCCGACGCGGTGCTGGCGGCGACCGGCTCGGACTCCGAGAAGGTCCATGTCGAGGAGCGGCTCGGCCAGGTCGACCGGCACATCGGCTCGACGGAGAAGCTCGAGCGGCTGACGGGCTTCCGCGCGCGCACCGACTTCGAGACTGGCCTGGAGCGGACGGTGGCGTGGTACCGCGAGAACGAGGTGTGGTGGCGGTCGGTTCTCGGGCGCGACCGCGTCTCCTCGTACTAGGCGCCGGCCCGGCGCAGGTCGGGCTCCTGCGCGCGGCACGCGACCGAAAGCTCTTCGTCATCGCCGTCGACCGCGACCCGGGTGCGCCCGGCTTCGCCTACGCCGACAAGCGCGCCCTGCTCTCGACCGAGGACGAGGCCGACGTCGACCGGCTCGCGCGGGCCGAGGACGTGGACGCGATCGTCTCGCCCGGCGCGGACTGGACCGTCGGAATCGCAGCGCGCGTCGCCCACCGGCTCGGGCTGCCGCACCCGCTCGACCCCGCCGCGGCCGCGCTGGCGACCTCGAAGCAGCGGCAGCGGGAGCGCTTCGCGGCCGCGGGCGTCCCGCACCCGCGCGCCCTCGAGGAGGCGACGCCGCCGTGTGTCGTCAAGGCGCCCGACCGGCAGGGGCAGCGCGGCCTCACGCTCGTCCGGTCGGCGCACGAGCTGCCGGCGGCGATCGAGGCCGCCGTCGCCGCCTCGCGGACGAGCTCCTTCCTGGCCGAGGAGCTGGTCGAAGGGCCGGAGGTGACGGTCGTCGCGGTGTCGATCGACGGCGCCTTCCACCCGCTCGCCGTCACCGACCGCATCACCGCGGAGCCGCCGGCGTTCGGCGTCGCGCTGGCGCACGCCTGGCCCGCGGGAGCTTGTGTTGGAACAACACAAGCTCCCGTCGCGGCCGCGCGGGCGGCCGCCCAGGCGCTCGGGATCCGCAACGGGCCGACGTACACGCAGATCGTCCTCGCGCCGGACGGACCGCGCGTGATCGAGCTGGCCGCGAGGCTCGGGGGCGGCCACGACGCGGAGCTCGTCGAGCTCGCCACCGGCGTGCGGCTGAACGATCTCGCACTCGACTTCGCGCTCGGGCGGAAGCCAAGTGTTGTTCCAACACAAAGTCCGGCGGGCGGCGCGTGCGTCCTCTTCCTCGTCCCGCCCGAGGGGGAGCTGCGTGCCGTGGAGGGCGTGGCGGAGGCGGAGGCGGTCGAGGGCGTCACCGAGATCCGGATCTACCGCAGGCCGGGGCACGTCTTCGGCCCCTTCCGCCGCGGCGCCGACCGCGCCGGGGCGATCCTCGCTCGCGGCGAGAGCCGGGACGACGCGCTCGAGCGGGCTCGGCGTGCGGCGCGGTCAATACGCTTCGTCGTCACGTGACGCGCGACACCCCACTGGGCTTCCAGCCGCCCGCCGTCGGCGAGGAGGAGATCGCGGCAGTCGCCGACGCGCTCCGCTCGGGCTGGCTGACGACGGGGCCGCGGGCCGCGCTGCTCGAGGAGCGGATGGCGGCGTACCTCGAGGCGAGGCACGTGCTCGCCGTGGCCTCCGGCACGGCCGCGATGCACCTCGCGCTCGTCGCGCTCGGGATCGGCGCCGGCGACGAGGTGATCACGACGCCGATCACCTGGCCGGCGACCGCGAACGTGATCGTCCACACCGGTGCGACGCCCGTCTTCGTCGACGTGCGGGAGGGCGACCTCAACATCGACCCGGAGCTCGTCGCCGCGGCGGTCACGGGGCGGACGAAGGCGATCCTGCCCGTGCACCTCGCCGGGCAGCCGTGCGACCTCGACCCCCTCTGGGCGCTCGGCCTGCCCGTCGTCGAGGATGCCGCACACGCGGCCGAGAGCGCGTACCGCGGCCGCAAGCTCGGCGGGCTCTCGGACGCGACGTGCTTCTCCCTCTACGCGACGAAGAACATCGCCGCAGGCGAGGGCGGCCTGGTGGCGACGAACCGCGACGACCTGGCGGAGGCGATCCGCGGCCTGCGCCTGATGCGTCGCGGCGACGGCTCGCGCTACGACCTCGCCGTGCCAGGCTACAAGGCGAACCTCTCGGACGTCCTCGCCGCGATCGCGCTCGTCCAGCTCGACAAGCTGCCCGAGCACACCGCCCGCCGCGCACGCCAGTTCGAGCTCTACGACGAGGGCGTGGCCGGCATCGACGGCCTCCAGCCGCTCGCGCGCGACCCGCGCGACACCCATGCGCGCCACCTCTACGTCGTCCGCGTCGACGCGGAGCGCTACGGCCTCACCCGCGACGAGCTGCAGCGTGCACTCGGCGAGGAGCGCATCTCCACGTCGATCCACTTCCTGCCGGTGCACCGGCTGACGTGGTACCGCGAGCGGTTCCCCGAGCAGCCGCGGCTGCCGGTCGCCGAGCGCGCGGGCGACGAGATCCTCTCGCTGCCGCTCTCGCCGGCACACTCCGAGGCCGACGTGCTCGACGTCGTCGAGGCCCTGCGGCGGATCCACGCGCACGCCGCATGAGGCGCGGGGTCCGCATCACCGCGACCGTCCTGCTCACGGGGCTGGCGGTGGCGTACCTCGCCTGGAAGATCGACCTCGAGCAGACGATCGACATCCTGCTCGACGCGAACCCGTGGTGGTTCGCGCTCTCGGCCGCGATCATGATCGTGACGGCGCTGCCGATGGCGCTGCGCTGGCAGTGGATGATGGCGGCGCAGGGGATGAGCGAGAGCTTCCTCTGGCTGACGCGGGCCTACTTCGTCTCGTACACCGCGGGCCAGATCCTGCCGACGGCCATCGGCGGCGACGCGGTGCGCGTCGTCGAGACGTCGCGGCGCCATCCCGGGCGCCTGGGCGACGTGACGGGGATCGTGCTGCTGGAGCGCGGGCTCGGCGGCGCGGCCACCGTCCTGCTCGGCGCGGTCGGCTTCCTGCTGGCGATCGGCCGCTACGACCTCGGTGCGTACCTCTGGCTCGAGCTGGCCTTCGTGCTCGGCACGTTCGTGCTCGCCTTCGTCTTCTTCGCCCGCTCCGCCCGCCCGCTGCTCGCGCGCACGCGACCGCTGCTCGAGCGACTCCGGCTGGAGCGGCCGCTGCGCGGCTTCTACGACGGCGTCCACGCCTTCCGCGCGCACGGGCGGGTGCTCGGGGCGGCGTTCGCGCTGACGCTGGGCCTGCAGGCGATCCGCATCCTCTCGATCTGGGCGGCCGCGCGCGCGGTCGGGATCGAGCTCTCGCCGCGCGTCTTCTACGTGATGGGGCCGCTCTTCTTCCTGATCCTGCTCGTGCCGGTGACGCTGAACGGGATCGCGGTGCGCGAGGCGTTCTTCGTCAGCTTCCTCGGCACCGTCGGCGTTGCTGCCGACCCCGCCTTCGCGGCCGGCTTCCTCTTCTTCCTCGTCACGGTCGCCCTCTCGCTGCCGGGGGGCGCGATCCTGCTGTGGGAGGGCCTCCGCGGCCGGCCGAGCGCGCGCCATGCCTGAGGCGGCCGTCGTCGTCGTCACGCACAACTCGCTGCCCTGGGTCGAGCCCTGCCTCGAGAGCGTGCGCGGCGTCGAGACGGTGGTGGTCGACAACGGCTCGAGCGACGGGACGCCCGACGTCGTCCGCGAGCTCTTCCCGGAGGTGCAGCTGGTCGAGCAGGAGAACCGAGGTCTCGCCGCCGGCTGGAACACCGGGCTCGAGCGCACGACCGGCCGGTACGTCCTGATCCTCAACGCCGACGCGTGGCTCGTCGGCGACGCGCTCGCGCAGCTCGTGGCCTTCGCCGACGCGCACCCCGAGGCGGCGGTCGTGGGGCCGCGGCTCACGAACCCGGACGGCTCGCTGCAGCGCTCGGTGCGCGGCTTCCCGACGGTCTGGCGGCTTGCGACCGAGTACCTCTTCCTCCGCAAGCTCGCGCCGCGCTCGCAGCTCCTGAACGCGTTCTATGCCGGCGGCTTCGAGCACGACGAGGTGCGCGAGGCGGACTTCCTCATGGGCGCGTGCCTGCTCGTGCGGCGGGAGGCGATCGCCGAGGTCGGCACGCTCGACGAGTCGTTCTTCCTCTTCAGCGAGGAGACCGACTGGTGCTACCGCTTCGTGGCGGCGGGCTGGAAGGTGCTGTTCTTCCCCGGCGCCGAGTGCGTGCACGTCGGCGGCGCCTCCCACGGTGGGCGGATGTTCCGCGAGAACGTGCGCGGGCACCTGCGCTTCCTGGCGAAGCACCGCGGGCGGCGGACGGCCGAGCGGGCACGAAGGCTGCTGCGGGTGGCGCTCCGGCTGCGGGCGCTGCTCTTCCGCGGCCCACGCGGACGGATGTACCGCGAGGCGGCGGACTGGCTCGGCTCGGGACGGGTGCCGGAGCTGCTCGAGCGATGACCCTGCTGCGCCTCGCGCTCGCCACGGCGGTGGTGCTCGCGCCGGGCGCGGTCATCGCGCGTGCGCTCGGCGTGCGGGGCGCGAGCGCGACGCTGGCGTGGGCGCTCGCCGCGGTCTTCGCCGGCCTGGCGGTGACGTTCCTCGCCGGCGCCTCGTTGACGCTGACGCTGCTCCTCGTGCTGGCCGCGGGTGCCGCGGCGCTGCCGTTCGTGCGGCGGGCTCCGCGCGGGGACTCGGTACCCGGGCGCTGGTGGGTGTTCGCGGCGGGAGCGCTGCTCGGCATGCTGCTCTGGCACGTCGCGGGGGAGATCGGCGGCGACGGTCTCTTCCACCTCGCGCGCGTGCGCAAGCTCGACGAGCTCGACTCTCTCTCGCCGGGCACGCTCAACGAGTTCGCCGACGGCGGCCTGCACCCGGGCTATGCCTTTCCGCTGTGGCATGCATTCCTGGCGCTCGTCGCGCGCATCGCCTTCCTCGACCCCGCCGACGTGGTGCTGCACCAGGCCTCCGTGCTGGCGCCGATCGCGCTGCTCGTCGCGTACGAGGCCGGCTGGGCCCTCTTCCGGCGGGTCGGGCCGGCGGTC
>DASUOK010000084.1:0-8025 GCA_036276675.1 Gaiellaceae bacterium | reverse complement strand
TGGATATGTCTTCGGCCGTCAGGATCGGAGGCCGTTCGCGCCTGCGTCGGTGTCCAAGCGCGCTGATCGCGCCTGGAGCGCTTCGGGCCTCCACCGCATCACAGCGCACGAGGCCCGACACAGCTATGCAAGCATCTTGTTCGCAGCGGGCCTCGCGTTTGAACGCGTCCAGGATCTTCTGGGCCACGCCCAGCACGACGTCACCAACCGCTACCGCCACGTCGATGCCTCCGCTGTAGCTGCCGACCTCGCGCGCGTGAACGCCTACTTCGCCAAGGCTCTCGCGCAGGCTCCCGCGCACCCGCGCGGAGGGGTGGCAGAGCGGTCGAATGCGGCGGTCTCGAAAACCGTTATCCGTCTTAACGGCGGATCGAGGGTTCAAATCCCTCCCCCTCCGCTCAACGCATCAGCTCTTCCGTCGCCGCGAGGTCGTCCGCTTCGTGCGGGCCTGCTCGGCACCTACCTCCAGCACGTGCCCGAGAGTCGAGCCCTCGAGCTGGCGCAGCGTTCCCGTGACCTGCTTCAGCCGGCGCCCGAGCTCGCGGTCCCTTCGCGCCACGTGGGCGGCGAGCTCCGCGAGGCGCTCCACCGTCTTCGCGTCGATCGGCTTGTCGAGCAGCTCGAGGTAGGTGGCTTCGTAGCCGCCCAGCGGCTCGAGGGCCCGCACCGCCGCCGCGAACGCCTCCTCGTCCTCGGCGAGGATCTTCCCGGCGAGCGCGGCGTCCTGGGCGATCAGCTCGTCCAGCACCCGGCCGTACTTGGAGCCGCCGAGCGCCCGCGACCGGAACCGCCGCAGGTCGCGTTCGTGCCGGCGCAGCTCGACGCCCGGGCCCGGCGGACGCGTGAGCGCCTGCTCCCGGATGCGTGGCCCGAAGATCGCCCGGATGATCGCTCGTGCGACACACGTGCAGGCCGTCTCGAGGTCGAGCGCGCCGAAGACGGCGTTGATGTCGTTCGCATCGGTGAACGGCGTGCCGTTGTTGAACGTCCCGCCCGCGTAGAGGAGGCCGACCACCGGGAGGGTCCCGCGCAGGCGACCGGCCTGCTGGTCGAAGATGAGCGAGCCCGAGTCGCCGGGGGAGCTGAAGACGTTGCCGTCGGTCGACTGGATCCTGAAGGCGTTCTGGATCTGGGAGATCCGCGTCCGGTTCCGGTACGTGCAGTTGAACGTCATCCCCACGCTGACGATCCGGCCGTTCGTCGTCAGCTGCGTCGTGCGTCCGCGTTTCTGGACGTTCATGTTGAGAGCGGGCGCGCGCAGCTCGTAGATGGCCGGCCCGATCTGAAGGACGTCGTGGTCGATCTCCACGTCGGCGTCGATGCTCCCGATCGCGGCGTCGACGACGGACGTCGGGATCACGGCTCCCGCCGCGGGCGGGTTGGCGATCGTGTTGACGGGGTTGTGACGCTTGAGCGCGCCGATCACGTCGCCCGGCAGCACCCCGCCGTCGAGGCGCGCCGGCTGCACGATGCGCCGCAGGGTCGGCATCGTGTCCAGGTTCGAGATGACGTGGTTGTTCGACAGGAGCACGATCCTGTCGTCCCTGTTGTCGCACGCCCACCCGCCAAGGGTGCCGGCGCTCACGCTCGCCTCGGGGCCGATGCTGCACCCGCCCGGGACGGGGCGATACCGCGTCGTGTCCTGCTGCGCCTCGGGCACCGTCGTCTCGATCACGTCGGTGCGCACGGTCGCGCCCTCGTAGCCCTGCACGCGCTCGGGGACGATCTGCAACGCGCTCAGCTGCTCCCGGGCGAGCTTTCGCTCGACGAAGACCTGCACCACGACCTCGCTCGTGAGCTTGCCTTCCCGCTCGCGGAACCCGGTACCGACGCCGATCACGTTGGGGTACCCGAACAGCGACTCCAGGTTGAGCTCGGTGGCGTAGCGGACGAGGATCTCGCGGCTCGGTCTCGGCATGTCTACTCCTTCGGGTCTCGGTGCCGGGCTTGTGCGTCGGCAGGTCGGCTCGCTGGGACGACGACGAACCCGAAGTCGACGATCTCGCCGATCGCGCGCTCGAGCTCGTCGTCGCCTCGTCCCTCGACGTAGATCTCGACGATCGGCTCACCGTCCCTCAGGCCGACCCCGGTGCCGATCACGCCGGGGAGGGCGTGGAGGCGCTCGCGGCACCGATCCAGCGCTTCCACGAGGTGCGAGGTCTCCGGCATCACGGCCGCCGCCGAGTCGAGACCTCGACGAGGACGGTGCGCCGCAGGCACGAGCTGGAGTCGACCAACGGGTCTCCTTCGTGTTCTCGGTACCTCCGGGCGACCCTAGGGGTGCTCGTGACGCTGCGTCAAGGGCATCCCGGCGCAGGTCGCAGGTTCGCGAGACGAGTGGACGCTCCCTCGCACGTGTGGTATGCCACAAAGCGTGCCCATCGACGGTGGCGTTGTCGTCGCGTATCTCGCCGCATACCTGCTGAAAGGTGGGCGCCGGATCGCCGACACCGCTCTCGAGTCGATGCTGGACCGGTTGGTCGAGCGGGTTGAGGCCCGGCTCGGGCCGCGGCCCCTCAACACGCTCGGACAGGACCCCGCAGACCGGCGTAATCAGCAGCTCGTCGCGGGGAAGCTCGACGAGGCGATGCGCGCCGATCGGTCGCTCGCGCGCGAGCTGACGCAACTCGTCACAGAGCTGAACCGACACGGCGGCCAGCAGTTCGTGAACGAGGTCTACGCGCAGACGAACATCCAGGCATGGGGTGGACACGCCGTCGGCGGCGACCTGATCTACGCCTCGGCTCCGCCTGATCCGCGGATCACGGCCGAGTCGTCCGCCTGGGTCAAGGTGCTGGGGATGCTCGGCGCCCTCCTGTGCCTCGGCGCCTTCGCCCTCTTCGGGTACACGATGTTCACCGACGACCGCCCGCCCGGCTCCACGGGACCGCCGGACGGGATCGTTCAAGCAGGCGCGGTGTTCTTCGCCGGCCTCGTCGTGATGGCGCTGGCCGGCTTCGCGAATCTGTTCACGAAGCGGCCTCCACCGCCCTTCTAGCTGAGAGGAGTCGCTACCGCGCGACGGCGCGCTTGCAGCCGGCGAGCGACCTGCCGATCAGCGGTCGCGGGCGCCGCTCGTCGGCACCCGCGAGGCGTGACTGCGCCTGGCGGAAGAGCTCGATCGGCGCGTTCCGCGCGCGGGGGTCGTCGCCGGGATGCGGTCGCACGCGCGCCGCGCGCATGTCGGAGCGGGCGCTCTCCGACAGCTCCCAGCCGAGCGGCGCGATCAAGCCCGGATGGATCCGTGGCGCGATCGTGACCGTGCACGTCGCCGGCAGGATCCGGTACGCCGCGGCGCGCGCGTACGTCTCGATCGCGTTGCGCCCGCCGAGAGCGGTCAGCGGCGGTGCGAGGAGCTCGGAGTCGACGCCGCCGTACGGCACCTTCGCGCGCACCGCCGACTGGTAATGGTTGTCGAGCTCGATGATCAGCGGCGCGATCTTCCGGGTGTGGTCGCCCGCGGCGTTGTACCGCTCGATCAGCTCGCGCAGGGACGGCCAGAGCGCGACGATGCTGAAGAGCCCGCTGTTGTCGGCGTAGCCGCCGTCGACGAAACGCCCCTCACACTCCGGCCGGCTCTCCCCGGCGCACCACGAGTCGGCGTCGGCCGCCTGCGGACCGCCGCGACCGCAGCTCACGCTGACGTGACCCGACGGCAGGACGTAGGGGAAGCGTGCGGCGAGCAACGCCGCGGTCGAGAGCCGGACGTCACCTGTGGCACAGAGCGAATCGACGACCTCGACGGTTCCCGCGAGCAGGAGCCGACCGTCGCCGCGGTCACGGTCGACTGCGTCGGCCTCCGGCCACGCGCCGAGATCGACGGCGCTGATGGCGCCGCGCGCCTTGCCCCCGGTCAGGGTCGTGTTGAAGAGGAGGAGCGGCACGAGCTGGGCTCGCACCTGTTCGCTCGCATCCGGCGCCGATCGTTGGTCGAACGTGCGCCGCAGCAACGCGGTCTCCGCGGCGACGTTCCAGGAGCTGTCGAACGCCTCCTCGATCGCCGCCGCCCGGTCGTGTGTCCAGCACGCCGAGCGGACGTGGAGTCCGCACGCGCCACCCGCCCGGGCGTGGTAGCCGACGAGCCGGTTGGGCACGTCGTGGAAGAGGGCCCACGCCACCGTCGGGGACGCGAAGTCGTCCTTCAGGCGCGCCTCGACCCAGGAGCCGTCGCCGAGCTCGCCGTTGTGCAGCAGCTGGCGTGCGTAGGCGTACAGGCCGACCGCGCCGCCGGAGACGCCGCTCGCGAGGAAGATCCTCCGTGCAGCCGTCTGCTGTTGCGCGCCCGTCCGACGCTCGGAGGTGCACGTCCGCTCGCGTTCGGCTGCGTCGTCGCGTTCGAGGGCATGCGCATCGAAGCGGCCGGCGGAGACACCGACGATGCAGTCGAGCGCGAGCGCCGTCCAGTAGGCAGCCCTGATGCCGCCGCCGTGCGCCGCGACGAGGACGAGCGGGATCGGCGGCCCGGCCGTATCGGCCCTCAACTCGGCCTGACCGTTCACCCAGCTGCGAAACGCCGCCTCGAGCTGGGGTCGTGGATGCAGCGGCCGGGCTGGAGCCGTGCCGGCGGCCAGACGGTCGACGACGCGGATGTCGTGCGTCGTGTCGGGCGAGAACGGGCCGACGCTGATCCACCAGAGCAGCGCGATCGAGAGCAGTGGCAGCTGCTCGAGGCGCAACCACCAGAGGAGCCGGGGCGGGCGGGTGGTGAGCGTCGCCGCGATCGCGAAGTTGAACAGGACGACGGCGGCTGCGAGTGCGGCCAGGGCGAGCGGGATGGTGCCGAGCGCACGCCCCGTCTCGAGCGGCTCGAGATGGACCGCGATCGCGAGCGCAGTGCCGGCCGCGATCGCGCCGGCGAACGTCCACGGCGTCCACGTCGGCGGGCCTGGCTTCGCGGCACGACCGCGGAAGAGCCGCCACGCATAGCCGCCGAGGAAGGCGGCGACGATCAGGCCCGTCAGGCCCGCGGCGGCGATCTCGCCGACCCACAGCAGGACGAGGACGACGGGAACGCCCGCGACCGCGAGGAGGATCTGCCGGCGACGCGGTGCAGGAGTCAGCCAGGGTGGCGCGACCTCGACCGTCATCAACACCGCGAACGCGGCCAGCACCAGCGCCGGGAACGCGGTCACGACCGCGTTCGCGTCGATGACGCCGCTCGAGAGCGCGGCCTCGACGCTCGCCGTGACCGACGTGGCTGCGAGTGCGAGCAGCGGGATCGTCGCCAGCCACTCCGGGGCTCCGCGCTCGAGCGCGGTCAGTCGTTCGAGCGTCGGCGGGTGCTCGGGCCCCTGCAGGTCCGGCAGGTCGAGCAGACCGATCAGCACGAGCACGCCGCCGAGGAACGCGATGCCTGGTCCGAAGTCCCACCGCCACCACAGGAGCGCCCCGACCAGGATGAGAGCGCCCCCGTACGCGAACAGGACCGTATGCCTCACCGGGTTGGCGTTCCCGGTCGGAGTCTGGATCAGCTTCACCGCGCTCTCGTAGATGACGAGGGCGAACAGGAACGCGGCGGCGAGGCCCGTTGCGAGTCGGGCAGCCCCGTGACTCGACCAGTGGATCCCCTCGCCGTCGAACTCGAGCGGCGTCCACGTCCTGAAGCTGTCGATCGCCTGCCCGCTCGTGTCGCCGATCAGCAGCAGCCCCGCCACGAGGGCGACCACGACCAGCAGGTTCATCCGCTGGCGGTGCAGCATGCGCCTGAACGCTCCGGCGAGGCCGCCCTCCTCGTGCAGGAGGTGCCCCGTCACGATCGCGAGCAGCACGATCGACGCGAGCGCGGCAAACGCGGCGGCAGCACCGATCGCGAGCAGGCCGCCGCCGTCCCCACGGGCCGCGACGACCCGCGCGACGCCGGCGCCGACACCGAGTGCGGCGACCACGACCGTGACGACGATCGACGTCCGGCGCAGCACCGCGTGCTGGCCGGCGTCCAGGCACCGCCAGCGCCACAGCCAGACGGCGCCGAGCAGGCTGCCGATCGAGCCGACGGTCAGCATGAAGTACCAGAGGAGCCACCAGTCCGACGGCAGCCGGCGGCACTGCGTGCAGCTGAACGGACTGCCTTTCTCGTCTGGCGCGATCCAGCTCGCGTCGTAGGCAGTCTGCACCGCCTGGTCGAGCCGCAGCGCGGCGACGAAGAGGAGGATCCCGGCGACGACGAGGCTACGGCTGACGAGCCGGCTGCCCGGCATGGCCGCGATTCTCGGCCGTCTGCAGCGTGCCGTCAATCGCGGCTCCGCGTGCTCGCCCCCGAGGGAAGGTGACCGCGAGGCGGGAGCCGCCCGTCCAGGGACGGGGGCTCACCGCCTCGCGTGCGGCGCGCTCCTCGCCGCCAAGGAGCCGCTGCTGTCTCCTGGACAGTGCGCCAGCGGCCTCGCTTCACTCCATCACCCGATCGGCGTTGACCGCGCCGCTTCACCCGTTCGAGGGATCGCTGCCGCGGAGCCCTCAGTCGATGGAGGGGCATCGGCGCTGCGGGAGCCGCAGCCCACAGTGTCGACTTCGACTCGGCCGGGACGCGGGCTCAGCCCGCGCCCCGGCCGACGTCTTCTCGTCAGTCGCCGAACTCGCGCTCGGCGCACACGTCGCAGTAGACGAGCAACGTGTCGTCCGTCGTGACGTACGCCTTCCAGTCGCGCCCGCGCTCGTCGCGGGCGCCGCACTCGACGCACTCGAGGACGAAGGTCACCTCGCTCTGGTGGGACTCCTGCGGCAACGGAGCTCCTTCTGGAGACGACGGAACCGGGCGAATCTGTCAGACCGCCCGCCAGTGGGCAAGCGACCCTACTGCAATTTGCGGTGTTTCCGTTCGTGGTACTCACGAGTACCCTTCCCGCCCGATGCGCGCGCTGCCGCTCCTCGTCGCCGCCGCCTTCGTCGCCGCGGTGTTCCTGCTGATGCTGACCGACGCCGTCGACGGCGGCGACTGGCCCGGGTGGGACGAGGGCTGGGCGCTCGTCGCCTTTCCGCTCGGCGTCCCGCTCGTCCTCGCCGCGGCGCTGGCCGCCGCGCGGGTCTCACGGCCGCTTCGGGTCATCACGACGGCGACACTCGCCGTCTGGACGTGGGGAGCGCTCGTGTTCGTGCTCTGGTACGTCGTCGGCAGCTAGTCGTGCACGCGGGCGAGCAGGTCCTCGCGGCGCAGCACGCGCACGCGGTGCGAGGCGCCCGCGACGCGCACCTCGTAGCCGGCGTCGCGCGGGAAGAGCACCTTGTCGCCGGGCTCGATCGACTCCACCTCCGGGCCGACGGCCGCGACGAGCGCCGTGCGCGTCTGCGCCGCCTCGTTGGCCGGCACGATCAGCCCGGTGGGTGTCTCCGTCTCGTCGAGCGGCTCCACGACAATCCAATCGTCGAGCGGCTCGAGCGTCACGTCCGTCCGCGTCCCGCCGTCCAGCATCGCCTCACTGTACTCGCGGCCGCGGCTGCGGTCAGAGCCGGCCGGCGGCGATGATCCGGTCGAGGAACTGCCGCGTGCGCGGCTCCACCGGGCTCGTGAAGATCTGCCCGGGCGGCCCCTGCTCGAGGATCACGCCCTCGTCGAGGAAGCAGACGCGGTTCGCGATGTCGCGCGCGAAGCCCATCTCGTGGGTCGCGATCAGCATCGTCATCCCACCCTCGGCGAGCTCGCGGATCACGTTCAGCACCTCCGCGACGAGCTCCGGGTCGAGCGCGCTCGTGACCTCGTCGAGCAGGAGGAGCTGCGGCCGCATCGCGAGGGCCCGCACGATCGCGACCCGCTGCTGCTGGCCGCCCGAGAGCCGGTCGGGGTAGTCGTCACCGCGGTCGGCGAGCCCGAAGCGGCCCAGCAGCTCGAGCGCACCCGCGCGGGCCTCCGCCCGCGGCAGCCGGAGCACCTTGCGCGGGCCGAGCGTCACATTGTCCAGCACGGACATGTGCGGGAAGAGGTTGAAGGACTGGAAGACGATCCCGATACCGCGCCGGACGCGGTTGACGTCGACGTCGTGGGTGATCTCCTCCCCGTGGAGGACGATGCGACCGGCGTCGATCGGTTCCAGC
>DASUOK010000083.1:0-12168 GCA_036276675.1 Gaiellaceae bacterium | reverse complement strand
CTCGATCGTGAACGTCGCGCTGCCGTCGATCCGCGAGGATCTCGGCTTCTCCGAGGCGTCGCTGGCCTGGGTGGTGAACGCCTACACGCTCACGTTCGGCGGCCTGATGCTGCTGGCTGGCCGCCTCGGCGACCTCTACGGCCAGCGCCGCGTGTTCGTGCTCGGCGTGACCCTCTTCACGCTCGCCTCGCTCGCCTGCGGCCTCGCCACCTCGCAGGAGGTGCTCGTGGGCGCGCGCGCCGTGCAGGGCATCGGCGGCGCCGTCGTCGCGGCGGTCGCGCTCTCGCTGATCATGACCCTCTTCACGGAGCCGGCCGAGCGCGCGAAGGCGATGGGCGTGATCGGCTTCGTCGCCGCCGGCGGCGGCTCGATCGGCGTGCTCGCGGGTGGCGTCCTGACCGATCTGCTCAGCTGGCACTGGATCTTCCTCGTCAACCTGCCCGTCGGCGCGGCCGTGATCGTCTTCTCGCTCCTGCTGCTGCCCGGCGGCCGCGGTGAGCGCGGCGGCGGCAGGCTCGACGTGGCGGGCGCGCTCACCGTCACGGCGTCGCTCATGGTCGCCGTCTACGCGATCGTGAACGGCAACGAGCAGGGGTGGACGTCCGGTCGCACGCTCGGCCTCCTCGGCGCGGCCGCGGTCGGTGTGGCGCTGTTCCTCGCGCTCGAGGCACGGGTCGAGTCGCCGCTCGTGCCGCTCGGGCTCTTCCGCCTCCGCAGCGTCGCGACGGCCAACGTCGTCGGCATCCTCTGGTCGGCGGCGATGTTCGCGATGTTCTTCCTCTCGGCCCTCTACCTCCAGCTCGTGCTCGGCTACAGCCCGCTCGAGGTGGGGCTCGCGTTCCTGCCGGCGAACCTGATCATGGGCGCGTTCTCCATCGGCCTCTCGGCGAAGCTGGTGCTGCGCTTCGGGATCAAGCCGCCGCTCGTCGCCGGGATGACGCTCGTGGCCGTCGGGCTGGCGCTGTTCGCGCGCGTGCCGGTGAACGGCAGCTTCACGATCGACGTGCTCCCGAGCATGCTCGTCCTCGGGGTCGGCATCGGCATGGCGATGAACCCGCTGCTGCTCGCGGCGATGAGCGACGTCGCGCCGGAGCAGTCCGGGCTCGCCTCGGGCGTCGTCAACACGTCCTTCATGATGGGCGGCGCCCTCGGGCTCGCCGTGCTGGCGAGCGTGGCGGCCGCCGTCACGGGCGACGACGGCTCGCTGGCCGCGCTCGCCGAGGGCTATCGCGCGGCGTTCGTCGTCGGCACCGTGTTCGCGGTCGCCGCCGGCGCGGTCGCAGCCGTGTTCCTGCGCAGCCCGGCCCGCGAGGCGGTGGAGGGCGAGCCCTCGTACGCCGGCGGCCACGCCGGATGAGCGAGCTCGCGATCAGGCTCCGCGGCGTGGTGAAGCGCTACGGCGCGATCACCGCCGTCGACGGGTTGGATCTCGACGTCCCACAAGGCACCTGTGTGGGGCTGCTGGGGCCGAACGGCGCCGGCAAGTCGACGACGATGCGGCTGCTGACCGCGCAGGCGATCGCCGACGAGGGCGAGCTGGAGGTGCTCGGCTTCCGGCTGCCGCAGGAGTCGAAGCAGGCGCGCGCCCAGCTCGGCGTCGCGCCGCAGCTCGACAACCTCGACGTCACGCTGACGGTGGAGCAGAACCTGCTCGTCTTCACGCACCTGTACCGCATCGCCCGGCACGAGCGGCGCGAGGCGATCGAGCGCTCCCTCACGCTCGCCAAGCTCGAGGATCGACGAGGCTCGCGGGTGGACAAGCTGTCGGGCGGCATGAGACGGCGCCTCCTGATCGCGCGCGCGCTCGTGCACCGGCCGCGGCTCGTGCTCCTCGACGAGCCGACCGTCGGTCTCGACCCCCAGGTGCGCCAGGAGCTCTGGGCGCTGATCGACCTCCTGCGCAGCGACGGCACGACGATCCTGATGTCGACGCACTACATCGAGGAGGCCCAGCGCCTCTGCGACACGGTCATGATCATGTCGCACGGGAAGGCGGTGGCGGCCGGGTCTCCGGCCGACCTCGTGCTCGAGCACGCCGGCCGTGACGTCGTCGAGGTGTACGGGCCGCCGGCGCGGCTCGGCGAGGTGGAGGCGCAGGCGCAGGCCGCCGGCCTGGCGACGCGCCGAACCGGCACCAGCATCTCCATCCTCGGGATGGACGGCGCGAGCGGCAACGGCTTCGCTGTCACGGGCGAGCGCCGGCCGGCGAACCTCGAGGACGTCTTCGTCCTCCTGACCGGAGAGGAGATCGGGTGAGCGTCGCCGCCGAGACCCGGCTCGGGCCGGGACGCCAGCGTCGCCTGCGGCGGTTCGAGCGCTCCGCGGTGACCGGCGTGCTCGTGCGCGAGCTCGTCAACTACTCGTCTTACTGGCGCGCGAGCGCCTTCTCCTCGACGGTCGAGCCGACGCTCTACCTGCTCGCCTTCGGCTTCGGCTTCGGCTCGCTCGTGAGCACGATCGGGGGCTACGACTACGTCGAGTTCGTCGGCACCGGCACGGTCGCGACGGCCGTCCTCTTCTCGAGCGCCTTCCCGGCCATGTTCGGGACGTACGTCAAGTACGCGTTCCAGCGCACGTACGACGCGATCCTGGCCGCACCCGTCGATACCGAGGAGCTCGTCACCGCCGAGGCGCTCTGGATCGCCATTCGCGCCGGCGTGTACGGGAACGTGCCCTTGATCGTGGCGATGATCTTCGGGCTCGACCCGTCGTGGGGGATGCTCGCCGTCCCGTTCATCGCCTTCATCTCCGGCTACGGCTGGGCGTGCTTCGGGATCATGACCGCGGGATTCGCGAAGTCGATCGACAACTTCAGCTACATCGTCAGCGCCGTCCTCACGCCGCTCTTCCTCGTCGCCGGGACGTTCTTCCCGCTCGACCGGCTGCCGGAGTGGGCCCAGACGCTGGGGAACCTGAACCCGCTCCACCACTGCGTCGAGCTCGTCCGCCACGCCGCCTTCGGCTGGGAGGGATGGTCGGACGTCGTCTCCGTCGGGGTGCTGCTGCTCTTCGGCTTCCTGATGTGGCGACTCGCGATCCACGCGATGACGCGGAAGCTGATCGACTAGCGGGGCTCGCTCGCGAACGGGCGGACGGCGCGGCCCGTCGTCTCGCCGAGGACGAGGCGGAAGCAGACGGTGGCACGACCACCCGCCTCGGGGCGGCGGCGTCTGCCGGTCCCCGCGAACCGCTCGGTCAGGAGCGCGAGCGCGCGCTCCGACTCCGTCCCGGCGAGCTCCTCGTAGCGCGCCTGCGCGACGACGCTCCGCCACGCGCCGGGCTCGTGCTCGTCGATCTCGAAGCAGACCTGGGGGTTCGTCCGCATCATCCGGACCTTCTGGCCTTCCACCGAGGCGACGTAGACGGCCTCGCCGTCGTAGGCGTAGATCACCGGCACGACGTAGGTGACGCCGTCGGCGTGGCAGCCGATCCTGCCGACCGTGCGCTCGCGCAGGAGCTCCTCGACCTCGGCGCGTGTCAGCTCCTCGATCACGTTCAGGCCCCGGGCTTCCAGACCATCAGGACGAGGATCGCCACGGCCGCGGCTGCAGCAGCCCAGTTCAGCGCCTCGGCGAGACGGTCGTGCAGGAGCGTCTCGAGCTCGCGAGACGGTGCGTCGTCCTCCCGCGCCAGGCGCTCCGCGAGCCGCCGCGCCCGCTTCGGCGCCTGGCCGCCGACACCGCCGGCCACGACGGCGAAGGCGAGCAGCGCGAGGGCGGCGACGATCCACGCGTCGAAGCCGTAGAGCGTCAGGTCGAGCAGCCAGAAGCCCGATCCCAGCACGAGCAGCAGGCCGGCCGCGACGAGCACGACGCCCCAGCGCGCCGTGCCGAGCAGCGCCGCGATCTCGCCCGGGCGCGAGCGGCGGCGCGCCGCCGTCTGCCCCACGGCCGCCACCGCCAGGCCCGCGAAGAACGAGATCGCGCCGGCGAGGTGTGCGAACAGAGCCCACTCGTACATCGGCGGCGTGCGCTCAGCGCGTCTCTGCGAGCGCCTCCGCGCGTGGGAAGAGGATGTTGTTCTCCTTGTGCACGTGCTGATGGGTGTCGGTCTCGAGCGTCCGCAGGCGGTCGAGCAGCGAACGATACGAGTTGCACGCGTCGCTCGGCGGCTCGTGCGCGTTCGTCAGCTCCCGCAGGCGGGCGAGCCCGGCCGCGACGACCTCGTGCTCGTGCACCATGCGGCCGATCGGCTCGGCGATCCCGTCGGAGCTCCCGGCCTCGAGCGCGGCGCAGGCGGGGAAGACCTCCCGCTCCTCGGTCACCAGATGCTCCGCGAGCTCGTCGGCGACCGCGGTGAACGTCGCGTGCACGTCGGCGAGCTCCGGGTGGCGGTCCTCGTGCGCGCGCGCGACCTTGTCGACGAGCGCCCGGAGGAGCGGCAGCTCCTCGCGCAGATAGCCGTGGTGCGTCTCGACGATGTGTGCCGTGAGCTCGGCGAGGGGGCGCGCCGTCCAGTCGACTTCCGTCGGCACGGGAGGCGAGGCTTCGAGCGCCGCGATCACGTCGTCGGCCTCCAGCCCGAGCTCCGCGCAGGCATCCGTGAGGGGGGTGCGCCCGCCGCAGCAGTAGTCGATGCCGTAGCGCTCGAAGACGCGGGCCCGTCCGGGCTGTTCCAGGACGAGGTCGGCGACGTGGGTGTCGGCCGCGATCGTGCTCATGTGGTCCTTCCGTCGGTGGCTTCCGCTCCAGTGTCCCGGCGCAGGCGACCGCACGGCTCCGGAGGAAGTACGCGGAGGAACTGCGGCTTTCCCGCAAGGGCCCGCTCATCGGGGGTCAGGCGTCGGCGCGCTCGGCGAAGACGACGAGCCGCCGCACGTCGGTGCGCGGCGGGTGACAGGCCGTGAGCGCGAGCGTCTCGACGGGTGCCGGCCGCAGCGTCCAGACGTCGGTCGGCGCGACGATCCGCATCGTCGTGACGCGGTACGCGTACCGGCGCGAGTGCCGCCACAGCAAGACGAGGTCGCCGCTTCGCAGCTCGTTGAGGTTCAGGAACGGCCGCGAGTGCGTCACACGGTGCCCGGCGATTCCGATCGTCCCGCCGTGGTTCGGCAGGCTCGTCCACGGATAGTGGCCGGGGCCGCGTCCGAGCACCGGGGCGGAGACACCCTCTCGCACGAGCGCCCGGACACCGATGGCCGGGATCTCGAGCGTCGCGACGGGCGCCCCCGCCGCCGAGTGCGGGGCGGGGGCGCCGAGCGCGAGCGCGGTCGCGGCCGCGGTGATCGTGACCGCGACTGCGATCACGGCGTGTAGGCCAGCGTCGGCGGTGCCTGCGTCGCTCCTGCTGCCCTCGGCGGGGTCAGCGGCGCGGCGGGGCGAACCGGCGCGGTCTGGGCGGGTGCGAGCTCACCCGCGGGCTTCGGCGTGGGCTTGGGCTTCGGCGTCGCCGGCGGCGTGAGCGGAGCGGCCGGCACGATCGGCGTCGTCTCGGTCGTGGTGGTCGCCTCCGTCGTGGTCGTCGCCTCCGTCGTCGTCGTCGTCGTGGTGGTGGTGTCCGTCGTCGTGGTGTCCGTCGTGGTCGTCGTGTCCGTCGTGCTCGTGTCCGTCGTGGTCGTGGTCGACCCGGTGCACACCCAGACGACGTAGTTCGACCAGCCCTGCGTGATCGTGATCGTCCCCGACAGGTAGTCGGCCGTCCACGTCGCGCCGACGAGCGCCGCCTTCTCGCCCGACTTGATGGTGACGGAGACGATCGGCAGGGACGCCGTCACGGTGAGCGTCTTCACGTCGCCACCCACCTCGACCTTCTCGAGCGGCGTCACGGTGCCCGTGCAGACGTAGCCGGACAAGACCGTGAGCACCTTGTCCGGGTCTCCCTGGTTCGGTGGATCGGAGTTCGCCGCAAGGCCGCTCGTCGCGAGTCCTGTGGCGAGCCCCAGGACCAACAGCGCACCCAGCCCGAGGCTGGCAAGTGAGCGCGTCATGGGGGTTCACCTCCTGCCGCCGCCCCGCTCGAGGCCGCCGGGAGCGGGAGGCGACGCTTGACTGTCCGCCCTCAGCGTGTCAGCGCCGGGGTCGGCGCGCATCGCCGAAACCACCGATTTCGGCGCGGAAACCTACTGATTCCTTGCCGAAGATGGTGTCGCTACGGGCGGTTGTCGCGCGGATCCCAGAGCGGGATCTCGGCGGTGGCCTCGTACGCCATCCCGTGCGGGTAGCTGATCAGCTCGACGTAGGTGCCGAACGGCGTGCGGAAGTAGTTGATCGTCTGGCCGGCGGCGGGGCCGTCGGTGACGGCGAGCGGGCCGAGCAGCTTCTCGACCCCCTTGGACTCCATGTACGCCACGGCCTTGTCGATGTGCCTGACGTAGAAGGCGATGTGCTTGCCGCCGAAGTCGGAGTTGCGGCGGAACGTGCGCTCCTGATCGGGCGCCGTGTACTCGAAGAGCTCGATGTTGGCGCCGTTCCCGCAGCGCACGATCCGGATCTGCTCGATCACCGCGCGGGGATGGACGCCGAGGAGGTCCTGCATGAACGTGCCGACGGGATCGGCGAACGGGCCGAAGGAGAGCGGCGCGTGGCAGCGGAGCACGTCCTCGAACCAGGCGACTGCTTCGTCCACGTCGGGCACGGTGATGCCGACGTGATCGAGGCCGAGGAGCCCCGGGACGGTCGTCGCGACCGGGTCGAGGCCGTTGCGCTTCGGTGACCAGAGCGGCCGGCTCGGCTCCCGCTCGTACGCCATCCCCTGCGGGTAGCTGATCAGCTCGACGTAGGTGCCGAACGGCGCCCGGAAGTAGTTGATCGTCTGTCCGGCGGCAGGGCCGTCCGTGACCGGCAGCGGGCCGAGCAGCTTCTCGACGCCCTTCGCCTGCAGGTGCGCGACGGCCGCGTCGATGTCGGTGACGTAGAAGGCCACGTGGTGGCCGGCCCAGTCCGAGTTCTTCGGGAAGCTCGTCCGCTGGTCGGGCGCCTCGTACTCGAACAGCTCGATGTTGGCGCTGCGCCCGCAGCGGATGACCGTGATCTGCTCGATCACCGCGCGTGGATCCACGTCCAGCAGGTCCTGCATGAACGTGCCGGTCGGGTCGGCGAAGGGGCCGAAGGTGAGCGGCGCGCTGCAGCCGAGGACGTCCTCGAACCAGGCGACCGCCTCGTCGATGTCCGGCACGGTGAGGCCGACGTGGTCGACGCCGACGAGGCCGAGGAGCCCGTTCGCGTCGCGCTGCTCGACCGCCGAGGGGGAAGGCGCCGCGCCCGCAGGGCCGCCCCCGAGCGCGGCGATACCGCAGGCGAGCGCCGCGAGGAGTGTGAGCGTCCGCGACCAGCGTGTCATGTCAGGCGATCCTCTCGCCCGGCACCGCCGCTGTCAATCGAGGTCAGCTCGTGACCGGGCTCTGCCCCAGGACCTCGTCGACCCGCTCGAGCGTCACGTCGTCGAGGTCGATGCCTGCCGCGGCCGCGTTCGCCTCGACCTGTTCGGGGCGTGTCGCTCCCACGATCGCGGAGGCGACGTTCGGCTCTCGCAGCACCCAGGCGAGCGCGAGCTGCGGCAGTGTCAGGCCGAGCTCGTCGGCGATGGGCCGCAGGCGCTGCACCGCCTCGAGCACGTCCTGCTCGAGCCAGCGGTCGATGAAGCCGCCCATCTCCTCCGACGTCGCGCGCGTGTCCTCGGGCGGCGGCTCGCCGGGCCGGTACTTGCCGGTGAGGACGCCCTGCGCGAGCGGCGACCAGACGATCTGCGAGATCCCGCGCCCGGCACAGAGCGGGATCACCTCCTGCTCGGGGACGCGGTAGAGCAGCGAGTACTGCGGCTGGTTCGAGACGAGGTGGCGACCGCCCGGCAGCGCGAGCGCCGCCTCGATCTGCGGCGCCGTCCACTCGCTGACGCCGAGGTAGCGCGCCTTGCCGGCCTGCACCACCTCGTCGAGCGCCGCCATCGTCTCCTCCAGAGGTGTCTCGTCGTCGAAGCGGTGGCACTGGTAGAGGTCGACGTAGTCGGTGCGCAGCCGCGCGAGCGAGCCGTCGATCTGCTTCAGGACCTGCTGGCGCGAGAGGCCGTAGTCGCGGTCGGACATCGGGAAGTAGAGCTTCGTCGCGAGCACGTACGAGTCGCGGGGCCGCCCGGCGAGGACCTCGCCCAGGAACGACTCGGCGGCGCCGCGCCCGTAGCTGTTCGCGGTGTCGATGAAGTTGATCCCGAGCTCGAACGCGCGCGCGACGCACGCCTCCGCCTGCGCGCGGGCGATGCCGCCGGCATAGGTCAGCCAGGAGCCGAGGCTGATCTCCGAGACGTGCAGGTCGCTGGAGCCGAGGCGGCGGGTGCGCACGCGGCGAGACTACCCCGGTGGACGTGACCGAGAACCTCGACGTGGGGGGCCGCCTGGTCACGCTCGCCCATCCGCCCGACGCGACCGCGCTGATCGACGAGGAGGCGTTCGAGCACGAGGAGTTCCTGCCCTACTGGGCGGAGCTCTGGCCGAGCGCGGTCGCGCTCGCCGCTGCCGTCGCCGCCCGGAGGCCGCGCGGGTCGCGCGTGGTCGAGCTCGGGTGCGGCCTGGCGCTGCCGGCGATCGTGGCGGCGCTCGAGGGGGCGCACGTGCTCGCGACGGACTGGTCGACCGACGCGCTCGCCTACGCGCAGCGGAACGCGCGCGCGAACGGCGCCCAGCTGGAGACGCTGCGGGTCGCGTGGGCGGATGCGGACGCGCTCCTCGCGCGGGCACCGTTCGACCTCGTGGTGGCCGCGGACGTCTTGTACGAGCGGCGCAACGTGCCGCAGCTGCTCGAGCTGCTGCCGCGGCTCGCTGGCGAGGTGCTGCTCGCGGATCCGGGCCGGCCCGCTCTGACGGCGTTCCTCGAAGGTGCCGCCGACGCGTGGCTCGTGACCCGCGACGCGGTACCCGAGCTCCCTCGCGGCGGCGTCTACCGGCTCGCCCGGCGCGTACGCTAGAGGCATGACGCTGCGCGCCCGGGTCCCCGCACCGCTGCGCCGCCGCGGCGTCGTCGTCTCCCTCCAGTTCATCCTGCTCGGGATCTTCATCGGGGCGCTCGCCTGGGCGCTGCGCGACGTGTGGGCCGACGCCGCGCCACGCCTTCGGAACGCGAGCTTGCTCGACCTCGGGCTCGCGCTGGCGGTGCTCGCCGCCTACTACCTCGTCTTCGTGCTCGGCTGGATGCGGATCCTCGCGGCCTACGGGATCCGGGTCCGCTACAGCGTCGCGCTGCAGGCCGAGATGCTCTCGATGCTCGCGAAGTACATTCCGGGCGGCGTGTGGACGCCGGCGGCACGCGTGGTCGCGCTGCGCCGGTTCGGCGTGAAGGACACACCTGTCGTGCTGGCGACGATCCTGCTCGAGGCGGGGCTCTCGGCGATCGCCGGGGTCGGCGTCTTCGCCGTCGGGCTGGCGTTCGTCGGCGGCGTCGATGCCCCGCTGCTGCCGCTCGCCGCCTTCGCAGTGGTGGTCACGATCCTGCTCTGGCCCTCGGTCTTCCGCGCCGTCGCGACGCGGCTGCTCAGGCCCTTCGGGGCCGAGGACGTGGCGCCGCTGAACTCGCGCACGGTCTTCCAGCTGCTCGGCTTCTACGCGCTCACGTGGCCACTCGGCGGGCTCGCGCTCTTCTTCCTGCTCCGCTCGGTCGGGGGTGACCCCGCGCTCTCGACGATCCCGTTCCTCGGCGGGGCGAGCGCGGTCGGCGCGATCGTCGCGGTGCTGGCGGTCTTCGCGCCGTCCGGCCTCGGCGTGCGCGAGGCGTCGGTGTACGGCCTGCTGCTCGCGGTCGTCGGGGAGGGCGTGGCCCTCGGTGCGATCGTGCTGAATCGCCTCGCCATCACGCTCGTGGAGGCGGTGCTCCTCCTGGTGGGCCTGGTGATGCTCCGCCGTGTCCCGCGGGTGTCCGAGCTGGAGCCGGAGCACGAGCGCGAGCGCAGCGAGCTCCTCGCCCAGAGCAACTAGGGCGGTTCAGCCCGCCCACGGCCCGACGCCGCCGAGGCGCTCGACCGTGATCACGGTGCGCCAGCCGGGCGGCGGATCGGGCATCGGCGGAAAGACCGCGTCTGGCCCGATGTAGGTGCGGGCGAGGTGCTGGAGCCACTCGGCGGCGCCGCCCTCCTCGAGCCGTGCGCGCCCGTGCACGACGAGATACTCGCGCAGCCCGATCGAGGTCGTCTCGGTCCCCTCGAGCGAGAGCACGATGCGCGGATCCCGCCGGATGTTGCGCAGCTTCTGCTGCGGGCGCAGGTGCGCCGACACGATCTCGTCGCCGTCGAGCCCCACCCAGACGATCGACACCTGCGGGCTGCCGTCCGCGTTCAGCGTCACGAGATGCGCGAGCGCGTCGGACTCGAGCAGGGCGCGCGCCTCGGCCGGGAGCTGCATCAGTTGAGCGTCGGGTCGGGCGGCATCGTCGCGAGGAGCGCCAGCGGGCCGCCCTGGCGGCGCAGCACGGCGCTCCAGAGCTCGTCCGGGTCGTCGCTGAAGACGTCGTCCGGGTGCGCGGGAACGACGATCCAGGAGTCCTCGTCGAGCTCGGCCTCGATCTGGCCCGGCGACCAGCCGGCGTAGCCGACGAAGACACGACCTCGCCGCGCCGCGACGTGCGGGTCCTGGACGAACGCGACCGAGCCGACGACCGGCTCCGTGACGTCCTCCGGCTCGTCCACCTCGGCGAGCGCCAGCAGCGAGTCGGCCGCGACCGGACCGCCGACGAAGACCGGTTCCTCGTCCCCCGCCAGCTCGGCGAGCTCGGGCACGGCCTCCGCGACCGCCGTCTCGGACGGTCGGTTCAGCACGACCCCCATCGCGCCCGCGTCGCCGTGCTCGGCGACGAGCACGACGGTGCGGTGGAAGTTCGGGTCGAGCAGGGAGGGGGCGGCGACGAGCAGGCTGCCCCTCAGCGAGATCTCGCTCATGCCGCCTCCGTCAGCTCGCGGACGAAGGCCCCGCCGCCGATCGTGCGCTCGGCTGCCGCTCCAGCCCGTGCCCTCAGCGCCCGGTCGGACGTCACGAGCCAGTACGGCTCGCCGGCGGCGGCGCAGCGGCCGGCCTCGGTCGCGATCCGGTCGTCGGCGCTCTCGCCCGCGGTTCCGACCACCTCGAGCCCCTCGACCGCCGGTGTGTCCGGCGCGGGGCCGTCGAAGACCACGAGCGCGCCGATGCCATTCGCGGTCGCCCAGTCGCCGCAGCGCGCCACGAGCTCCTCGGGCGAGAGATTCGGCCAGAGCGAGCGACGGACGTTCTGCGCGTCCACGAGCACGGTCACCACGTCGCCGGAAACCTACCCTCGAGACCGCGCCCACGGCGGCCGAGTTTGGCCCCGCCGCGATGCGGTAGGGACCTGCGTGAAGCAAACGAGGAGAAACGAGGAGGACGCATGCGAAAGGTTGCACTACTGGCAGCTGCCGCGGCAGGGATCGCCTGGTTGCTGGATCCGGAGTCGGGCCGGCGTCGGCGGGCGCTGCTGCGCGACCGCGTCGCCGCCTTCTTCCGGCGCGGCGCCCGCAGCGGCAGCCGCGCCGCACGGGGCGTCGCGAGCGAGGCGCACGGGCTGAAGCAGAAGGCGACGCACCTGCGCGAGCAGCCGAAGGACTTCGACGACGGGACGCTGAAGGCGAAGGTCGAGACCGAGCTCTTCCGCGCGGCCGACTCGCCGAAGGGCACCGTCGACGTGAACGCCCAGCACGGGGTTGTGCAGCTGCGCGGCGAGGTCGAGTCACCGGAGCTGATCGACGAGCTCGTCGCCCGCGCGCGCTCGGTGCAGGGCGTCCGGGAGGTCGAGAACCTGCTGCACCTGCCGGGCTCGCCCGCGCCGATGCACCAGTAGCGCGTTCCCGCCGTCAGGGCCCGTCGAGCGCCGCGCGGAGGCCGGCGACGTAGTCGCGCAGCGCTCCAGGCCCGGCGGCGGCCGCCTCGACCGCCCGCGAGCCGACCACGACACCGTCGGCGACGGCCGCGGCGGCGCGCGCGTGCGCGGGCGTCGAGATCCCGAAGCCGGCGTAGAGCGGGACGTCGCCCGCGAGTGCGCGGGCGCGGGCGGCTAGGCCGGCGAGCGCGGGGGAGACGTCCTCGCGCGCGCCTGTCGTGCCCGTGACCGCGACCAGGTACAGCCAACCGTCGGTGCGCTCGGCACCCAGGCGGATGCGCTCGTCGGTCGAGGTGGGCGCCACGAGCTGGACGCGGCGCAGCTCGGGCCGCTCGTCCACCGGCAGGTCGGCGACGATCAGCGA
>DASUOK010000082.1:0-9977 GCA_036276675.1 Gaiellaceae bacterium | reverse complement strand
GGTGCGCTGGGGGCGGGAGCCGGGCTCGGCATCGGCGCCGCGCTGGTCGTGCTCTACGCGCTCGGCTTCGGCCTGGCGACGATCGCGGTCGCCCTGGCGATCGTGCTCGACACCTGGCTCGCACTGCTGCTCGTGACGGTCGGCCTGCTGCTGCTCGCTGTCGTCCTCGGCCTGCTCGCGCGCTCGCGCCTCAGGCGCGGCACGCCGCCGCTCCCGGAGCAGGCGATCCGCGAGGCGAAGCTCACGACCGAGGCGTTGAAGGCGAATGGCGACCACTAGCCTGAACGGGCGCACGCCCGACACCGTCCGCCGCGAGATCGAGTCGGAGCGCGAGCAGCTCGCCCAGGCGGTCGAGGAGCTGCGCGAGGGCCTCGGCGAGGCCACCGACATCGCCGGCAAGCTGCGCGCGAAGCTGCCCGCGGTCGCGGCCGGCGCGCTCGGCGCCGGCTTCTTCCTCGCCGGCGGCATCGGCGCGACCATGCGCCTGCTCGCCCGCCGCGGCCGCGAGCGCTAGCCGCACGATGAGCTCGCGCGTCGAGCGTGCCCGGGTCGGGCGGGTGCCGACGAGCCCGCACCGGCTCTCGCTCCGCGAATGGCTCGACGTGCTGAGGCGCAGCTTCACGGAGTTCCTCGCCGACGACTGCATGGGGCTCGCGCAGCAGATCGCCTACAGCTCGCTGCTCGCCTTCTTCCCCGCGGTCATCTTCCTCGTCGGCCTGCTCGACCTCGTCGGAGCGTACGACGCCCTGCGCGAGTTCCTGGCGCCGATCGCGCCGGACGCGGTGATCGACACGATCGAGACGCTCCAGGAGGAGACGACGCACAGCACGTCCGTCGTCGCGTTCACCGTGGGCCTCGCCGGCGCCACCTGGGCCGCGAGCGGCGCGATGAACTCCGTGATCAAGGCGATCAACCGCGCCTACGAGCGCACCGAGACCCGGCCGTTCTGGCTGACGCGCCTGATCGCGGTGCTGCTCGTCGGGCTGACCGGCCTCACGACGGCGGGCCTGCTGCTCCTGATCGTGTTCGGCGGGCCGCTGGGCAACGCGATCGCCGCGAAGGCGGGGCTGGGCGACGCCTTCGACCTCGTCTGGAACATCCTGCGCTGGCCGATCGCCTTCGTCGCGATCCTCCTCTTCTTCGCGTTCGTCTACTACCTCGCGCCGAACCTCGACGCGCGCAAGTGGAGATGGGTCTCGCCGGGCTCGCTCGTCGGCTCGCTCTCGTGGCTCGGCCTCTCGGGCCTCTTCGCCCTCTGGACGAGCTTCTCCGACTCGTACTCGAAGACCTACGGCTCCCTCGCGAGCGGCGTCGTGCTGCTCCTGTGGCTGAACTACTCCGCCTTCGCGCTGCTCTTCGGCGCAGAGCTGAACTCGGAGCTCGAGCGCGAGGCCGAGACCCACGCCGCGGGCGGGCCCGACGCCGGACTCGTCAAGCCGAGCCGGCGCGCCTAGAGCTGCCGCACGCGGACGCTGCCGCGCAGCTTCTTCGGGCTCGCGTCCGACCACCAGCGGAGCGTCCCGGCCCGCAGTCGCACGTTCCAGGTGACCGTGCCGCGGCCCACCTTGGTGGTCTTGCGGTTGATGCCCGCGCCCGCGAGGTGCACGTTGTGGACGCGCGAGCGGTCGCGGACGACGATCCGGTAACGCCCGGGCGTGAGGCGGGTGAGTCGGCGCCCACGCGGGTCGCGCAGCGTGATCACCGCCCTAGGCCCGACGGTGGCGACGAGCCGCTTGACGACCGGTGCCGGCGGCGGCGGCGTGCCGGCGGTGAACCTGCCGTTCATGTGGGCGCTGTGCGGGTCGCAGACGAACGTGTAGCGCCCGTTGGTGAACGTGACGGTCCACGTGACGGTGCCGACGAAGGCGAGGGTGGTGGTCTCGTTCACGCCCGGCCCCTGCAGGTGGAAGTTGTGCTCCTCCGAGAGATCCTGGACGACGATGTCGTAGGTCCCCGGTGCGAGCTGCGTCACGGCGGACCCGTCAGGCCCGCGCAGGCCGATCGTGAAGCCGGGGCCCACGGTCGCCTGGAGGCGTGGGTTCTGGGCGAGCGCCTCGCCCGGGGTCAGGAGCGCGGCGGCGGCGGCCAGGACGAGCAGGGAGCGGAGTCGCATCGTGGGTCCCCTACGCAGTTGCGGCCGGTTCGGATTGCGCCGACTACACTCGCACGAGGTGGCGCTCGGACGAAACGCGAAGGTCGACCTCATCCGCAGCGTGCCGCTGTTCGCGCACTGCAGCAAGGCGGAGGTCGCAGAGGTGGCGAAGATCGCGGACGAGATCGATGTCCGCGAGGACAAGGAGCTGACGCGCGAGGGCGACCGCGGCCGCGAGTTCTTCGTGCTCCTCGAAGGCACGGCGACGGTGCGCCGCGGCGGCCGGAAGGTGAACACCCTCGGTCCCGGAGACTTCTTCGGCGAGATCGCGCTCGTCTCGCGGTCGCCGCGGACGGCGACCGTCACGACGACGTCGCCGGCACGGCTCCTCGTGATCACGGACGGCCGCTTCCGCACGCTGCTCGAGCACTCGCCGCGCATCCAGTTGCGCATCCTCGAGGCGCTCGCGGACCGCCTCGCGCCCTCGTCCGTCTAGCTCACGGTCGGCTTAGCTCACGCGCGCAGCTCGGCGCCGAACCGCTGCGCGAGCTCGGCGACGATGCGCTCTCTCAGCGCTGCAGCGTCCTCGTCCGAGAGCGTCCGCTCCGGCGACTGGAACTCGACCCGGAACGCCAGCGACTTCTTGCCGGCACCGATCTGCTCACCGTGGTAGACGTCGAACACGCGCAGCGAGCGCAGCTCGGGTCCGCCGGCCTCGCGCGCGGCGGTCATCAGCTCGGCGGCCGTGACAGCCTCGTCGACGACGAACGCGAGATCCTGCTTCACAGCCGGATACGTGACCACGTCCTCGTACTGGACGGGCTCGCGCGTCGCCGCCGTGAGGGCGTCCAGATCCAGCTCGAAGGCGCTCCACGACCCCTCGAGCACGGCCGGGTGCAGCTCGCCGACGATGCCCAGCGCCGTGCGCGCCGTCTTGCCCGGATGCAGGAGCCGGTGCTCGCCGCGCTCCCAGGTCGTGCCGGCGTGCAGACCGCGGAGGAGGGCCTCGGCTGCCCCCTTCGCCGTGAAGAACCCGCCCTCGGCGATGGCGGCGACGTGCAACCGCTCCTCCGGCAGCTCCCCGGCTCCGCGCGGAAGGTAGACGCGCGCGATCTCGAAGAGCGACACCCGTTCGTTGCCGACCTCCGCGTTCCGCCGCGCCACCTCGACGAGCGAGGGCAGCAACTCGGTGCGCAGGACGGCGAGCTCGACGGTGATCGGCTCCGGGAGCCTCAGAGCCTCGGGATCGTCGTCCTGCTCGCGCAGGGACGGTGTGTACACCTCCGAGAAGCCGAGCGCCGCCAACGAGTCCTCCACCCGCCGCCGGACGCGCTGCGCGGGCGTCAGCTGCCCCTCCATCTCGCGGCGCAGCGGCAGCGTGAAGGGGACCTCGTCCAGCGTGAACCGCGCCACCTCCTCGATCAGGTCGACCTCGCGCCGGAGATCGCGCGCACGCCAGGTCGGCACCCGGTACGAGCCGTCGCGGCGCTCGAGGCCGAGGCGCGTGAGGATCTCCTCCTGCTCCTCCGCCGGGATCTCGAGGCCGATCGCCGCGCTCGCACGGTCGGGGCGGAACGGGACGACCGGCGGCTCCGGGAGCTCGCCCTTCGCGTCGGTGTGCCCGACGAACCGCGCGCCGGTGAGCCCCACGATCAGCTCGCTCGCCCACGCCGCGGCCTGCGCAGCGAGGTACGGGTCGACGCCCTTCTCCCAGCGATTCGAGCCCTCCGTCCTCAGGCGCAGGCGCTCGGACGTCCGCCACAGCGACGTCGGCTCGAAGTTCGCCGCCTCGAGCAGGACGTTCGTCGTCCGCTCACCGATCTCCGTCTCCTCGCCGCCCATGATCCCGGCGAGGGCGACCGAGCGCTCGGCGTCCGCGATCATCAGGTCTGTCGGCTCGAGCGCGCGCTCGACGCCGTCGAGCGTGCGCAGCTTCTCGCTCGGCCGTGCCCGCCGCACGACGATGCGGCCGCCCGCGAGCGTGTCGTGGTCGAACGCGTGCAGCGGGTTGCCGAGCCCCAGCATCACGTAGTTCGTCACGTCGACGACGTTCGAGATCGGGCGCACGCCCGCGGCCGAGAGTCGTGCGCGCAACCAAGCTGGCGAAGCGCCGACCCGTACGTCACGGAACAGGCGGCCGATGTAGCGCGGGCAACCCTCGAAGTCCTCGATCCTGACGTCGACCTGCTCGTCGCCGACGGGATCCGGGTCGAAGCCGGGCGGTGGTGCCAGGTCGAGGCGGTACAGGGTGGCGACCTCACGGGCGATCCCGTAGACCGAGAGGAGATCGGGCCGGTTGCCGGTGATCTCGAGGTCGAGCACGACGTCACGGAGCGGGAGGAGATCGGCGAGGGGCGTGCCCGGCTCGCCCTCCTCGAGCACGATGATCCCGGTGTGGTCGGTGCCGAGCTCCAGCTCGCGCTCGGAGAGGATCATCCCCTCGGACACCGCCCCACGCAGCTCCCGGCGCTCCAGCTGCAGCCCGTCGGGGAGCACGGCCCCGGGCAGCGCCACGGCGACGGTCGCGCCGGCACCGAAGTTCCACGCCCCGCAGACGATCTGAGCCGGCTCGGCCTCGCCGACGTCGACCCGGCACAGCTGGAGGCGGTCGGCATTCGGGTGCTTGCCCGCCTCGAGGACCTTGCCGACCCGGAAGCGGCCCAGGTTGCCGTCCTCGTCGGGAACGCCCTTCTCCTCGATCGCAGCCACGACCGCAGTCGACACGTCCAACCGGTCGGACAGCTCCCCCACGCGCATCTCGATCGGGACGTAGTCCCGGAGCCAGCTCAACGGGACCCGCATCAGAACTGCCTCAGGACGCGGAGGTCGTTCTCCCAGAACGGCCTGATCTCGGGGATGCCGTGCCGGAGCTGGGCGGCGCGCTCGATGCCGCACCCGAAGGCGAACCCCGTCCACTCCTCGGGATCGAGGCCGACGTTCTCGAAGACCAGCGGGTCGACCATGCCGGCGCCGCCCATCTCGATCCAGCCGGTGTACTTGCACGTCCGACAGCCGCGCATCTCGCAGATCGGGCAGGAGACATCCGGCTCGATGGACGGCTCGGTGAACGGGAAGAAATGCGTCCGGAATCGCACCTGCCGCTCCTCGCCGTACAGCGCGCGCATGACGTGGAGCAACGTGCCTTTCAGGTCCGCGAGCGTGAGGTGCCGGTCGACGGCGAGCCCCTCGAACTGGTGGAAGATCGGGAAGCGCGTCGCCGTGATCTCGTCCCGCCGGTAGACGCGGCCGATCGAGACCATGTAGATCGGCGGCGGCTTCCGCTCCATGATGTGGATCTGGGACGGCGAGGTCTCCGTCCGGAGCAGCCGCTCCGCGTCGAGGAAGAACGTGTCGCGCGGAGACCGCGTCGCGTGGGCGGGCGGGAAGGCCAGCTTGTCGAAGTTGTACTCGACGGTCTCGACCTCGCGATCGTCGAGCACCTCGTAGCCGAGCCCGAGGAACGAGTCCTCGATCAGCCGGCGCGTCAGCGTCGTCGGATGGAGCGAGCCGAGGTGGAGCTCCTCCCCGGGCAGCGTCACGTCGAGCACGTCCACAGCGAGCGCACGCTCGAGCTCGGCACGGCGCAGCTCCTCCTCGCGCGCCGCCAGCGTCTCCTCGATCGCGGCGCGCGCCGCGTTCAAGGCCATGCCGGTCTTGCGGTCGCGCACCTCCCGCAGCGCGAGCTTCAGGTCGCTCTTGCGGCCGAGATAGCGAACGCGGGCGGCCTCCAGCTCGTGAAGGTCGGCCGCCGCAGCGACGGCGGTCCGTGCCTCGATCTCCAGGGCCGTGGCGTCCATCGCGCGACGATAGCATCGGCCTCTTGAGCGATTACGACGCGTTCGCGGCCGTCTACGACGACTGGTCGGCCCACATGACGGAGGACGTCGACTGGTACGTGGAGCTGGCCCGTGAGGCGGACGGACCGATCGTCGAGCTGGCTGTGGGCAACGCCCGCGTGGCCGTGCCGGTCGCCCGGGCGACAGGGCAGGTCGTGATCGGCATCGACGCCTCGCCGGCGATGCTCGCCGGCGCGCGCGAGCGGGCGAGCGCGGCCGGCGTCGAGCTCGACCTGCGAGTCGGCGACATGCGCGAGCTGCAGCTCGAGGAACCGGCGGCCCTCGTCTACTGCCCCTTCCGCTCGCTCCTCCACCTGCCGACGTGGACCGACCGTCGCCGCGTCTTCGAGCGGGTGCACGCGGCGCTGCGACCGGGAGGACGGTTCGCGTGGAACGCCTTCGTCTTCGATCACCACATCGCCGCGCGAAACGACGGCGTGCACGAGGTGCAGAGCGGGATCGGCCACGTCGTCACGCACCATCCCCACGACAACCGGCTCGACCTCGTGCTGGACGAGGGCGCCTCGGTCTCGCTCTGGTGGGTGACGAGGTCGGAGTGGGAAGGGCTGCTCGACGTCGCGGGGCTGGAGGTCGAGGCCCTCTTCGGCGGCTTCGCGCGCGAGCCCTTCGGCCCGGGAGCGAAGGAGTTCGTCTGGGTCGCGCGGCGGCCGCGGTGAGCACGTCCGTGGGGGCCGCCGCTCCTCCACCCCGCTCTGAGCGTAACCCGCGCGGGGCGCCGTCTGTGTGCCGATCCGAGAACGGATGAGCGACGAATCTCCGTACGACCGGATCGCCCGGCTCTACGACCCGTGGAGCCACAGCGTCACCGAGGACATCGAGTTCTACGTCGAGGAGGCGCGGCGCTCGGGCGGCCCGGTGGTCGAGCTCGCGTGCGGAACGGGCCGGATCGCGGTGCCGGTCGCGCGGGCCGGGGTGCGCGTGATCGGCGTCGACGGCTCGGCAGCCATGCTCGAGGTCGCCCGCGAGCGGGCGGCGGCCGCCGGCGTCGAGGAGCTGGTCGACCTGCGGCTCGGCGATCTGCGTGACCCACCGGTCGCGGAGCGGGTGCCGCTCGTGCTCGTGCCGTTCCGCTCGCTCCTGCACATGACGACGGAGCGCGACCGCGAGCGGGCGCTGGGGGCGGCGGGCTCCCTGCTCCTCCCCGGCGGCAGGCTCGTCTTCGACGTGTTCGCGCCGAGCAGCGAGGACATCGAGGCGACCCACGGCCGCTGGCTCGAGCGGGAGCCGGGCATCTTCGAGCGGGCAGACTGGGACGAGGGCGAGCGCACGCTGACGCTCTCCGTCCGCCGCGGCGAGGAGGCGTCGACGATGGTGCTCGCGTGGCTCTCGCCGATCGAGTGGCGCCGTCTCCTCGACCGCGCCGGCTTCGAGGTCGAGGCGCACTACGGCTGGTTCGACCGCCGGCCCTACGCGGGCGAGGAGGACTTCGTCTTCGTCGCGCGCCGCTAGACGGGCGCGACCTCGTCCCCCACGCGCACACGACCCGGCTCGACGACGTCCGCGTAGACGCCGAAGCAGACCTCGCCGTCGATCGTGCCGCGGTACTCGCGAATCGCACGGAGCGCGTCGAAGTCGCGCAGGCCGCTCTCCGGGTCGTACGTGATGTTCGCGCACCGCCCGACGGGACCACCGAGCCGCACCACCGCAGCGCCCACCTGCAGCAGGCTTCCCTGCCACTCGTCCTCCGCGTGGGCCTCGATTCCACTCAGCTCGAGGAGCATGCGGAACCGGCGCGGATCGAGGTCTGCCTGCCCGAGGCGACCGGCGAGCTTCGCGACGGAGCCGTCGCCGAGCAGCGAAACGGGATGGAGCGAGTCGGTGCCGATCCCGGCCTCCGCCGCTCGCAGAAGTCGCAGGTGCCGGCCGGCGTACTCCGAGAGTGCGTCGGAGAGCTCCACCGCCAGGACGCGTCCCGGGACGGGGCGGCCCCAGAAGTCACCGAGCGCAGGCTCCTCGCCCACGGCGTCCCCGGAGGCTCTCGATCCGTCCGGAAAGTGGAGCGTCAGGCGCTCCGCGCCCGAGTCGTACTCCGGCCGAACCCGCACGAGCGGCCCGTGGTAGGCGCCTCGGAAGAGCCGCCCGTCCTCCTGGATCAAGAAGAAGCGCCGGTTCTCGGCGACGCCGGAAGACTCGAGAGCGATCACCTGCGGGTGCTCGAGCCCGAGGCTCTTCACCGGCGCGATGTTGATCCGAGCTACAGCGGCGACAGCTCGTCCCCGACGGCGACGTCGCCGCCCTCGACGACCCGCGCGAGCATGCCGCGCTTGCCGTCGAGCCGGCTGCGGAGCCCGGGCCGGAGCTCGTCCATGCGGTGGCACGGGTCGCACACCATGGTGATCTCGAACAGCGCCTCGCCGGCACGCACGCGCTGGCCAACGGGCCACTGCTGCACGTCGGCGCCGGCGACGGTCACGTTCTCGCGAATCGCGCCGGGCGCGAGGTCGAGCCCGTCGAGATGATCCTGGGAGACGAACAGCACCTCCCGCTTCGGCGGATTCGCGTGCGCGCACCCGTCGAAGCCGTGCCCGGCGACAGCACGCACGCGCTCGTGCGCGGTCGAGACGCCGCTCTTGCGCCCGGGCGAGGTGAAGAGACCGGCGACTGTTGCCATCCGTCCTAGCCTAGCGTTACGGTCCGCCGATGCTCTGGATCGTCCTCGCAGTCGTCGCGCTCCTCGTCGTCGGTCTCGTTCTGCTCTACAACCGGCTCGTCCGGCTGCGGAACCGCGTCGACAACGCCTGGTCGCAGGTCGACGTGCAGCTGCGGCGGCGGTACGACCTAATCCCGAACCTCGTCGAGACGGTCAAGGGCTACGCCGCCCATGAGCGCGAGACGTTCGAGGCCGTCACCGCCGCGCGCACACGGGCTCAGGCCGCGGGCAACGTGCAGGACCAGGCCCAGGCGGAGAACATGCTGAGCCAAGCGCTCGGCCGCCTCTTCGCCGTCGCGGAGGCCTATCCCGAGCTGCAGGCGGACGAGAACTTCCGCCAGCTCCAGGACGAGCTCGCGACGACCGAGAACCGCATCGCCGTGTCGCGCCAGGTCTACAACGACACCGTGCTCTCGTACAACAACGCGATCCAGACCGTCCCGGGCGTGCTCGTGGCCGGCCCGTTCGGCTTCGCGAAGCGCGAGTTCTTCGAGATCGAGGAAGCCGCGCGGGAGGCGCCACGCGTCACGTTCTAGGCGCGGCGCTGCTGGCCGCCGTCGCGCTCGCGCTCGCCGGCACCGCCGCCGCCCAGTCCTTCTCGCTTCCGGCCGCCGACGTCGTCGTCCGCGTGCAGCCGGACGGCTCGCTCGTCGTCGACGAGAACATCACGTACGCGTTCGTCGGGAGCTTCAGCGGCGCCTTCCGCGAGATCCCCCTGCGCGAGGGCGAGGCGATCGACGAGGTCGGCGTCTTCGAGCTCGGCACGCCGTACCGGCCCGGCGCCTCCGCCGAGCTCGGCTCCAGCGGCGCCCCCGGCACCTTCGGCACGGCGCGCACCGACGACGGCCTCCGCGTCGTCTGGCACTACCAGGCATCGTCCGAGGACCGCACGTTCCGCGTCCACTACCGCCTGCTCGGCGTCGCCGTCGCCTACGACGACGTCGTCGACGTGAACCTGAAGGTCTGGGGCGACGAGTGGGAGCAGCGGCTCTCGCGCCTGACGGCGACGCTGATCGCACCGGGGCGGATCGAGCGGGCCTGGGGCCACCCCGTCTCCGTACGCGGCGACGTCACGCTCGACGACGAGCAGGCGACCCTGCGCGCGCTCGACGTCCCGGCCGGCCAGTTCGTCGAGTTGCGCGCGCTCGTGCCGCGGCACCTGTTCAGCTCGACGCTCGCGATGCAGACGCGCTCGGGCGCCGCGCTCGACCGCATCGTGGCCGAGGAGCAAGCGGATGCGGCCGCCTACGAGCGCGACCGCGAACGGATCGACGACGCCCTCGACAGCCCCTTCCGAACACTCCTCGTGCTCCTGCTGCTCGGCCTCGGACCGGCGCTCGCCGTGATCGCCTTCGTCGGCTGGCGCTTCGGCCGCGAG
>DASUOK010000081.1:0-5177 GCA_036276675.1 Gaiellaceae bacterium | reverse complement strand
GCGGGCCAGACGCTCTGCCTGCTGGAGGCGATGAAGCTGTTCAACGAGCTGAAGGCCGACGGGCCGGGCCGTGTCGCCGCCATCCACGTCGAGAACGGACAGCCGGTCGAGTTCGGCCAGCTCCTGTTCGAGCTCGAGCCGATCGCGCCGCCGCCCGCGCTCTGACGTGGCGGGCCGCTGATGTTCTCGCGCGTGCTGGTGGCCAACCGGGGCGAGATCGCCGTCCGCGTGATCCGGGCCCTGCACGAGCTCGGCGTCGAGGCCGTCGCCGTCTACTCGACCGCCGACCGCGACTCGCTGCACGTGCGGCTCGCCGACCGTGCCGTCTGCATCGGACCGCCTGCCGCGACGGACAGCTACCTGCGCATCCCGGCCGTGATCGCGGCGGCGGAGACGTCCGGCTGCGAGGCGGTGCACCCCGGCTACGGCTTCCTGTCCGAGAACCCCGCGCTCGTGCGGGCGTGCGCCGACAACGAGCTCGTCTTCGTCGGCCCGACGGCCGACGTGATGGAGCGGATGGGCGACAAGGCGCGGGCGAAGGCGGAGATGCGGGCCGCCGGTGTCCCGCTCGTGCCGGGGACCGAGGGCGGCGCCGACCTGGCCGAGGCGCGCGCCGCGGCCGAGGAGCTGGGTTACCCGGTGCTCCTGAAGGCGGTCGCCGGCGGAGGCGGCAAGGGGATGCGGCTCGTCGGGGCGCCCGCCGAGCTGGAGCCGGCCTACGCGACCGCCCGCAGCGAGGCGGAGGCCGCCTTCGGCGACGCCACGCTGTACCTCGAGAAGGCGGTCGTGCCGGCGCGCCACGTCGAGATCCAGGTGCTCTGCGACCGCTTCGGCGGCGTGCTCACGCTCGGCGAGCGCGAGTGCTCGATCCAACGGCGCCATCAGAAGCTGATCGAGGAGTCGCCCTCGCCGGCGCTCGACGAGGCGACGCGGTCGGAGATGGAAGCGGCCGCCGAGCGCGCCTGTCGCGCGATCGGCTACGAGAACGCCGGCACCTTCGAGTTCCTCCTGGGCGCGGACGGGGAGTTCCACTTCATCGAGCTGAACGCGCGCCTCCAGGTCGAGCACCCCGTGACCGAGCTCGTGACGGGGATCGACCTCGTGCGCGAGCAGCTGCGGGTGGCCGCCGGCGAGGAGCTCCCGCTGACCGGTCGCGCGCCGCGCCGGGGGCACGCGCTCGAGATCCGGCTGAACGCGGAGGACCCCGCTCGCGACTTCGCGCCGGCGCCCGGGCTGATCTCGCGCTTCCGGCCGCCGCTCGGCCCCGGTGTGCGGATCGACACGTATCTCGAGGAGGGCTCGGCGATCTCGCCGTACTACGACTCGCTGATCGGCAAGCTGATCGTGTGGGCCGAGGACCGCGAGGCGGCGATCGCGCGCGGCCTCCGCGCGCTCGGGGAGCTCGAGCTGGAAGGCGTGCCGACGACCCGCGCGCTCGCGCTGGAGATCCTGGGCTCGGACGAGTTCGCCGGCGGCGCGTACTCGACGAGCTTCCTCGACGAGATGGAGGGGCGCCTGCCGGCGCTCGCAGCCGTCTCGTGAGGCACGACGGGCACACGCTCGTCGGGCCGGGCGGCTCGATCCGGATCGAGGGCGACGCGCTCGCGGGGCTCGTCGTCGCAGCGGCGGAGCTCGTCGACGGCGTCCGCGTACGCCGTCCGCGGCGCGGGTTGACCGTCGCGGTCGCGGACGGCCGCGTTCGGGTCGAGATCGAGCTGGCCGTGCGGTACGGCAGCCCGCTGCCCGCCCTCGGCGAGGCGGTCCAGGCCGGGATCGGGGAGGCGTTGCGCACGTCCGTCGACCTCGAGGTCGACGCCGTCGACGTCTCGATCGAGGAGCTGGAGCGTTGAGTACCGGGCGCAGGCAGTCGAGGCGCACTGCGCTCTTCCTCCTCTACCAGTGGGATCTCACCGGCCAGCCCCTCAGCTCGCTCTACGAGGGCGAGCCGGACGAGTTCGCGCTCGACCTCGCGCGCGCCGTGTCCGGCCGGTCGGAGGCTCTCGACCTGCGGATCACCGAGGCCGCACGCGGCTGGACCGCCGACCGGCTCGGGACGCTCGAGCGCAACATCCTGCGCGTGGGCGTGCACGAGCTCGAGGAGGAGAGCGTGCCGCCGGAGGTGGCGATCAACGAGGCGGTCGTGCTCGCCAAGCGCTACGCGTCGGAGGACGCGGCACGCCTCGTGAACGGAATCCTGGCCCGGGTGGCCGACGACGAAGCGCAGAGCGAGGAGGCGGTATGAACGAGCTGGGCGGTGGAGCGGACGAGGCGCTCGCGCGGGCGGAGGAGCTGCTCGAGCGGTTGCAGGCGACGCGGGGCGAGCTGGAGCGGCTGGCGGCGGAGGAGAACGCCGAGGCGGCCGTCGACGTCCTGACCGAGCTCGCCGAGATCGCGAAGGAGATCGAGTCGGAGCTCTCGAAGGCGCGGGCTCGAGCGGATGCCGCGGGCGGCTGAGGAGCTGCGCGGGCTCGTCGAGGAGTACCTCGTCGAGCTGGCCTTCGCGCCCGAGCTGGGGGGGCTCGAGGCGGCGCTCCGCTACCCGCTCGAGACCGGCGGCAAGCGGATCCGCCCCGTGCTCTGCGTCGCCGTCGGCGAGGCCGCCGGCGCCGAGCCCGAGCGCTGCCTGCCGGCTGCGGCCGCGGTCGAGCTCGTGCACACGTTCTCGCTCGTCCACGACGACCTGCCCGCGCTGGACGACGACGACGAGCGGCGCGGCCGCCCGAGCGCCCACGTCGCCTTCGGCGAGGGTGTGGCGCTGCTCGCGGGCGACGCGCTCCTCGCCGAGGCCTTCCGGCTGGCGCTCTCGTACCGCTCCACGGCGGTCGCGCGCGAGCTCGCGCAGGCGACGCTCGGCATGATCGGCGGCCAGTACCGCGACGTCACCGGAGACACGGCCGACCTCGCGGCGCTGCACCGGTTGAAGACCGGCTGCCTCTTCTCGGCTGCGGTCGGTCTCGCGCTGTCGGTGGCCGACGTGCCGGAGCGGGCGCAGGCGCCGTGGCGCGCCTTCGGGGACGAGCTCGGCCTCCTGTTCCAGATCGTCGACGACGTGCTCGACGGCGACGGCTACGCCGCCCGGCACGGGGTCGAGCGGGCGCGCGCGCTCGCCGACGATGCCGCCCTCCGCGCGCAGGCCCGCCTCGAGGCGATCCCGGCGGACACCGCCGTGCTGGCGGAGATCGTCGGCAACCTCGCCGCGCGCACGTCGTAGACGCCAAGTAACAGACTGTCACTTGGCACATCCGGCGCCGAGTCGTTGCGATCTCGTGGCGCGGTGGCGGCCACGATGACCGCGTGACGTCGAGCGCACCCCGGATCGACCCGCGCCTCGTCGCCGCGCTGGAGCGGATCGACGACGAGTCGCTGCCCTTCGCCGAGGTGTCCCGGCGCGTGGGGCGCGTGGCGGCAGAGCTCGGCCTCCCGAAGCCGAGCTACGAGCAGGTCCGCGTGCTGACGCGCCGGCACCGTCGCCGCGAGCTGCCGCCCGACGTCCGCGCGCTCCTGCTCGACGTCGCCTTCCGCGCCCGTCCGCCCGAGGCGCTCCTCGAGCTGCTCGACGGCGCCAAGTGACAGTCTGTTACTTGGCGCCTCCGGAGCGTCGTCCGCCCGCGCATCGGCTCTCGTCGCCGTTCGGTGACGCTCTCGTGAAACGGCTCGCCACTACCCTTCGGCGGGTGAAGAAGCGGCTGGACGTCCTGCTGGTGGAGCGCGGCCTCGCCGAGAGCCGGGCGCAGGCGCAGGCGCTCGTCCTCGCCGGGCTCGTGCCCGGCTACGACAAGCCGGGCCACCAGCTGCCGGAGGACGCGGAGCTGAGCGTGAAGGCGACGCCCCGCTTCGTCTCGCGCGGCGGCGAGAAGCTCGCGAACGCACTCGCGCAGCTCGAGGTCGAGGTCGCGAGCCGGGACTGCATCGACCTCGGCGCGTCGACGGGCGGCTTCACGGACGCGCTGCTCCAGGGGGGCGCCGCGCGCGTGATCGCGGTCGACGTCGGCTACGGCCAGCTGCACCCGAGGCTCCGTTCCGACCCGCGCGTCGTCGTGCTCGAGCGCACGAACGCCCGCCAGCTCGCCGACTTGCCGTTCCGCCCCGACCTGCTCGTCTGCGACGTCTCGTTCATCGGCGTGCGGCTCGTCCTCGCCCCGGTGCTGCCCCTGCTGGCGGACGGGTGGGAGGCGCTCGTGCTCGTGAAGCCGCAGTTCGAGGCGGGGCGCGAGGACGTCGGCCGCGGCGGCGTCGTGCGCGACGCGGTGGTGCACCGGCGCGTGCTGCGGCAGGTGGTGGCGGCCGCCTCCGGGTGGGGTGCGCGTGCGGTCGGGGTCGTAGACTCCCGGCTGCCCGGCCCGAAGGGGAACCGTGAGTTCTTCGTCCACCTCGTCCAGTCGGAGGACACCGAACCGCTCGATGACATCGACGACCGGATCGACGCCGCAATCGCCTAGGAGCAGCGCCGTCACGCGTGCGGCGGTGATCACGCACGGGCAGCGCGGGACGATCGGGCCGGCGCTGGCGCGGCTGACGACGGTCGCGCGCGAGGCCGGGGTCGAGCTCCTCGTCGACGAGGAGGAGGCGGCGAAGCATGCGGTGCCGCCCGCGAACGGCGACGTCAGCGCCGCCGACCTCGCCGTCGTCCTCGGCGGCGACGGCACGATGCTGCGCGCCCTCGGCCGCTTCCTCGGCACGGGCGTGCCGGTGATCGGCGTCAACTTCGGCCGGGTCGGCTTCCTCTCCTCGATCCCGGCCGAGCAGCTGGAGACCGGGCTGGCACGGGCGTTCGCCGGCGACTTCACGGCGGTCGACCTGCCCACGCTCGACGTCGAGGTGGGTGAGGAGCGCTCCGTCGCGGTCAACGACCTGGTCGTCACGAGCGCCATGGTCGGGCGCATGATCACGCTCGAGTGGGCGGTCGGCGGCGAGCGGCTCGGCCGGCGCGGGTGCGACGGGGTCGTCTGCTCGACCCCGTCGGGCTCGACGGGCTACAACTTCTCGAACGGCGGGCCCGTGCTCGTCTGGGGCCTCGAGGCGATGGCGGTGACCTTCGTTGCGCCGCACTCGCTGAACGCGCGGCCGCTCGTCGTCGCCCGCGGGAGCGACCTGCTCGTCTGGAACCGGACGGCGGACGTCGCGGCGACGGCGCTCGTGGATGGCCACCGCGTCGCCGACCTGCCGCCCGGAGGCCG
>DASUOK010000080.1:0-17150 GCA_036276675.1 Gaiellaceae bacterium | reverse complement strand
TCGGCCGACTCCTTCTGGCCGCGCCCGACCCAGCCGGACGCGGCGAGCGCGGCGGCCTCCGTCACACGGACGAGCTCCAGGGCGAGGTTGCGGTCGGGAGCTTCGCTCACTGCCGACGATCCTAGCCCCGCACGCGAGCCGTGGCCGCGCTCACGCAGCGTCCCGTAGCGACTCGAGCTCGCGCGCCACGGCGAGACGGCCGAGCGCCTCCGACTCGATTTCCTTCACCCGCTCGGGCCGGATCCCCAGCCGGCGGCCGACCTCCGCCAGCGAGTGCGGCTCGTCGTCGCCGTCCATGCCGAAGCGCAGCTCGATCACCGCGCGCTCCTCGTCCGGCAGCGAGTCGAGCGCACGCCGGAGGGCGCTCTCGCGCAGGCTGACCTGCAGCTCCTCGTCGGGCGCGGCCGCCTCGCCCGCGACGAGGTCGCCGAGCGAGCCGCCGCCGTCGTCCCCGAGCGGCCGGTCGAGGCTCGTCACCGTCCGCGCGGCCTCGCGCACCTGCCGGACGTGCTCGAGCTTCAGCTTCGCGGCCTTCGCGATCTCCTCGTCGGTCGGCTGGCGGTCGAGCGTCTGCCGGAGCTCGCGCTCCACGCGCGCCATCTTCTGCTCGCGCTGCACGACGTGCGTGGGCACGCGGATCGTCCGCGCCTTGTTCGCGACGCCGCGCTGGATCGCCTGCCGGATCCACCAGGTCGCGTAGGTGGAGAACTTGTAGCCCTTGCGCCAGTCGAACTTCTCGACCGCCCGGATCAGGCCGATGATGCCCTCCTGGATCAGGTCGAGCAGCGTCAGCTCGTGCCCCTGCCAGCGCTTCGCGATCGATACGACGAGCCGCAGGTTCGAGTTGACCATCAGCTCCTTCGCGGCGAGGTCGCCACGCTCGACCCGCTTGGCCAGCTCGACCTCCTCCGCAGCGGTCAGGAGCGGGTAACGGCCCAGCTCGTTGAGGAACAGTTGCAGCGCGTCGGTGGTCGAGTGGGTGAGCCCGCCGTTCACGATCTCGGGCCCGTCGCCCGCGGCGCGGCCGCAGTCGTCGGCGACCTCGATGCCGTGCGACTCGAGCTCCTCGTAGAGCACGCCCGCCTCGTCCTCGTCGAGGTGCTGCGCCTGCACGATCGCATCCACCTCGGAGAGCTCCACGCACGTGCCCGCCTCCAGGCGCTCGACGAACGCACGAACCTCGTCCGGCAGGGTCACGGACATCATCCTCCCCTTTCCCGGCTCCGGGCGCGCGTAACGTTCACATCCGCTCCGGCGCCTCGACGCCGACGAGGTGCAGCGCGCCGGCGATCACCGCCTTCGCCGCCGCGCACAGGCCGAGGCGGAACGCCTGCGTCTCCGAGCCGAGCACCTTGTGGTGGTGGTAGAAGCGGTGGAAGTCGTCGGCGAGGCGAATCGCGTAGTTGGGGAGCGCGTGGGGGCCGCGCCGCTCGGTGGCGTCCGCGACGACCTCGGGGTACTCGACGAGGCGCTTGACGAGGTCACGCTCCTCGGCGGCGAGCTCCGCCGGCGGCTCTGCGCCCGGCTCGGCAGCGCCGGCGTTGCGCAGGATCGAGGCGATGCGCGCGTGCGCGTACTGGACGTAGTAGACGGGATTCTTCTGGCTGTGCTCCGCCGCCAGGTCGACGTCGATCTCGATCGTCTGGTCCGGCCCGCGCGAGACGAGGTACCAGCGGGCCGCGTCGACCCCGATCTCGTCGAGGAAGTCGTCGAGGAAGACGACGTCGCCCCGCCGCTTCGACATCTTCGTCGCCTCGCCCCCTCGGGTCAGGTGGACGAGCTGGTAGAGCAGCACCTCGATGCGCTCCGGGTCGAGCCCGAGCATGCGGGCGACCGCGGCGTACCAGTTGCGCGTGCCGTGGTGGTCGGCGCCGAGCACGTAGATCGCGCGCTCGAAGTGACGGTCGAGCTTGTCGGCGAGGTAGACGACGTCGGCGGCGCGGTAGGTGGGCGTGCCGCTCTCGGAGCGGATCAGCACCCGGTCGTCCTCGTCGCCGTAGGCCGACGAGCGCGCCCAGACGGCACCGTCCCGCTCGTACGTGTCCAGCCTGGGCAGGAACTCCGGGAGCCGCAGCTCCAGCTCGCTCTGCCGCGCCCAGCCGTCGAAGTGGATCCGGAAGCGCTCCAGCGTCGCCTCGATCCGCTCCAGCATGGCGGGGACGGGGTCGGCCTCCACCTGCGCGAGCTCCGCGACGTAGGCGCCGCGGTAACCCTCCTCGGGAGGCTCCTCCCCGCGCCGCACGGCCTCGACCGAGGCGCGGAAGCGCTCCATCTGGGCGCCGGCGTCGTTGTAGTAGTACTCCCGCTCGACGTGGTGGCCGGCGAACTCGAGCAGGCGCGCGACCGAGTCGCCGTACGCGCCGTTGCGCCCGGCCGCGACGGTGATCGGCCCCGTCGGGTTCGCGGAGACCATCTCGACCTGCACGCGCTCCGCCCGCTGGGCGGAGCCGGCGCCGTAGCGCTCGCCCGCCGCGAGCGCCTCGGCGAGTGCCTCGCCGAACCAGGCCGAGGTGAGCCACAGGTTGACGAATCCCGGACCTGCGACCTCGGCACGCGCGACCTGCGGCAGCGCCTCCGCCAGCGCCACGACCTCCTCGGCGATCGCCCGCGGCGGTTGCCTGCGCGCGCCCGCGAGCCGCAGTGCGACGTTCGTCGCGTAGTCGCCGTGCGCCGCGTCGCCCGGGCGCTCCAACGCCACGTCGGCGCCGACGGCCGAGCCGAGGGCAGCTTCGAGCCGCTCGATCGCCTGCGCCCCCATTGCCGTATCGTACGGACGTGGACGAGGACCCTCAGGAGCGTCAGCTCAACATCCAGATCGACCAGTCCCACCTCGCCGGCGTCTACACGAACTTCGCCAACGTGTCCTTCTCGGACTACGAGTTCACGCTCACGTTCGCCCGCATCGACCACGAGGTCCAGGAGGGCGACATCCCCGGCGTCGTCGTCAGCCGCGTGAACATGTCGCCGAAGTTCGCCAAGGAGCTGCTGGCGGCACTCCAGGACTCCCTCTCCAAGTACGCGACGGTGAAGGGGATCCAGGACCTGCCCGAGTTCGACGGCTAGCGCAGCGCGCGGGCGGTCTCGATCCGCTCGACGAGGGGCGGGTGCGTGTCGAGCAGCAGATGGAGCAGGAGCGGCGGGTCGGGATCCGAGAGGCCGGTGCGCGCGAAGCGGCGGTAGAGGGCCTCCGCGGCAGCGGGATCCTGCGTCAGCCGCAACCCCTCCCAGTCGGCCTCGCGCTCGTACCGGCGTGTGATCGCGTTCGCCGCCGGCAGCGTCGCGAGCTGGAGCAGCACCAGCACGATCGCCGCCGCCGGGAGGGCGCGCGGGTCCCCGAGCGGAACGAGCCGCCCGAGCAGCCACAGGCACGGCAGCGCGATCAGCGCGAACCACGCCACGCCCTTCCAGAGGTGCTCGCGCGCGACGTGCGCGAGCTCGTGCGCGACCGCGAAGCGGATCTCGCCGGCGCCGACGCCCGGCGCGAGGAGCGTGTCCCAGAGGATCACCCGCGTCGTCGGGCCGGCGCCGATCGCCTCCGCGTTCACGGCTCGCGTCCGCTCGCGCGCCTTCCGCACCTCGACGCTCGTCCGGCCGAGACCGGCGTCGCGGGCGAGCTGCTGCACCTCGGCCGCCAGGGCACGGTCCTCGAGCGGTCGCAGCCGCGGCGCCAGCAGGCTCGGGTAGACGAGGACGTACGCGACGCCGAGCGCGACGAACGCCGCCCACAGCGCGAGCCACGCGCGGCGGCCGAAGAGGCGTCCTGCCCCGACGACGGCGACGCCGGCGAGCGCGGCGAGCACGACCTCCCCGAGCGTGGTCGACCAGTTGTCGGTGACGAAGCGGACGTAGCCGAGCTCGGAGACGTCGTAGCGGCGGCGCCACCAGTGGCCGATGAGGTCGAAGGGCAGGTCGGCGAGCCACGCCGTCACGTAGACGAGCGCGCCGACGAGCGCGCCGCGCACGGGCCACGGGCCGCGCAATCGCGGCCGCCGCCGCGCGAGCAGGGCGAGCGCGGTGAGCTGCGCGGCGAGGCCGAGCGCCCACAGGAGCGCGTGACCGCGCTCGTAGCGCGCGTTGCGCTCCAGCAGGCTCGAGTCGAACAGCGCCTCCGGATCGAGGTGCGGCGCCGCGAGCTCCGGCACCGTGGTCCGCCACAGCAGCGCAGCGGCGGCGAGCCAGCCAACGACTAGGGTCGCACCGGCGACGATGCGCATCGCGGTCATCAGCGACATTCACGCAAATCTGCACGCGCTCGAGGCGGTCCTGGCGGCGATCGACGCGGAGAGCGTCGACGAGGTGTGGTGCCTCGGGGACGTCGTCGGCTACGGCCCGCGCCCCAACGAGTGCGTGGCGCTCGTCCGCGAGCGGGCGTCGGTGTGCCTCGTCGGCAACCACGACCTCGCCGTGCTCGGGACGCTCGACCTCGACCTCTTCATGGGTGAGGCGGGCGAGGCCGCCCGGTGGACGCAGAGCGTGCTCGAGCCGGACGCCTCCACGTTCCTGGCGCAGCTGGCGCCGACGGCGGCGCGACACGGCGTCGCGCTCGCGCACGGCAGCCCGCGCGACCCCGTGTGGGAGTACGTCCTCTCGTCGCAGGCGGCCGCGGCCGCGTTCGCCGAGACGAGCGAGCAGCTCGTGCTGGTCGGGCACAGCCACGTCCAGCTCGCGATCGCCGCCGACGGCGAGCGGATCGCCGGCGGTCCCGCGAAGGGCGGCGACGAGGTCGACCTGCAGCCCTCGCGGCAGCTCCTGAACCCCGGCTCCGTCGGCCAGCCGCGCGACGGCGACCCGCGCGCCGCGTGGCTCGTGATTGACGCCGCGCGGGGACGGGCAACGTTCCGCCGTAACGATTACCCCATCGAGCGGACGCAGGCGGAGATGCGCGAGCGGGAGCTCCCGGAGCTGCTCGCGGAGCGACTCTCGCACGGCCTCTAGCTCGACCGACAGAGGAGCGATATGGCAGAGCTGACGAACCTGGAGACGAAGCTGGGCGAGGTGATCGGCCTCGCGATGGCGGCGCAGGCCACCATCGATCGCGTCGAGAAGCTGAACGGCGACCGCTCGCTCGCGAAGCAGCTGAAGACGATGCGCTCGGAGGCGGCGCTCGCGGAGAAGCAGGGAACGGCGCTCGCCGGCACCTTCAACGGCAAGAAGGCCAAGATCCTGACGGAGGCGCGCTCGGTCAAGAAGAAGGGCGGCGAGATGATGAAGACGTATCTCGACCGCAGCTCCGACGCGCTCGACGGCTTCGAGTTCATGACGATGGCCGAGGCCGGCGAGGTCGGTCACTGGCAGGTGCTCGAGCGGATGGGCAAGGACGCGCGGCACGCGGGCGTCCGCGACCTCGTGAAGACGCACCTGCCGATCCAGAAGCGCCACCTCAAGGAGGCGATGGCCGCCAGCATGACGCTCGCGGCGCAGGAGGATCCGAACGCGGAGGCCTAGTCTCGCCGCGCCCCGGTTCGAGCGCTCCTCGTCGCCGCCGCGCGCGGCGGCGACGGGGAGCGAGCCGGGTGCGGCCTAGAGCGGGACGACCGCGGCGACCGAAGCCGGCGCGGACGTCGTGGCGGGCTCGGCGACCGGGCGGTCGACCTTGCCCTCGGAGGTCGCGAGCGTGATCCCTTCGCGCGCGAGCGCGACCTGGACCTCCTCGCGGGCCTGGTAGATGCGCCACTTGACGGTGGCGAGGGTGATCTCGAGCGCATCCGCGATCTCGGTATAGGAGAGCCCGACGACGTCGCGCAGGAGCAGCGCCATCTTCAGGTCGACGTTCAGCACCTCGACGGCACGCCAGACCGCGTCGATCGCCTCCACGCGCTCGAAGGGCGCGTCCACCACCTCGAGCGGCGGGATGTCCTCGAGGTTGACGACGGCGCGCGGGCGGCGCTCCAGCGCGCGCAGCTCGTCGAGCACGCGGTTCTTCGTCACCTGGAAGAGCCAGGTGGTGAACCGGCAGCGCAGCGAGAAGCTCGGCAGCCCCTGGTAGACGCGCAGGAAGACCTCCTGCGTCAGGTCCTCGGCGAGCGAGCGGTCGCCCACCAGCCTCAACACGTAGTTGAAGACGGGTAGCTCGTACGCGCGAACGATGAGCGAGAAAGCTCGCTCATCTCCTCGCTGGGCCTTCCGCAGGACGCCGAGATCAGGCTGGGGCAGCGACAAGTGGGCGCCAGTATAGCCGCGGGATCACGGGGTGCCTAATCCGGGTTTGGCAGGTACGGCCAACGTGCCTCCGGTCATCTCGGCGGGGACGTCCCGACCCAGGAGCCACAGGGTCGTCGGTGCAAGATCGGCAAGTCCACCTTGTTGCTTGAGGCTAAACTCGTGTGCAGTGAGTATCAGCGGCACCGGGTTGGTGGTGTGGGCGGTGTGGGGGCTGACGCCGTCGGGCTCGAGCAGCTGCTCGGCGTTGCCGTGGTCTGCGGTGACGAGGCAGACGCCGCCGGCCGCATGGGTCGCCTCGACGACACGGGCGAGGCACTCGTCGACGACCTCGACGGCCTCGATGACGGCGGGGATCACGCCCGTGTGCCCGACCATGTCCGGGTTGGCGAAGTTGATGACGGCGAAGCCGTAGCCGTCGCCGATCTCGGCGACGAAGCGGTTGGTCACCTCGCGCGCGGACATGGGCGGCTTCAGGTCGTAGCTCGGCACGTCCCGCGGCGAGGGGACGAGGATCCGCGTCTCCCCCGGCCACTCGGCCTCGACGCCGCCGTTGAAGAAGTAGGTCACGTGGGCGTACTTCTCCGTCTCGGCGACGTGCAGCTGGCGCACGCCGGCCGCCGACAGGATCTCGGCCAGGGTCAGCCGCACCTCTTGCTCGCCGAAGGCGACGGGCGCGTCGAAGTCGGCGCGGTAGCGCGTCATCGTCGTCAGGTCGATGCCGGCGCCGAGCAGCTGCTGCGAGAGCTGCCGGCCGCGGTCGGGCCGGAAGTTGAAGAAGACGGCGCTGTCGCTCTGCGTCAGCCGCGGGGTGTCGCCGAGCACGACGGGCTCGATGAACTCGTCCGTGATCCCGGCCGCATGGCTCGCGCGGACCGCCGCGACCGGGTCGGCCGCGCGCTGCCCCTCCCCGCCGACGATCGCGGCGAACGCGCGCTCCGTCCGCTCCCAGCGGCCGTCTCGGTCCATCGCGTAGTAGCGGCCGACGACGGTCGCGATCCGCTCGGGCGGCAACTCGGCCAGATCGGCCGCAGCCGCCGTCGGGGAGACGTCGCGGCCGTCGGTGAAGGCGTGGATCCAGGTGCGCTCCTCCAGGCCGAGCCGGCGCGAGAGCTCGAGCAGCGCCTGCAGATGCTCGATGTGGGAGTGGACGCCTCCGTGCGAGACGAGCCCGAGCAGGTGGACAGCGCCTCCACGCGTGCGGGCGCGCTCGAACGCGCCGACGAGCGCGGCGTTCTCGAAGAACGAGCCGTCGGCGACTGCCACGTTCACGCGCTGGAGGTCCTGGTAGAGGATCCGCCCCGAGCCGATCGTCAGGTGGCCGACCTCCGAGTTGCCCATCTGCCCCGGCGGCAGGCCGACGGCCTCGCCGGAAGCCTCGAGCCGCCCGTGCGGGTAGTCGCGCCAGAGGCGGTCGAACACGGGCGTGCGCGCGAGCTCGACGGCGTTTCCGGGTCCGGGCGGCGCACAGCCCCAGCCGTCGAGGACGACGAGCGTGACGAGCGGCGTCACAGCTCCGCGGCGGCGCGGCAGATGGCGGCGAACGAATCCGGCTCGAGCGACGCGCCGCCGACGAGGGCGCCGTCGATGCCCGGCTGACCGAGCAGCTCGGCGGCGTTCTCGGGCTTCACGGAGCCGCCGTAGAGCACGGGGCGGTCGAGCAGGCCCTTGATGAACGCGTGCGCCTCGCGCGCCTGCTCGGGCGTCGCCGTCCGGCCGGTGCCGATCGCCCACACCGGCTCGTACGCCAGCACGAGGTTCTCGTAGGTCCCGGCGGCGAAGGAGATCGCCTCGACCTGGATCGTGAGGACGAGCTCGGTGTCACCGGACTCCCGCTGCTCGATCGTCTCGCCCACGCAGGCGATCACGCCGAGCCCGGCTTCGAGGGCGGCCCGCGCGCGGCGCGCCACGGCCTCGTCGCGCTCACCGAACAGCTGCCGCCGCTCGGAGTGGCCGACGAGGGCGCCGTGGACGCCGAGCTCGCGCAGCATCGGCGGCGAGACCTCGCCCGTGTAGGCCCCGGTCGGCTCCCAGTGCACGTTCTGCGCATATGTCGTGATGCCGCTCTCGACGGCCGCCGCGAGCGAGGCGAACGGCGGGCAGACGATCACGTCCACCCCGTCGGGCTGCTCGAACGACTCGAAGAACGACCGCGCCTCGGCCGGCCCCTTGAACATCTTCCAGTTGCCGGCGATCAGCACGGGGTCAATTCTCCGGGATCGCGGCGACCGGGATCGCGGCGACCCCGGGCAGCTCCTTGCCCTCGAGCAGCTCGAGCGCCGCGCCGCCGCCGGTCGAGACCCAGGAGATCCGGTCCTCGAGGCCGAGCTCGACCACGGCTCGAACCGAGTCGCCGCCGCCGACGACGGTGAAGGCATCGGCGTCAGCGATCGCCTGCGCGATCGCCTTCGTGCCGGCTGCGAACCGGTCCCACTCGAAGACGCCCATCGGGCCGTTCCAGAAGATCGTGCGCCCGGCACGGATGTGGCCGGCGAAGAGCTCCCGCGAGGCCGGGCCGATGTCGAGCCCGAGCCAGCCTTCGGGCAGCGCGTCGTACGGCGCCGGTCGCGCCTCCGCGTCCTCCGCGAACGAGGCGGCCGCGACCACGTCGATGGGCAGCACGACGTCGAAGGGGAGGGCGCTACCCTCGCGCAGCTCCTCCGCCATCTTGCCGCCGACGAGCACGGTGTCCGCCCGACCGCCGAGCTGTCGCAGGACGCCGAGCTTGTCCTCCACCTTCGCCCCGCCGGTGACGAGCACGAACGGCCGCTCCACCTCGCCGAGCAGGCGGCCGAGCATCTCCAGCTCCCGTTCCAGCAGGAGCCCGGCGTAGGCGGGGAGCAGCCGCGCCACCGCCTCGGTGGAGCTGTGCGCACGGTGTGCGGAGCCAAAGGCGTCGTTGACGTAGAGATCGCAGCCCTCGGCGAGCTCCCGCGCGAACGCCTCGTCGTTCTTGGTCTCGCGGGGATCGAAGCGCGTGTTCTCGAGCACCGTGACCTGCCCGTCTCGCAGCAACCCCTGCAGCCGCTGCGCGACCGGCTCGATCCGGAAGGCGGGATCGGGCCCCTTCGGCCGCCCCAGGTGCGAGCAGACCCGCACCTCGGCCGCCCCGCGCTCGAGCAGGAGCTGGAGCGTCGGCAGCGCCGCGCGGATGCGCGTGTCGTCCGCGACGCGACCGTCCTCGAGCGGCACGTTCAGGTCGGCGCGCACGAGCACGACCTTGCCGTCGACGTCGGCCTCGCGGACGGAGCGCGGCAGCCTCAGAGCAGCTTGCCCATCAGATCGACGAGCCGGCACGAGTACCCCCACTCGTTGTCGTACCAGCCGAACACCTTCACCATCGTGCCGTTCGCCATCGTCAGCTTCGAGTCGAAGATGCACGAGTAGGGCGAGCGCTGGATGTCGGTGGACACGATCGCGTCCTCCGTGTACTCGAGGTACCCCTCGAGCGAGCCGGAGGCGGCGGCTGCACGGAAGGCCTCGTTCACCTCCTCGACGGAGGTCTCGCGGCCGACGCGGCAGACCAGGTCGGTGACGGAGCCGGTGGGCACCGGCGCGCGCATCGACATCCCGTCCACCTTGCCCTTCAGCTCCGGGAGCACGATCCCGATCGCGCGGGCGGCACCGGTCGAGGTCGGGATCAGGTTGATCGCGGCGGCGCGCGCGCGGCGGATGTCGTCGTGCGGCAGGTCGAGCACGCGCTGGTCGTTCGTGTACGCGTGGATCGTCGTCATGAAGCCCTGCTCGATCGTGAGCGTGTCGTGCAGCACCTTCGCCATCGGCGCGACGCAGTTCGTCGTGCACGACGCGTTGGAGACGATGTCGTGCGCGTCCTGGTCGTACTCGTCGTCGTTGACGCCGAGCACGAGCGTGATGTCGGGGTCGGTCGCGGGCGCCGAGATGACGACCTTCTTCGCACCGGCGTCCAGATGCTTCTGCGCGCCCTCGCGCTTCGTGAAGAAGCCCGTCGACTCGAGCACGACGTCGACGCCGAGGTCGCCCCACGGGATCGCGCCCGGGTCGCGCTCGCTGAACCAGCGCATCTCCTCGCCGCCGGCCCGGATCACGCCCTCGGAGATCTCGACGTCGCCGCCGAACGGCCCCAGGTTGGAGTCGTACTTGAGCAGGTGCGCCATCGTCTTCGGCTCGCCGAGGTCGTTCGCGGCGACGATCTCGAGGTCGCCGCCCCGCTCGAGCTGCGCGCGGAAGAAGTTCCGTCCGATGCGGCCGAAGCCGTTGATCCCCACACGTGTCGCCATGCGATCCCCTTGTCGATTTCGTCGTCGAGTCTAAGGAACCGCGACTCGGCCCCGCGCCGGTGGGCGCCGCCAGAGCCGTTCACGGTCGGAAAAGCACGTCCGTCCCACTCGCAACTCAGGTGACAACCCTCGCGCCGCTGGCGTACGCTTCGGAGGGGCGGGTCCGTGCTCCTCCGTGGTGAATTCAGACCCCGTTCACCCGGTTGGGAGCGCGGTACCGCGGAGGGGGAGGTCGTCCTCGGAGCTCCCCCTCCGGCCCGCCCCTTCGCCTCGAGGTCGCGGGTCGCTCCCGGCCGGGCGGAGCCCCTCATTCGGCGAGCTGCAGCAGCTTGCGCAGCCGCCGGTGCACGGACGCCTTCGTCGCCGGGGGGTCGCATTTCGCCGCCAGCTCGCGGAGCGAGAGCGTCGGGTGGCGGAGCCGCAGCCGCGCCACCTCGTGCAGGCGCTCCGGGAGGCGCTCCAGCTCCCCCGCGGCCTGGAGCGCGCGGAGCGCCGCGAGCTGCTCCTGCGCGGCGCGGCTCGTGCGGACGAGGTTGGCGTGGTCGGCGTTCGCCAGGCGGTTCGCCTCCGAGCGTGTGGCCGCGAGGACGGCCTGCTCCTCGAACGCGAGCACCGTGTCGGTCGCGCCCGCCGCGACGAGGAGGCCCTCGATCGAGTCGCTGCCCTTCGCGTAGGCGACCGCGTGGCGGCCTCGGTCGAGCACGCTCACCGTCGCGCCCTCGGCGTCGGCGACGACGCGCAGGAACTCGGCGCCTTCGACGGAGGTCGTGCGCAGCTCGAGATGCGGCGACCGCGGCCCGGAGAGCGAGCCACCGCCGAGCATCGCGCCGCGCAGGTACGCGCGCCGGCAGCAGCTGCGGCCGACGACGCGCCGCGGCGGCCGCTCGAGCGGCGCGTGCCGTGAGTCGAGCACGCCGGCCTCCACCAGCGTCGCCAGCCCGTGTGCCTCGCCGGGAACGTGCAGCTGGTAGCGGGTCGCGCGGTCGAAGGCGCGGCGGCGGTAGGTGCGGATCTCCGAGGAGATCCCGAGCTCGCGGAGCAGCGAGAACGCCCGGCGCGCGACGGCGGAGCTGACGAGGTCGAGATGGAGGGAGATCCGTCCGCGGCCGCGCAGGTGGACGCTGCCGGCGGAGTGGAACAGCGCGGACAGCTCGGCGAGGCGGCAGCAGCCGCGCACCGGCGCGATCGCGGCGAGCTCGTTCCGGAGATCCTCAGAGGCCGGCATGACCCTCGAGCCTGAGCAGGCGGCGCTTGTAGGAGACGCCGAGCGAGCCGTAGGAGCCGATGTCGCGCGCGGCGACGACGCGATGACACGGCAGGAAGAGGGAGAAGCGGTTGCCGGCGCAGAACGTGCCCACGGCCCGCTGTGCGCGCGGGTGGCCGGCGAGCGCGGCCAGCTCGGCGTAGGAGAGGACCTCGCCCCACGGCACCCGGCGCAGCGTCGCCGCGACGGCGGCCTGGAACGGCGTGCACCACTCGAGGTCGAGCTCGACGTCCGCGAAGTCGACGCGGTCGCCGCGGAGGAAGCGACGGAGCCGCTGCACCAGTTCCGGCACGAACTCGTCTCCCACCCGTGCACTGTCTCCCGGTAGCGTTTCGGTAGGGACACCCGGGGTGCCCCTGGGGGAGGTTGGGCGTCTGGTCGGTGCGTCGTGCGCCACGACGAGCCGGCCGTCGGCCACCCACAGCTCCCCCACGCCCCAGCCCTCGACGGCGTAGCCATGACGCGTCACGCGCATCGCCAACGACTCTACAATCGCGCCATGTCCGCCCCCGGCATCTTCCGGCCGCCGTCGCCCGCCAACGAGCCGGTCCGGGCCTACGCGCCGGGCTCGCCGGAGCGCGAGGAGCTGCAGCAGCGGCTGCGGCAGCTGGAGCGCGAGCGCCTGCAGATCCCGCTGATCATCGGCGGCGAGGACGTCGAGACCGGCGACACCTACGAGGCCGTGATGCCGCACCGGAAGGAGCACGTGCTCGCCGACGTCGCGAGGGGCGGCCCCGAGCACGTCGAGCGTGCCGTCGCGGCGGCGCGCGAAGCCCACGGCGAGTGGTCGCGGCTGCCGTGGGAGGAACGGGCCGCGGTCTTCCTGCGCGCGGCCGAGCTGCTCGCCGGCCCCTGGCGCTCGACCGTCGTGGCGGCCACGATGCTGAACCAGTCCAAGACCGTGCACCAGGCGGAGATCGACGCCGCCTGCGAGCTGATCGACTTCTGGCGCTTCAACGTCGAGTTCATGGTCCGCATCTACGAAGAGCAGCCGATCTCGTCGCCGGGCGTCTGGAACCGGATGGAGTACCGGCCGCTCGAGGGCTTCGTCTTCGCCGTCAGCCCGTTCAACTTCACGGCGATCGGGGGCAATCTCGCCGGCTCGCCCGCCCTGATGGGCAACACGGTGATCTGGAAGCCGGCCTCGACGGCCGCGCTCTCGGCCTATTACCTGATGCGGCTGCTGCAGGAGGCGGGGCTGCCGGACGGCGTGATCAACCTCGTCTACGGCTCCGGGGCGCAGATCGGCGACGCCGCGCTCGCGAGCCCTGAGCTCGCCGGCATCCACTTCACGGGCTCGACCCCCGTCTTCCAGAGCATGTGGAAGACCGTCGGCGAGACGATCGCTGGCTACCGCAACTACCCGCGCATCGTCGGCGAGACCGGCGGCAAGGACTTCATCCTCGCCCACCCCAGCGCGGACGTGGAGGAGCTCGCGACGGCGATCGTCCGCGGCTCCTTCGAGTACCAGGGCCAGAAGTGCTCCGCCTCGTCGCGCGTCTATGCGCCGTCCAACCTCTGGCCGGAGCTGCGCGAGCGACTCGCCGAGCAGGTCTCCGGGCTGGCGATGGGCGACGTCGGCGACTTCACGAACTTCATGGGTGCGGTCATCGACGGCAATTCCTTCCGGACGCAGCAGGAGGCGATCGCGGAGGCGCGGGCGGCGGGGCACGACATCGTCGCCGGCGGCGGCGCCGACGACGCCGAGGGCTGGTTCGTCCAGCCGACGGTGATCGCCACCGAGGATCCCGGCTTCCGCACCATGCGCGACGAGCTGTTCGGCCCCGTCGTCACCACCTACGTCTACGACGAGAAGCGCTGGGACGAGACACTCGAGCTCGTCGACGAGACGTCACCGTACGGCCTCACGGGCGCGATCTTCGCCGACGACCGCCTCGCGATCGAGCAGGCGCACGACGCGCTCCGCTACACGGCCGGCAACTTCTACGTGAACGACAAGCCCACGGGCGCGGTGGTCGGCCAGCAGCCGTTCGGCGGTGCTCGCGCGTCGGGCACGAACGACAAGGCCGGGTCGATGTGGAACCTGATCCGCTGGGTCAGCCCGCGCACCGTGAAGGAGACGTTCGTGCCGCCGAAGGACTACCGCTACCCGTTCATGGCTCCGGACGGGAGCGGGAGCGCGCAGCCCGACGCGGGCCGGTAGCGGCGCTAGCCTGGGCGCGTGGGCGAGGTCTTCCACGCGATCGGAGTCTTCTTCGAGCGCCTCGCGGCCGTGGAGTTCCTCCCGCTCGCGCTCGCGATCTGCACCCACATCCTCAAGACGGCCTGCACGAGCCGCGCCTGGCGGAACACGATCGCGGCCGCCTATCCGGACGTGCAGGTGCCGTGGCGCTCGATCTACGGCTCGTACGTCTCCGGCGTCGGCGTGAACGCCGTCATGCCGGCGCGGGGCGGCGACCTCGTCAGGCTCTACCTCGCCCACCGCTCGGTTCCCGGTGCGGCGTACACGACGCTCGCCTCGACGCTCGCCGTGCTCGCGATCTTCGACTCGGTCGCCGCCCTCCTGATCTTCGTGTACGCGCTCACGCTCGGCGTCCTGCCCGGCCTGGGCCTCCTCCCGCACCTGCCCGGGTTCGACTTCGCCTGGGTCGGCAGGAGCCCCGAGCTCTCGCTCGCGCTCGCGCTCGCGCTGGTGATCGTGGCCGTGATCGGCGCCATGTGGCTGCGCTTCCGGGTCCACGACCTGAAGGAGCGGCTGCTCCAGGGCGTCGTCGTGCTCCGCGACCGCGGCAGGTACCTCCGAACCGTGGCCGTGTGGCAGGCGGCCGACTGGTTCCTGCGCTTCGTCGCGATCTGGTTCTTCCTCGCCGCGTTCGGGATCGACCAGAGCATCCAGAACGTCCTGCTCGTGCAGGTGTCGACCAGCCTCGCGTCGCTCGTCCCGGTCTCGCCGGGCGGCATCGGCACCGAGCAGGCCTTCATCGTCTTCGTCTTCAAGGACGCCGTGCCGCGAAGCAGCCTGCTCGCCTTCTCCGTCGGCATGCGGCTGACGCTGACCGCGGTGAACGCGATCGTCGGCTTCACGGCGCTCTTCCTCATGCTCGGGCACGTCCGCTGGCGCGACGTCGTCGGCCCCCGCAAGGAGGGCCAGGAGAAGCCGGCGCCGGAGGGCTGAGAGCCGCAGCGCCCGTCCGACAGAATGGTCGTGTGGATCCGGTGGAGGCGATTCGCCGCGCTCAGGCTGCGAACCTCGTGGACGAGGACGGCCACGAGGTTGTCCTCGAGCTCCACCCCGGCCTGACCCGAGACGAGATCCAGTCGCTCGAGGACGCGGCGGGCGTACCGCTGCCGCGCGAGCTCCGCACGCTCCTCGCGCACACGGCGGGGCTCGAGGGCGCGCTCGAGACGGTCGACTTCACCGGCCGCACGCTCGGCTTCGAGGACCTCGACATCTTCCCGGCCGGGCTTCCGATCGCGCACGACGGCTTCGGGAACCACTGGGTCGTCGACCTGACGCCGGACGAGTCGGAGACGGCGACGGTGTTCTTCGCCTGCCACGACCCGCCGGTCGTGCTGTACCAGAGCCCCACGCTCGGCCGGTTCCTGCACGAGGCGTTCCGGCTGAGCATGCCTCCGCACGAGTCGCTCGTCGACGACGTGCACGAGGACCGGCTCTTCCACGTGTGGCGGGACGACCCGGGCGTGCTCGACCGGCGGGCGGCGCTCGCGGGTGACGAGGACCTGCACGCGTTCGCCGACGCGCTCGACGACCGGTTCGTGTTCGTCGACCTGCGCTCGCCGGAGCCCGGGATGGGCTTCTCGTGGGGCCGCTACGGCCCGCGCACAGAGGTTCGCCGCCACGGCTACGTGCGACTGTTCGCCTACGCCAGGCCCGAGCGGAAGCCGGGGCTGCTCACGCGCCTCTTCGGGCGCGACCCCGGCTCGCCCTAGCCGGCGCCGGTCTTGTGCAGCTGCGCGTAGATGCGCCGCGCCGTCTTCGCCGGCACCCCCGGTACGCCCTCGAGCTCCTCCTGGGACGCGGCGAGCACGCTCTCGGCCGAGCCGAAGTGGCGCAGGAGGGCCCGCCGCCGCGCCGGGCCGACGCCCTCGAGGGTGTCGAAGATCGACTCCCGCGCCCGTGCGTCGCGGCGCTGCCGGTGGAAGCCGAGGGCGAAGCGGTGCGCCTCGTCGCGGATGCGCTGGAGCAGCTGCAGCCCCGGGTTGTGCCGGTCGAGCAGGATCGGGTCGGCGCGGCCGGGCACGAACACCTCCTCGACCCGCTTCGCGAGCGCGATCACCGCCACGCGGGGCAGGTCGTAGGCCTGCATGGCGGTGAGCGCGGCGGAGAGCTGGCCCTTGCCGCCGTCGATGACGACGAGGTTCGGCGTGCTCGCGAACCCCTCGTCGTACTCCTCGCCCGTGACGCCGAGCCGCGCGAAGCGCCGCGCGATCACCTCGGCCATCGCCGCGAAGTCGTCCTGGGCGTCGAGGCTGCGCACCGCGAACTTGCGGTAGTGCGCCTTCTTCGCCACCGCGTCCTGGAAGACGACCATCGAGCCGACGATCTCCTGGCCCTGGATGTTGGAGATGTCGTAGCACTCGATCCGCAGCGGCAGGCTCTCGAGATTGAGCGCCTCGCGCAGCTCCTCCAGCGCCTCGACCCGGCGCAGCCGCTTCTGCTCGCTCTGCGCCGTCTCCGACTCGAGGGCGAGGGTGGCGTTCTGCGCCGCGAGCTCCGCGAGCCGCTTCTTCTCGCCGCGGGCCGGCGCGCGCACCTCCACGCGCACTCCGCGCCGCGACGAGAGCCACTCGCCGAGCGCCGTCACGTCGCCGACGTCGGGCGGCACCACGAGCTGCGGCGGGATCGAGGGCGCGTTGCCGTAGTACTCGAGGCAGAACGCCTCGAGGATGGTCGTCACGTCCTGACCCTCGACGTTCTCGAGGTGGAAGGCGTGACGGTCGATCATCTTGCCGCCACGCAGCGGGAAGACCTGCACGGCGGCCCGGTCGCCCGCGGACGCGATCCCGATCACGTCGACGGAGCCCGTGTCGCGCCGATCGGCCCCCTGCCGCTCGGCGAGCTTCTCGATCGCGAACAGGCGGTTGCGGTAGCGCGCGGCGTCCTCGTAGCGCTCCTCGGCCGCGGCGTCGCGCATCCGCTGCTCGAGCGCGCGCACGATCGGCCTCGTCTCGCCCGAGAGGAACTCGATCACCTCCTCGATCAGCTCGGCGTAGAGCTCCTTCGTGATGTAGCCCACGCAGGGCGCGTGGCAGCGCTCGATGTGGTAGTCGAGGCACGGGATGCCGCTGTGCCGGCCCGGCTTCGGCCCCTCGCAGGGACGGAACTGGAAGACGCGGTTGAGCACGTCCAGGGTCTCGCGCACCTTCTTCGCGTTCGCGTAGGGGCCGAAGTAGACGACGCCGCGACGGTGCCGCTCGCGCGTGAACATGACCCGCGGGTACTCGTCCTCGACCGTCACCGCGATGTACGGGAAGGACTTGTCGTC
>DASUOK010000079.1:0-11733 GCA_036276675.1 Gaiellaceae bacterium | reverse complement strand
AGCGAGGCGTCGGGGCTCGACCTCGCGCGCCTCTGCTTCGAGGCACCGCTCGAGGAGCTCGTCGAGACGGAGGTGCAGCAGCCGGCGCTCGTGGCGACGAGCCTCGCCGTGCTCGCCGCCCTGAAGGAGCGGGGGATCGAGCCGGACGTCGTCGTCGGCCACTCGGTCGGCGAGTTCGCGGCACTGGCGTCCGTCTCGGCGATGTCCACGGGCGAGGCGATCGGGCTCGTCCGCGAGCGCGGCCTCGCGATGGCCGATGCGGCGCGCAGGCATCCCGGCTCCATGGCCGCGATCCTCGGCCTCGAGGACGAGGTCGTCGAGAACCTCTGCCGCAAGATCCTGGGCGTGTGGCCGGCGAACTACAACTGTCCCGGGCAGATCGTCGTCTCGGGCGAGGACGGGGCCGTGGAGGAGCTCTGCGCCGAGGCCGAGAACCTCGGCGCTCGACGAGCGATCAAGCTGAAGGTCTCGGGTGCCTTCCACAGCCCGCTCGTGGCGCGCGCGGCCGACCGGCTGCGGCCCGCGATCGACCGGATCGGCTTCCACGAGCCGATCGCCCCCTTCATGTCCACCGTGACCGCGAAGATCGAGCCCTGCCAGCGCTTCGGCTCGCTGCTCGTCGACCAGCTGACGGCGCCCGTGCGGTTCACGCAGTCGGCGACGGAGCTGATCCGCGACGGCGTGCACACCTTCGTCGAGGTCGGCCCTGGCAACGTCCTCTCCGGGCTCGTCAAGCGGATCGACAAGAGCGTGAAGGCGATCTCGGTGAGCAACGTCGCCGGGCTCGACAAGGTCGAGGAAGCGCTCGAGACCGCGTGACGAAGGCGTTCGCGTCGCTGGAGGGAAAGAGCGCCCTCGTCACCGGCGCGTCGAAGGGGATCGGCCGCGCGATCGCGGCCGAGCTCGCCGCTGCCGGTGCGTCCGTCGTCCTCGGCTACCGCTCGGGACAGGACGAGGCGGAGGCGCTCGCGGCGGAGCTCGGCGGTCGTGCCGTCGGAGCCGACGTCTCCAGCGCGGAGGAGGCGAAGCGGCTCGTCGAGGAGGCGGGCGACCTCGACGTCCTCGTCAACAACGCCGGCCTGACGCGGGACGGCGTGCTCGCGCGCATGTCCGACGACGACTGGCGCATCGTGATCGACACGAACCTGTCCTCGGTCTTCTACACCTGCCGGGCGGTGACGCGGTCGATGATGCGCAAGCGGGCCGGGTCGATCGTGAACGTCTCCTCGATCGTCGGTGTGCACGGCAACTGGGGGCAGACGAACTACGCCGCGTCGAAAGCCGGGATCATCGGCTTCACGAAGTCGCTCGCCCGCGAGCTCGGCTCGCGGGGCGTACGCGCGAACGTCGTCGCGCCGGGCTACGTCACGACCCAGCTCACGGACGTCCTGCCCGAGGACGCGACGAGGGCGATGCTCGACAACACACCCCTCGGCCGGCTCGGCGATCCGGAGGACGTCGCCCGGGCGGTACGCTTCCTCTGTTCCGACGAGGCCTCGTTCATCACGGGCGAGGTGCTGCTCGTCGACGGCGGCCTGGGAATGTAGGGGGAGTGAGCGTGAGCGCAGAGAACGGCAGACGCAGGGTGGTCGTCACCGGCCTCGGCATGGTGTCCCCGCTCGGCAACGACGTGGAGACGTCGTGGGCGAACCTCGTCGCGGGGGAGTCGGGCGCGGCGCCGATCGAGCAGTTCGACGCGAGCGAGTTCCCGGTCCACTTCGCCGCCGAGCTGAAGGATTTCGACCCGACGCTCTGGATCGACCGCAAGCAGGCGCGGCGCATGGACCGCTTCGCGCAGATGGTCGTCTCCGCCGCGCGGCAGGCCGAGGCGGATTCACAGCTCGACATCGCCAAGGAGTCGGAGCGGGTCGGCGCGTCGATCGCGACCGGCATCGGTGGCCTCGGCGCCTTCCAGGACTGCTACCAGACGTTGATCGATCGCGGCCCCGACCGCGTCAATCCGTTCTCGATCCCCGCGATCATCCCGAACATGGGCGCCGGCTGGGTCTCGATGGAGCTCGGCACGCGGGGCCCTCTCTCCTCGCAGTGCACCGCCTGCGCCGCCTCGAACATGGCGATCGGCGAGGGTGCGGACGCGATCCGGCTCGGTCGCGCGGACGTGATGCTGTGCGGCGGCACCGAGGCCGGGATCACGCGAGTCGGCATCGCCGGCTTCGGCGCGATGCGGGCGCTCTCGCGGCGGAACGACGACCCCAAGCGCGCCTCGCGCCCGTTCGACGCCGAGCGCGACGGCTTCGTGATGGGCGAGGCCGGCGCCGTCGTCGTGCTCGAGGAGCTCGAGCACGCCCGGGCGCGTGGGGCGAAGATCTATGCGGAGCTGGTCGGCTACGGCGTCTCCTCCGACGCGAACCACATCACCGAGCCGGATCCCTCCGGCACGAACCCGGCGCGCGCGATGCGGATGGCGTTGGCGGACGGGTCGGTCGACCCCGCCCGCGTCGGCTACATCAACGCGCACGGCACCTCGACCCCGCTCGGCGACGCCTCCGAGACGCGCGTGATCAAGCTCGCCATCGGCGAGGAGAACGCGCAGAAGGTGCCGATCTCCTCCACCAAGGGCGCGACGGGCCACTGCCTCGGAGCCGCCGGCGCCGTCGAGGCGATCTTCACCGTCCTCGCCACGGAGCGCGGCGTGCTGCCGCCGACGATCAACTACGAGTTCGAGGACCCCACCTGCGACCTCGACTACATCCCGAACGAGTCGCGCGAGTCCCAGATCGAGATCGGCGTCTCCAACTCCTTCGGCTTCGGCGGGCACAACGCCTGCGTCGTCTTCCGCCACGTCGACGGCGGGTAGCGCACCTGCGGGAACCGTGAGCTCGGACGGCCCGATCGTCACCGTTCGCCGGGCCCGCCCCGATGACGCCGGCGCGGTCGCAGAGATCTGGCAGCGCGGGTGGAGGGACGGCCACCTCGGGCTCGTTCCCGACGAGCTGGCCGCCCAACGGACCGAGGCGTCGTTCCGTGACCGTGCGCCGCAGCGGGTGAGCGACACGACGGTGGCCGTCGTCGACGGTGTCGTTGCGGGCTTCGTGATGATCGTCGGCGACGAGGTGGAGCAGGTCTACGTCGCCGCGCGGCATCGAGGAGCCGGCGTCGCCGATCTCCTCCTGCACGAGGCCGAGCGCCAGGTGCGGGAGAACGGGCACCGCCAGGCGTGGCTCGCGGTCGTCGCCGGCAACGGGAGGGCGCGTGCCTTCTACGAGCGGGCCGGCTGGCACGACGAGGGTGCCTTCGACTACGCAGCCGCCGCGGACGGCCGCACGATCGCCGTGCCCTGCCGCCGCTACGTGAAGCTCCTCCTCTAAGCTGCGGCCCGTGCGCTGGGCCACCTTCGACGTCTACGGCACCCTGATCGACTGGAACGCCGGCATCGGCGCCGTGCTCGAGCGCCTCTGGGGCGCCGAGCAGGCGCCCGAGCTGCTCCGGCGCTACCACGAGCTGGAGCCGAGCGTGCAGGCGGAGGGGTTCCGGACGTACGCGGAGGTGCTCTCGCTGACGCTCGAGCGGCTCGCGAACGACGTCGGGTACGGCATCCCCGAGGGCGAGAGCGGCGTGCTGCCCCACTCGCTGCCCGACTGGCCCCCCTACTCGGAGGCACCGGCCGCGCTGGAGGAGCTGCGGCGGCGCGGCTGGAACCTAGCGCTCCTCTCGAACACCGATCACGACCTGATCGCGGCCTCGCAGCGCGCGCTCGGCGTGCCGGTCGACCTGGCGGTCGTCGCCGAGGACATCCACTCCTACAAGCCGGCGCACGCGCACTGGGTGCGCTTCTTCGAGCTGACGACTGCCGACCGGGAGCACCACGTCCACGTCGCCGCCAGCCTCTTCCACGACATCGCTCCCGCCCGCGAGCTCGGGCTGAAGTGCGTCTGGGTCGACCGCGGCGGCCCCGATGCGGCGTCGCACACCGCGGAGACGGAGGCCGACCGGACGATCCCGGACCTCTCGACGCTGCCGGACACGCTCGACGAGCTCGTCCCCGCGCCGGCGTGAGCCGGCGCAGCCCCATCGTCCGCCGGCCGGCCAGCCTCGCCGACCTGCCCGAGGTGCTCGCGCTCGCGCAGGCCTCGGACGTCGTCCTGATCGGGGAGAGCGACTGGACGGAGGCCGACCTGCGGGAGGAGTGGGAGGACTACGACCTCGCGCGCGACGTCTTCCTGCTCGAGCTCGACGGTCGCCTCGCGGGCTACGCGGCCTTCGAGCGGCGCGGGAGCTCCGGCCGGATGCTCGCCGACGGCTACGTGCACCCTGAGCTCACCGGCCGCGGCGTCGGCGCGGAGCTGCTGCGGCTGACGGAACTGCGGGCGCGCGAGGAAGTCGCGTCCGTGCGCGCCGGCGAGCGGGTCTACCTGCAGAACGCGGCGCTTGCGAGCGACCCCGCCGCGCCGGCGCTCTACGCGGCGCACGGCTACGAGCCCGTGCGACGCTCCTGGCGCATGGTGATCGACCTCGAGCGCCCGCCGGAGCCACAGGTGCCGCCGGGGATCGAGCTGCGACTCTTCCGCGAGCCGGAGGAGCGCCGCGCCGTCTACGAGGCGATCGAGGAGGCCTTCGAGGACCACTGGGAGCATCGGCGCCGCAGCTTCGAGGAGTGGTCGAAGCGTGCCTTCGACGTCGAGGGCTACGACCCGAGCCTCGTCTGGCTCGCCCTCGAGGGGAGCGAGGTCGTCGCCGCGAACGTCTGCTACTGGAAGCGCCAGGGCGACTGGGGCTGGGTCGGCTCGATCGGGGTGCGGCCGCCCTGGCGCCGCCGCGGGATCGCGGAGGCGCTGCTCGAGACGTCGTTCGCCGAGTTCTTCCGGCGTGGCGAGCACCGTGTCGCGCTCGGCGTCGACGCGGAGAGCCCGACCGGTGCGACGCGCCTCTACGAGAAGGCCGGCATGCGGATCTTCTGGGAGGCGGTCGTCTACGAGAAGGAGCTCCGCGCTGGCTGAGGCCGACGTCAGGGACGCGACGCCCGCCGATGCACCGGCGATCGCCGAGCTCCTGAACGCGCATTCGCTCGCGCTCTTCGGCGAGAGCGACCTCGTCGCGGCGACCGTGGCGGGCTGGTTCGAGCTGCCGCGCGTCGTGTGGTTCGGGCTCGCCGAGCGCGACGGCCGGGTTCTCGGCTACGCGGACCTCCAGCAGGGCGACGCCCACGCCGACATCGACGCGCGCACGCTGGACCACGCGGTCGCACACACGCTCGTGCAGGCGTGCGTCGAGCGCGCCGCCGCGGACGCGCCGATCCGGGGCTACGCGGCGGCGACGGACGAGCCGGCGTCGAGCGCCTACCGCGCCGCCGACTTCAGGATCGTCAGGCACTCGTTCACGATGGAGGTCGAGCTCGACGAGGCCGGCGCGGCGCCGGAGTGGCCGGACGGAGTCACCGTGCGACCCTGGCAGGAGGGCGACGATCCCGCCTTCCACGCCGCCGTCCAGGACGCGTTCGCCGACCACTTCGGCTTCGAGCCGCGCTCGTTCGGCGAGTGGCGGCACGACCTGGAGGTCCGCCCCGAGACCGATCGCGCCCTCTGGTACCTCGCACTCGACGGCGACGACGTCGCCGGGGCGGCGATCTGCTCCTGGCACAGCTCGGGCGACCGGACCTTCGGCTGGGTGGGGGAGCTGGGCGTCCGCGCACCCTGGCGGCGGCGCGGGCTCGGCCTCGCGCTCCTCCGGCACGCCTTCGCCGAGCTCGGCCGCCGCGGGGCGACGCGGGTCGGTCTCGGTGTCGACGCGGAGAACACGACTGGGGCAGTGCGTCTCTACGAGCGCGCGGGGATGCACGTGACGCGCCGCTACGACACGTGGGAGCTCGGCCGCTGAGCCGGCTGCGTGCCCGCTGTCCGGACTGCCGCACGCTGACGGCGGTCGCGCTGGGGCCGGAGTACCAGTGCCACTCCTGCGGCCGCGTGTTCGGCGCCGGCCTCGTCCGCGTGCCCCGCGCGTGGGGCGTCGGCGGCGAGCGCATGGCGGCGGCGGCGTGGCTCGAGCTCCCGTACCCGGAGGCGTCGGTCGTCGACGAGGAGACCCTGGCGGAGCAGACGCTCGCGCTGGCCGTCGGCCTTCCCGACCGGCCGCTCGTGCTCGGCGGTTGCTGCTGCGCGCACGTCGGCGCCGTCGAGGGGCTCGCGCAGGCCGAGGAGACGCTGGCGGTCGTGTGGATCGACGCGCACGGCGACCTGAACACGCCGGCCAGCTCGCCGTCCGGGAACGCGTGGGGGATGCCGCTCCGCACGCTGATCGACAGCGGCGTCGTGCGGCCGGAGAACGTCGCCCTCGTCGGCGCCCGCGCACTCGACCCGCCGGAGGAGGAGTTCCTGCGCTCGAGCCGCGTCCAGACCGGTGCAGGTGCTCCCGAGCGGGCGCTCGAGCGCGCCGAGGCCGTCTACGTCGCGCTCGACTGCGACTCGGTCGAGCCTGGCGAGCTGGAGGTCTTCATGCCGGAGCCGGACGGCCTGCGTCTCGACGAGCTGGAGGCGCTCCTGCGCGGCATCGCGGCGCGCCGCCGCATCGCTGGCGCCGGCCTGACCGGCCTCGTCGCCGCACCGGAGAACGAACCGAAGCTCGCGCGGCTCTGCGCCGCCCTGGGCGTCTAGCCGACCGCGGGCAGCGCTCCGACGGGTGCAACCGCCCCGCTCCGGCACGGGTCTAAACTCACGCGATGGCGGAGCCCAGCATCGACGTCTCGATCGAGCACAAGCATGCTGCGCCCGAGCCGACCAAGCGGCATCCGAACACCTGCCCCGGCTGCGGCTCGCACTACCGCGACGACGAGCTCGACGAGAGCCTGCGCGTCTGCCCCCAGTGCGGCCACCACTTCCCCGTGCACGCGCGGGCGCGGATCGCCCAGCTCGTGGACGAGGGCAGCTTCGAGGAGGAGGCCGCCGACCTGCGCTCGGCCGACCCGCTCGATTTCTTCGACCTGCGCGCCTACAAGGAGCGGCTCGCAGAGGCGGAGATCGCCACCGGGCTGGGCGATGCGATGGTGATCGGCCGCGCCGTGATCGAGGGCGAGCCGTGCGAGCTCGCAGTGATGGACTTCTCCTTCATGGGCGGCTCGATGGGCTCCGTCACCGGCGAGAAGTTCGCCCGCGCGTGCGAGAGCGCGACCGCCGAGGGGATCCCGCTCGTGTCCGTGTCGGCCTCCGGCGGCGCGCGCATGCAGGAGGGGATCCTGGCGCTGATGCAGCTCCCGAAGACGGTCGTCGCGGTGGAGGAGCTGCACGAGGCGCGCTGCGCGCTGATCAGCGTGGTGGCGCACCCGACGACGGGCGGCCTGCTCGCGAGCTTCGCGAGCCTGGGCGATGTGCTGCTCGCCGAGCCCGGCGCCCTGATGTCGTTCGCCGGCCCGCGCGTGGTGGCGCAGACCACCCGCGAGAAGCTCCCCGAGGACTTCGGCCTCGCCGAGGCCAACCTCCGCTTCGGCCACGTCGACGCGGTCGTCCCCCGGGCCGAGTTGCGTCCGAAGCTCGCGCAGCTCCTGCGGCTGTTCGGGACGGATGCCGGTGGCGCATGACGACGAGATCCGGCTCCGGGACCGGCTCAGCAGGTTGAGCGGCCTGGACCTGCTGCGCGGCGCCAAGCTCTCGGGTGACCTGGAGCGGCTGAAGCGCCAGCTCGACCGGATCGAGGCGGAGCCCACCGACGAGGAGATCTGGCACTCCGTCGAGCTCGCCCGGCACGAGCAGCGGCCGTACACGCTCGACTACGTCAGCCGCATCTTCGAGGACTTCTTCGAGCTGCACGGGGATCGCGGCCGCGGCGACGACGCGGCCATCGTGGCGGGGCTCGGCAAGCTCGACGGTCGCACGGTCGCCCTGGTCGGTCACCAGAAGGGGCGCGACCTCGCCGAGCGCGGCCGGCGCAACTTCGGCATGGCCTACCCCGAGGGCTACCGCAAGGCGATGCGCACGATGGAGCTGGCCGACCGGCTCGGCTTCCCGCTCGTCACGCTCGTGGACACGCCCGGGGCCTACCCCGGTGTCGCCGCCGAGCAGCACGGCCAGGGCGGCATGATCGCGCGCTCGCAGGCGGCGATGGCGCGGCTCCGCGTGCCCACCGTCGCCTGCGTGATCGGCGAGGGCGGCTCCGGTGGTGCGGTCGCGATCGCCGTCGCCGACCGCGTGCTGATGCAGGAGAACGCGATCTACTCGGTGATCTCGCCCGAGGGCTGCGCCTCGATCCTCTGGCGCGACGCCGGTGCCGCCCGGAAGGCGGCGGCCGCCTTCAAGCCGGACGCGCTGCACTGCCTCGAGCTCGGCGTCATCGACGGCATCGTCCCGGAGCCCGAGGGGGGTGCGCACGTCGACCACGACGAGGCCGCGAGCCTGCTCGGCGCAGCTCTCGCCGCCGCGTTGGCCGACGTGGAAAACATTCCCCAGGCCGAGCTGCGAACGCGGCGCCGCGCGAAGTTTCGTTCCATGGGGGTGCTCGCCTGAACAGCGGGACTTTCCACACCTTCCACAGGCTTATCCCCGGTCCCGAAGACGTGTTGAGGCCGGCAAGAGCCGACCTCAACTGACCCCCCGCTGGGTGGAGAAGCGTGTCACGCGAACCGCGGGCGGACCGCGTGAGGGCTGAATCCCCGCGCACGGTCTCGCGAAACATCTCGGGCGGCAGGCCGCCTCGATGAGCGATTCGCTGCGCGACTACCGCCGCAAGCGCGACCCGGAGCGGACGCCCGAGCCCTTCGGCGGCGGCGAGCACGGCACGGCGCCGATCTTCGTCGTCCAGCGCCACGACGCGACCCGACTCCACTACGACTTCCGCCTCGAGCGTGACGGCGCGCTCGCGAGCTGGGCGGTGCCGAAGGGCGTGCCGCTCGAGCCCGGCACGCAGCACCTGGCGGTGCACGTCGAGGATCACCCGCTCGAGTACGCCACCTTCGAGGGCGAGATCCCGAAGGGGAACTACGGCGCCGGCACGGTGGAGATCTGGGACCACGGCACGTACGAGCTCGTCGAGGAGAAGCCCGACGGGGGTCTCACCGTGCGCCTGCGTGGGGAGCGCCTGGAGGGCGAATGGACGCTCGTACCGGCCAAGCTCTCCGGCGACCCGAAGAACTGGCTGCTGGTGAAGAAGAAGGCGAGCGAGTCGGCGCTGCGCGGCTCCTCGCGGGGGACGTACGCACCGATGCTCGCCACGCTCGCGGGCGAGGTGCCCGAGGGGCGGGGCTGGCTGTTCGAGGTGAAGTGGGACGGCTATCGCGCGGTGGCGACGATGCGCGGCGGCGAGGTCGAGTTGCGCAGCCGCAACGGCAACTCCCTCAACGGCCGCTTCCCCACCGTCGTCAACGCGCTCGTGCGCGCGGTGCGCACGAACGACTGCGTGCTCGACGGCGAGGTCGTCGCGATCGGGCCCGACGGCCGCGCGACGTTCTCGGCGATGCAGCAGGGCAAGCAGGGCACGAACTACGTCTACGTCGCCTTCGACCTGCTCGAGGTCGAGGGCGAGCCGTTGACCGGGTTGCCACTGACGACGCGCCGCGATCGCCTGCGCGAGCTGCTCGACACGCGGCGCGGCGGTGTCCAGCTCTCCGACGCCTTCGAGGACGGGCACGCGCTCTACGAGGCGGCGAAGCAGCAGCGCTTCGAGGGGATCATCGCCAAGCGGGCCGACGCCCCGTACGAGCCCGGCCGGCGCTCCCGCGCCTGGCTGAAGATCAAGACCCACGGCCGCCAGGAGTTCGTGATCGCGGGGTACACGAAGGGGCAGGGCCGCCGCAGCGGCCGCTTCGGCTCGCTCGTCCTGGCGGTCGCCGAGCCCGCCGGTCTCCGCTACGTCGGCAACGTCGGCACCGGCTTCGGCGACGCCGAGATCGAGAAGCTGCTCGGCCTGCTGCGGCCGCTGGAGCGCGCGACCAGCCCCTTCGCCGAGGCGCCGAAGCTGCCTCGCGTGCGCAAGGGGGACGTCGTCTGGGTCGAGCCGGAGCTCGTCTGCGAGGTCGAGTTCGCCGAGTGGACGCACGACGGGCGGCTGCGGGCGCCCTCGTACCAGGGGCTGCGGGAAGACAAGCGCGCCGAGGACGTGCGCCGCGAGCGGGCGGCCCTCCCGAGCGAGCTGCGGAGCGGCGAACGGGTGCTGAAGCTCTCGAACCTGGACAAGCCCTTCTGGCCCGACGAGGGGATCACGAAGGGCGACCTCCTCGCCTACTACCGGGACGTCGCACCGGTCGTCGTCCCGCACCTGCGCGACCGCCCCTTCACGATGAAGCGGTACCCCGACGGTGCGTACGGCAAGTTCTTCTTCCAGAAGGACGCACCGAAGCACATGCCCGACTGGATCCCGACGCGCCGCTTCGAGGTGTCGGCGCGCGACGCGAAGCGCACGCGCAAGCACGTCGACTTCGCGCTCGTGAACGACGAGCTCGCGCTCCTCTGGATGGTGAACATGGGCTGTATCGACCTGAACACGTGGTACTCGCGCATCGACAAGCCCGACCGGCCCGACTTCGTCCTCTTCGATCTCGACCCGTCGCCCGACGTCGGCTTCGGCGAGACGATCGAGGTGGCGCTCCTCGTGAAGGAGACGCTCGACCTGCTCGGGCTCGAGTCGTTCCCGAAGACGAGCGGCTCCGAGGGCATCCACGTGCTCGTGCCGGTCGAGCGGCGACACAGCTACGACGAGACGCGCGAGTTCTCGGAGATCGTCGCGGGCGCGATCGCGCGTGCACACCCGGGGCTCGCGACGACGGAGTGGTCGAAGGCGAAGCGGCGTGGCGTCCTGATCGACTCGAACCAGAACGGCGAGGGGAAGACGATCGCCTCCGTCTACTCGGTGCGGCCGAAGCCCGGCGCGCCCGTGTCGACGCCGCTGCGCTGGGAGGAGGTGAACGCCTCGCTCGATCCGGCCGCGTTCACGATGGACGCCGTGCTCGAGCGGGTCGCGGAGGAAGGCGACCTCTACGCGCCGGTGCTGACGACGCGGCAGCGCCTGGACAAGGCCTTGCGGGCGCTCCGCTAGCCCGACGCGTGCGCCGTGACGGGCGTGTCGCGGCGGCGGCGGGCGAGCCAGGCGCGGGCACCGGTGACGGCGCCGCCGGCGGCGAGTGCGCCGACGGCTCCCTGCGCGACGACCTGGCGGAAGACGTCCCACGTGAACGAGCCTTCGACCGTCCAGGCGCAGGGGCCGGGGTTGAGCGAGAGCGGGTCGACGCATCCGCCGGCGAACGGCCCGGCGACGATCGCGAAGGTCGCGATCCCGCCCGCGACGAACCCCGCAGCGAGCGCGTCGATGAGCGGGGTCGGGGTGCCGGCCAGGAACGCGGCCGTCCCGCCTGCAACGGCCTGGGCGAGGAGCGCGAGCACGAGCATCCAGAAGAAGAAGGAGAGGAGGAAGGCGTCGGTCGCACGGGTCTCGGGGCTCACGCCGGTGTGCAGCGCGAAGCGGACGACGAGTGAGAGCGCGCAGAAGGCAAGACCTCCGGCGGCACCGATCGCGAGCGCCCGCAGCGGCCGCAGCGCGAGCGCGGGCGACCGGAGCTCGCCGCCCGGATCCAGGAAGGCCCAGTCCGCCGCCCCGTCGCGACGGCGCCTGGCGACGAAGGCCGCCGCGAGCGGCACGGCCCAGAGCAGGACGAGTGCCGGCGGGATGAAGGGCCGGTGAGCGACGACGAGGAACGCCGGGTCCAGCAGCGCCTGCCACAGCCACACCGGCCCGGCCCACGCCGTCTCCGCCACCGCCGCGTGCTGGAGCGCAGTGCTGTCGATCGAGACCCCGATC
>DASUOK010000078.1:0-2797 GCA_036276675.1 Gaiellaceae bacterium | reverse complement strand
GCTCCTCGGTCAGCGAGTCGACCGACACCGGCCGGCCCGCCTCGACCAGCAGCAGGGCGAGGAGCGTGCGCTGGCGCGGGCCGCCGAGCGGGATCGGCCGGCCGTTGCGCGCCGCCTCGACCGGCCCGAGGATCCGGTAGTCGAGCGCGCTCCCTGCCGCCTCGGTCACCGCTCTATCCATAGATCACTCGGCGACGAGTGCGCAATCGAGGGGTGCGCAGCACACGTCGATTCCCCGGGGCCCCAGTCGTCGTGGGCCGCCGAGCCCTCTGGAACGTCACGGGCGGGTGGCCACCGAGAGCGATGCCGCTCGCAACCGGCGCGACAGGTTGCAGGCGGAGCTCTCTGGCTACCGGGATCGCGTCGCTACTTACCGACGTGGACGAATGTCGTCCCCCCCGAGGTATCGCGTTGCCGTCGCTGAACCTCGCCGCCGTTGTCGTCGCTCGCCTGCGAGGTATTGCCTTCGATCGCCGCGAACTTGCCGCGGCCGCGATCGGTCCACTTCTCGAAGAGCCCGATGTGCTTGAAGGTGTTGCTGCCGAACCTGTAGACGACGATGTCGCCGGGCTGCGGGTCCCTGGTGAGGGTGAGGTTGTGCCGGCCCTGTTCGGCATCGCCGACGACGAAGGGGCAGAACGCCCAGCGCTGCTGGTTGCTCTCGAACGACTGGCTCCCGGCCTGCGTGTAGCACCAGCTGACGAACATCGCGCACCAGGGCGGCCCTTCGTTGGGCAGCTTCCAGCCGAACGGCCGGTCCATGTACCAGCGCGAGTAGAGCACGTTGTTCGAGCCGGCCGGGTCCTCACGGATGCCGATCTGCTTCACGGCGCGCTTCAACGCCTTCTCCCGGAGCTTGCCCTGTTTCTTCGAGTCGGCCACTCGCTTCTTGCGGCGCTTGGCGTACGCGGCCGGCAGCGGTGTCGTCCCGGAGAGGAATCCGTGCAGCTTGTCGGCGAAGCCGCCGGTGTGCCACCTGCTCGTGCCCGTCTCCGGGTACCCGAGCCAGAACTTGGCGCGCGTGGTCGCCTGGTGCGTGATCTCTCCGTACTCACCGTCGAACTCATCGTTGAAGAAGACTCCGAACGGGTTCGTGGCAAGGAGGTTCTGGGCCTCGCGGACGTCCTCACCCTCCATCATCGGTGTGGTCAAGCGCAGCGATCTCATCTCACCCTCCCGGTGGCGGGGTGCGAGTGGATCGCACGGTGAGCTGCTCGGGCAGCTCCTCGTTGCCCTCGGCGCTGCCGTGATCCACGCCACTCCCTCGTAGCCGACGTCGAAGCAACGAGTGCCGCAAACTCGTATCGGCACCTTTAGCACCCGCCCGTCGGAAGGTCAACGCGACGAGAAGTCGAGACGGAGACCCTGGTTTCTCGTAAGCGAGCTGCGCACTGCTCGTCGCTTCCCGTCTCCGGCTCGCGTTTGCTGGACGAGCGCCGTTTCGGTGGCGGCGTCGTGCATCTCCACCCCGGCGGCGCGCCCCGGACGCCGCGCGCTGAGCCTCTAGAAGCGGTCGCGGAAGAGGAAGAGCAGCACGAGCAGCAGGAGCAGCAGGAAGAGGAAGTTGTTGATGAAGAATCCGCCGCCGAGGGCGAGGATCAGGATCAGGATCAGCAGGATGACGAGCATCGGTCTCCCTCGGTCGGTGGCGTCCGGGCGAACCTACCGCACCTCAGCAGGCTTTGCTCGCCACGGGTGCCCGCCCCGTCGCGAGCAGCCGCTCCGGCTCGAGGATCGCCTGCTTCACGGCGCGACGGATCTTGCCGCCGTTCGGCACCGGGTGGTTGTCCTTCTGGCGCCGGCCGAAGAAGTACTCTGGGCCGAAGGTGACGGTGAGCGTCTCGGTCTGCTCGACGCCGGCGACGAGGCGGACGAGGCGCGGCAGCCGGTCGAGCGGCACGTCCGTCGAGACGTTGTCCTCCACGATCGACGTCAGCCGACCGAAGCTGCGCAGCACGCGCACGGGATCCAGCTGGTCGGCCATCGCGCTCAGGAAGCACCGCTGCCGCGCCATGCGCGTGTAGTCGCTCGAGTCCTTGCGGGAGCGCACGTAGGCGAGCGCCTCGCGGCCGTAGAAGCGACGTACCTCGCCCGGGTGGACGTCGATGCGCGGCTTCGGCTCGCCCCAGGCCGGACGCGTCACCGAGTCCACCAGCCGCTCCTTCACGTGGATGCGGACGCCGCCGAGCGCGTCGACGAGATCGGCGAACCCCCGCAGGTTCACGAGGGCGTAGTAGTCGACCCGGACGCCGAGCAGGCGCGAGACGGCCTGCTTCACGGCGGTCGCCCCCGGGTTCTCGCCGCCCGGGAAGAGCGCCGGCTTGGAGCGGGCGAAGCCGTACAGCGCGTAGAGCGGGTCGCGGAAGCGCCTGTCTCCTCCGAGCGAGACGTCGGCGAAGTTGCGCGGGATGCCGAACGCGGCCGCGCGGCCCGTCCCGTGCTGGATCGCGGCCAGGATGATCGAGTCGGTGCGGGCGCCCCAGTTGCCGGGGCCCTCGTCGGTGCCGAGCAGGAGGATCGTCGTCCACGGTCGCCGGGCGTGCTCGCCCCCCTCCAGCACCCGGGCCGAGCGCGCGAGCGGCCGCTCCTCGTCGGGCCAGTCCGGCGCTGGTTCGGCGGGCTTCGACGGCGGGATCGCCTCCACCTCGACCCCCACCTCCGGCTCCTCGGCGACGAGGAAGACACCACGGGCGGGCAGCACGTCGTGCGGCTCCTCGTCGGCGAAGACGCGCTCGAGCGTTCCGTACCCGCGCACGGCGGCCCAGCCGGCCACGACGTGCGGCGCGGCCACGAGCAC
>DASUOK010000077.1:0-16152 GCA_036276675.1 Gaiellaceae bacterium | reverse complement strand
CGGCGCACCGTCGCGACGACCTCGCCTCGCGCGCGGCGCTCGCGCGGGAGCGCCTGACCGCCCTCGAGCGGTCGCTCGCCGAGCGGGAGGGGCTGCCGCCGGCGGCGCGCGCGCTCGCCGACGAAGGTGCGGCGCTCGCGCTCTCGCTCGTCGACGTCGAGCCGGGTGCCGAGCGGGCCGTCGTGGCCGCGCTCGGCTGGCACGCCTCCGCCGTCGTGGCCGACGATCCCGCTGCGGGGCTCGAGCTGCTGCGTCGCGCGCGCGACGCCGGTCTCGGCAGCCTCGCCGTCCTCGTCGGCTCGCCGGCGCAGCGCGTCGCCGCGCTCCCGGTCGTGCCGCTCGAGGAGCTGCTCTCGGCGACCGGGCCGGCCGTCACCGTCGAGGGCTTCGGCTACGACCCCGACCGGGGCGAGCTCTGGTTCGCCGGCGAAGCCGCCGAGGCGGTCCTGCTCGAGCTCGACGCACGGCGACGCGAGCTGAGCGACGAGGTGGCCGAGCTCGTGCGCACGCGGCAGGACGCCGAGGCGGAGGCCGAGGCCGCGGCGGCGCGCGCCGACGAGGCCGAGGCGGCCTACGCGCGCGTCGCGCACCTCCGCGGGGCCCGCGCGCTCGACCCGGTGCTGCTGCGTCGGCTCGCCGCCGGCGCCGAGCGGCTCGACGAGGCGCTCCTGACCGCGGCGGCGACCGCCTCGCGCCTCGAGGAGCCGCTGCGGGCACAGGCCGACGAGCGTGCCGAGCGCGCTGCCACCCTCGGCGACGAGCTCGCCCGCGTGGGCGGTCTCGAGCACGACGCCCGCGGGGAGGCGACGCGCGCGAACGAGCGGGCGGCCGCGGCCGAGCTGCTGCGGGCGCGACTCGGCGGCGAGGGTCAGATCCGGCTGCTGCACGTCGACGAGACGGAGCGCGAGGAGGTCGAGCGGGAGGCGCGCGAGCTCGCCGCGGAGGCGGAGCGGCTCGCCGCGTCGGCGGCCGAGCTCGCCGAGCACGCACGGGCGGCCGGCGCGGCAGCCGGCGAGACGGGTGCGCGCCGCTCGCCGCTCGACGCCGACCTCCTGCGCCGGATCCTCGCCGGCGCCGAGCGGCTCGACGAGACCCTCGCCGCGGCCGCTGCCTCAGCCGCTCGCTTCGAGGCGCCGCTGGGGGCGCGCGTCGACGCCGGCGCGAGCCGTACCGGCGAGCTCGGCGCCGCGCTGCGCGAGCTCGGGGCGGGCGAGGTGGAGCTGCGCCAGGCTGCCGAGGAGGCAGCAGCGCGCGCCACGGAGATCGAGATCGAGCTGACGCGGATCGACGCGGAGACGGCCGACGCGCGGCGCCGGCTCGCCGACGCCGCCGCCGAGCCGGCGGAGGGCGACGACCGCGTCGAGCTCTCCGCCCGCGCGGAGCGGCTCGAGGCGCGGCGCATCCAGCTCGGCCAGGTCAACCCGCTCGCCAAGGAGGAGCACGACGCCGAGAAGGCCCGCCTCGACGAGCTCGAGGCCCAGCGCCAGGATCTGGAGCGGAGCCTGCAGGAGCTGGAGGACCTGCGCGCCGAGCTCGCCGAGACGGTCGAGCGGCGCTTCTCCGAGACGTTCGCCGCCGTGGCGGCGCACTTCGAGGACGTCGCCGCGACCCTCTTCCCCGGTGGCGAGGGTCGGCTTCGGCTCGTGGAGGCCGACTCGGAGGAAGGCGGTGAGGCCGGCATCGAGGTCGAGCTGCGACCGGCGGGCAAGAAGATCACGCGGCTCGGGATGCTCTCGGGCGGCGAGAAGGCCCTGGGCGCGATCTCGTTCCTGTTCGCGCTCTTCCTCGCGAAGCCGTGCCCGTTCTACCTCCTCGACGAGGTCGAGGCGGCCCTCGACGATGCGAACATCGGCCGCTTCGTCGAGCTGCTGCGCCGCTACGCCGACCGCGCGCAGTTCGTCGTGATCACGCACCAGAAGCGCACCATGGAGGCCGCGGACGTCCTCTACGGCGTCACCATGGGCGGCGACGGCGTCAGCCAGGTCGTCTCGCGGCGCCTCCCGCGCGAGGACGCCGCGGCGCTCGCCTCGGCCTGATGGTTGATGCCACGATCCGGCGTGCTCGGAGCCGCGAGCTGGTGTGTCTGGGCCGCTACCGGCCTGGCTCCGCCAGGCCGTCCGCTGCGAGCGCTCGGGCCCTCACCGATGCCACCAGCATCGGCGAGGGCCCGATCACACGCCCGAGGACGACCAGCTCGCGCCCCGGGACAGACCGCCTCATGGCAGCAACCATCTAGCCGAGCTCGTACTGCGCGGCGAGGCGCTTCGGCGCCTGGATCAGCCAGGCGTCCAGCAGGCGCTCGCGCACGTCCTCCTCCTCGGCGTGCTCGAGCCAGACGAGCAGGAAGGCGGGCGCCGCCTCGAAGTGCGGGGTCAGGCGGTAGAGGTCGGGGCTCGAGGCGACGAGCAGCGGGCGCTCGTCCCGGTCGCAGCGGGCGAACATGGCGCCCTCGTGGCGCGACGCGCCCGCGAAGGTCTTGCCGCGCACCTTGAAGGACGGCCGTTCCCACGAGGTCGAGGCCTCGACCTCGGGCAGCTCGAGCGCCAGCTCCGCCACCCGCTCCCACGTGACCACGGGCTCAGACTACCGCGGGTCAGGCTAACGTTCGCCGCCGATGGCGCGAAGCTGGGCGGAGCTGCTGGGGGACGCGGAAGGGCCGCAGGAGACGGCCGAGCAGCAGCAGGGCTTCTTCGGCCGCCTGCGCGACTCGCTCGGCAAGAGCCGGCGTGCGCTCACCGGCGAGCTCGCCGCGGCGGCCTTCGACCCCGGCAACGAGGAGGACTGGGAACGGCTCGAGGAGGCCCTGATCCACGGCGACGTCGGGGTGCGGGCGACCGCCGAGCTGATCCGGCGGCTCGAGGCGCGTGGCGACCTCGGCGACCTCGGCACGGCCCTGGCCGAGGAGATCGCGGAGCTGCTCGGCGAGCCGGGCACGCTCAACCTGCCCGCGACGCCGAGCGTCGTCCTCGTCGTCGGCGTCAACGGCACGGGCAAGACGACGACGATCGGCAAGCTCGCCCAGAAGCTGCGCGAGCACGATCGCTCCGTGTTGCTCGGGGCCGCCGACACGTTCCGGGCCGCCGCCGAGGAGCAGCTGGAGATCTGGGCCGAGCGCGCAGGCGCCGACTTCGTCGGGGCGGCGCGCGGGGCCGATCCGGCCGCGGTCGCGTTCGACGCCGTCGAGGCTGCTCGCGCCCGCGGCCACGACGTCGCGATCGTCGACACGGCCGGCCGCCTGCACACGCAGTCGAACCTGATGGAGGAGCTCTCGAAGGTGCGACGCGTGATCGAGGGGCGCCTGGAGGGCGCACCGCACGAGACGCTGCTGGTCGTCGACGCCACGACCGGGCAGAACGGGCTCCAGCAGGCCCGGCTGTTCGGCGAGGCCGCCGGCGTCACGGGCGTCGCGCTGACGAAGCTCGACGGCTCCGCCAAGGGCGGCGTCGCCGTCGCGATCGCCTACGAGCTCGGCCTGCCGGTGAAGCTGATCGGCGTCGGGGAGGGCCTCGACGACCTGCGCCCGTTCGACCCGGACGACTTCGCCCGCGCCCTCGTCGCCCCTTAGCGCTCCCGCTCGAGCGCGAACGCGATGTTCACGGTCGTCCGGTACGTCGTGATCCGATCGCCTTCGACCTCGCAGCTCATGGAGACGACGTCCGCGCCGGTGATGCCGCGCAGCGTCTTCGACGCCTCCGCGACCGCGACCTGCGCCGCCTCGGCGAACCCGTCGGGTGAGTTGCCGATGACCGTGATGACCTTGGCGATGTCCGCCATGTGAGGCTCCTTCCGCTCGGGTGACGCGCACTACCTGCCCGGAGCCGGGAACCGCCACACCGAGTTGGGGCGGCCGACAGGCGTGGAGGGCTGACTACACTGGGGCGGCTCTGTTCGACACCCTCTCAGACAAGCTCCAGGCCACCCTCGGCGACCTCCGCGGCAAGGGCCGCCTGGACGAGGACACGATCTCGAAGGCGATGCGCGAGATCCGCCTCGCGCTGCTCGAGGCCGACGTCAACTTCGGCGTCGTCAAGGAGTTCGTCAAGGCCGTGCGCGAGCGCGCGACCGGCCAGGACGTGCTGAAGAGCCTCAGCCCCGGCCAGCAGGTCGTGAAGATCGTGCACGAGGAGCTGACGGCGCTGATGGGCTCCGGCGACTCGCGCCTCGTCTTCGGCCGCCCGCCCACGGTGATCCTGCTCGCGGGGCTGCAGGGCTCGGGCAAGACGACGGCGGCCGCGAAGCTCTCGCTGCTGCTGCGCAAGGAGGGGAAGAAGCCGGCGCTCGTGGCGGCCGACCTCCAGCGCCCGGCTGCGATCGACCAGCTCGAGCAGCTCGGCCGCCAGATCCAGATCCCGGTCTACCGCCGCGACACGCAGGATCCCGTCGAGGTGGTGAAGTACGGCCTCCAGGCCGCGCAGAGCGACGGCCGCGACGTGGTCATCCTCGACACGGCCGGACGCCTGCACATCGACGAGGCGCTGATGGAGGAGCTCGCGCGCGTGCGCGACGCCGCGAAGCCGACGAACGTGCTGCTCGTCGTCGACGCGATGACCGGCCAGGAGGCGGTGAACGTCGCGGAGGCGTTCTTCGAGCGGATCGCGTTCGACGGCGTCGTCATGACGAAGCTCGACGGCGACGCCCGTGGCGGCGCCGCGCTCTCGGTGAAGGCCGTCACCGGCAAGCCGATCAAGCTCGTCTCCGTCGGCGAGAAGCTCGACCAGCTCGAGTACTTCCACCCCGATCGGATGGCCTCGCGCATCCTCGGCATGGGCGACGTGCTGACGCTGATCGAGAAGGCGGAGGCCGCCGTCGAGGAAGACGAGCAGGAGGCGATGGAGGCGCGCATGCGCGCGGGCCAGTTCAGCTTCGACGACTTCCTCGCCGCGCAGAAGATGCTGAGGAAGATGGGGCCGCTGCAGGGCGTGCTGAAGATGATCCCCGGCGTGGGCAACCAGCTGAAGGACGTGGACATCGACGAGCGCCAGCTCGCGCGGGTCGAGGCGATCGTGCTCTCGATGACCCCGCAGGAGCGCCGCATGCCGCACCTGATCAACGGCTCGCGGCGGCAGCGGATCGCGAAGGGGAGCGGCCAGACGATCCAGGACGTGAACAAGCTCCTGAGCGCCCGCAAGCAGATGGAGAAGATGATGAAACAGATGGGCAAGGGGAAGATGCCTACACTTCCCGGGCAACTGACCAAGACAGGCAGGAGATAACGAGTGGCTGTACGGATGAGGCTGACGCGCGTCGGCTCGAAGAAGAACCCGATCTACCGGGTCGTCGTCGCCGACTCCCGCGCGCCGCGGGACGGCCGGTTCATCGAGATCATCGGCCGGTACAACCCGCAGACCGACCCCTCGACGATCGAGCTCGACGAGGCGAAGGTGAAGGACTGGCTCGGCAAGGGCGCGCAGCCCTCCGATGCCGTTGCGCGGCTGATCAAGGCCGCGAACATCGAGGCGTGACGGAGCGGCCGATGGCTGAGCTGCTCGCCTGGCTCGCGCGCGGGCTCGTCGACGACCCCGAGGCGGTGCGCGTGGACGAGATCGAGCGCGAGGACGCGATCGTGCTCCAGCTCTACGTCGCCGAGGCGGACCGCGGCAAGGTGATCGGCCGGGCCGGGCGGATCGCCCGGGCTCTCCGCACCGTCGTGCGCGCGAGTGCCTCCCGCGACCGCCGCCGCGTCGTGCTCGAAATCGTTGAGTGAGCTCGTGACGGTCGGCCGCGTCGGCAGGCCGCACGGCGTCGACGGGTCGTTCTTCGTCGAAGGGGCGAGCGACGCGGAAGGGCGCTTCGCCGCCGGCGCGACGCTCTACGTGGACGGCGCGCCCGCGCAGGTCGTGGCGTCGAAGCGTGGCTCCGGCGGTCGGCGCGTGATCAAGGTCGACCGCACTGTGCCGCGGGGCGCGACGCTCGCGGTGCCGCTCGGCGAGCTGCCCGAGCCGGAGGAGGACGCCTACTACGTCTTCCAGCTCGTCGGCCTCGCGGTCGAGGAGGAGGGCGGTCGCCCGCTCGGCTCCGTCGCCGACGTCCACAACGGCCCCGCGAACGACGCAATCGAGCTCGACGACGGCCTGCTGCTGCCGCTGGTGGACGCCTGCGTGCGCGAGATCGACCTCGCAGCCGGCCGGATCGTGGTCGCCCGGGGCTTCGCAGACGCCGAGTAACCTGAACGACCGTGCGCCTCGACGTCTTCACCCAGCTCCCCCACGCGTTCGCGTGGCTGACGGAGCAGCGGCCCCTCGCCGGCATCCTCGGTGACGGGCTCGAGCTCCGTCTCTTCAACTACCGCGACACGACGCCGCTCCGTGCGGGCCAGGTGGACGACGAGCCGTACGGCGGCGGCGCCGGCATGGTGCTGCGCGTCGACGTGGTCGCCGCGGCGCTCGAGGCCGCGTACGGCGAGGCGCCGTCGCATCGAGTCATCGCCCTGACGCCGCAGGGTCGCCCGCTGACGCAGGCGGTCGTCGAGGAGCTCGCCGGCGAACGGCACGTGACACTGCTCTCGTCGCGCTTCGAGGGCTTCGACGAGCGCATCGTGCGGCAGCTCTGCTCCGACGCGATCTCGATCGGCCCGTACGTGCTCTCGGGCGGCGAGCTCCCCGCCATGGTGCTGCTGGACGCGATCGCACGACGCCTGCCCGGCGCGCTCGCCGAAGGCTCGGGCGAGCACGAGAGCTTCTCGACCGAGCTGGAGGGTGGGCTCGAGTACCCGCACTACACCCGTCCCGCGGAGTTCCGCGGCTGGACCGTGCCGGAGGTGCTGCTCTCCGGCGACCACGCCCGCGTCGAGGCGTGGCGGCGGGAGCAGAGCCGCGCCCGGAGCGTGCCCTCGTGACCGACTACTACGCCACGCTCGGTGTCCGCCGCGACGCCTCGCGCGAGCAGATCGACGAGGCCTACCGCCGCGCCGCCGGGGACACCTGGGACGAGACGCGCCTGCGCGAGCTCCAGGTCGCCTACGGCACGCTCGTCGACCCCGACCGGCGCGCGCAGTACGACCGCTGGGTCGAGCGCGAGTCCGAGCCCCGGCTCCCCGTGCTGGGCGAGCAGCCGACCGACGGTGCGGCGCCGAGCCGGCAGGAGCACCACTCCCGCAATCCGGTCGACCGCCTCACACGAGGCTTGCCGCACCCCTGGCGCATCACGATCGACTGGGTGGTCACGATCGTCGGCGCGGTCGCGATCGTGCTCGCGATCAAGGCCTGGGTGGTGAACCCGTACCGGATCCCGTCCTCGTCGATGGAGCCGACGCTCCATTGCGCCGTCCCGGCCGACGGGTGTGAGGCACGCTTCTCGGACCGCGTGCTCGCGAACCGCTTCATCTACCACTTCACCGATCCCGAGCGCGGGGACATCGTGGTGTTCGAGACGCCGCTCGCGGCGCAGCAGCAGTGCGGCGCCGGCGGGACCTTCGTGAAGCGGCTGATCGGACTGCCCGGCGAGCGGGTCGAGCTGCGCCCGGAGCGCGGCCTCAACTACGTGTACATCAACGGCCGCAAGCTCGAGGAGCCGTACATCCGCGACAACCGGCGCGACCAGCGCGGGGCGGAGTCCTTCACCGTCCCGCCCGACCACTACTTCATGATGGGCGACAACCGCGCCAAGTCGTGCGACTCGCGCGAGTGGGGAAGCGTCCCGCGCGACAACCTGATCGGCAAGGTCTTCGCGACCTACTGGCCGCCGAACCGCATCTCCATCCGCTGACGCCACCGGCCGCGTGCGGCTCCCGCCGGACGCGTCAGACGGCGTCAACCGGCGGGCATTTCGCTATCATTCGCCGCCGGTCTACGGGCCGACCCTCCCTATGAGCACGATCATCGAGAGCATCGAGCAGCGCCAGCTGCGGCCGAACATCCCGCGCTTCAAGGCGGGCGACACCGTGCGCGTGCACTTCCAGGTGATCGAGGGCCAGCGGCGCCGCGTCCAGGTCTTCGAAGGGATCGTGATCAAGCGGCAGGGCTCGGGCGCCCGCGAGACGTTCACCGTGCGCAAGCAGTCGTTCGGCGTCGGCGTCGAGCGCACGTTCCCCCTGCACTCGCCCAAGATCGAGAAGATCGAGGTCGCCGCGATCGGCGACGTCAGCCGCGCGAAGCTCTACTACCTGCGCGAGAAGGTCGGCAAGAAGGCGCGCGTGCGCGAGCTGCGCCAGGCGCCGGGCGTAAAGACGCAGGCCGCAGCCGAGGAGGCGCCGACGGAGACGGAACCGGAGGACGTCCTCGAGGAGGCGCCGGTCGTCGAGGAGACCGCCGCCGCGGACACCGCCGCCTCGGCCGCGCAGGCCGACGAGCCCACGGCCGACACGGCTGCCGACGAGAAGGCGTAGCGCAGCCGCGCTCGGCGTGCTGGCGCTCGCGCTCGGCGCGAGCGGCTGCACCTTCGAGGACGCCCAGCAGGAGGCGGCCCGCGAAGAGGTGCAGGAGCACCTGAAGACGCTGGACGGGGAGTACCTCGTCGACGACGTCCACTGCACCGACGCCGCGTCGTCCTGGTTCCGGGAGGTGGAGACCGACGATTTCACGTGCGCCGCCCGCCGTCGCGACGGCGACTGCGACTGGTTCGAGGTGCGCGTCGATCGCGAGCGGCGTTCGGTGGACGTGCGGCTCGCGGAGCGCCGGGCTGGCTGCACCGTCGGCTTCTGAGCGGAATTTGCGCTCTCGACACGAAGTCGTGACGGAGTCGCGCCGCCGCCGCGGCTAGAGTCGGCGCCATGCCCCGCTCGAGCGGCCAGCGGCTCCTCGCGTACGACCGGAAGCTCGGCGCGCGCTTCGTCGCCGGCGCCGACGAGGCCGGTCGCGGCTCGCTCGCGGGACCGCTCGTCGTCGCGGGCGTGCTGCTCGACTACAGCTGCCTGCGCAACCACCGCGTGCGCCCGCTGGCGGCGCTGAACGACTCGAAGCAGGTCGCCCCGGCCGAGCGCGAGGAGCTCTTCCGGGCGGTCGTCGGCTGCGCCGCCAGGATCAGCGTCCGGGTCGTCCCGGCGGCCGAGATCGACCGCAACGGGCTGCACAAGTCGAACCTGTGGGGGCTCCGCTCGGTGCTCGCGGACCTCTCGCCGCCGGCCGAGGCGTGCCTCGTGGACGGGTTCCGGCTCGGGCCGGCGGCACCCCGGCACCGGGCGGTCGTCGACGGCGACACCAAGAGCGCGGCGATCGCCGCCGCCTCGATCGTGGCGAAGGTGACGCGCGACCGGGTCATGCGCCGGCTCGACGCCCTCTACCCGCGCTACGGCTTCGCCTCCCACGTCGGCTACATCACGCCGGGCCACTCGGCCGCCGTGCGGGCGCACGGCCCGAGCGACCAGCATCGCCGCTCGTTCCAGGCGCTCTGCTACGGCGGCTCGCTCGTCGACGTGCTGGAGGCGGACGAGCCGGCGTCCGCCGCCGCCTGACGGGTCGCGGCAGGAGCAGGTTGCGGCCCAACCGCGACGAGCTCCGCGCCGCCCGCCATTACCGCCTGCGCGGTTACCGCATCCTCGGCCGCAACGTGTGGGCGGCCGGCAACGAGCTCGATCTGATTCTCCGGCGCGGCCGGCGGCTCGTCTTCTGCGAGGTCAAGGGGAAGAGCGGCACCGGCTTCGGCGACCCGCTCGAGATGGTCGGGCCCGAGAAGCTGCGGCGCGTCCGCCGAGCCGCGGAGACGTGGCTGGCGGCGCACCCGGACCTCCACGGGCTCGACGTCCGGATCGAAGTCGTCGGCGTTCGCGCGGGACGCGTGCGGCGGGTCCCGGGCTAGACGTCCCGCCGTCCCAGTCCCCGCGCGCGCGATCGGGGTGCACGCCCCAGCTAGAATGTGCCGAGTCGGAAGGCACTATCCCCCAACGGGCGCGCTCGTCAGAACGGTTTCGACCCGGGTGCGCAGGCCGGTCACGGCGGGAGAAACTTTCGGCTGAACCCGAATCCAGAGTCGTTCGTTTCAGCCGGAAAGGAAGCCCCACCCCACATGTCGATCACACGCACCAGATTCTCCACCCAGGCCCGGACCTGGGCGATCATCGCCGGCCTCGCCGCGCTCTTCGTCGGGATCGGCGGACTCGTCGGCGGCTCGAGCGGGATCATCCTGTTCGCGGGCATCGCCGTCGTCTTCAACCTCGTGATGTTCTGGTTCTCGGACAAGCTCGCCCTCAAGGCGAGCAAGGCGCGTCCGCTGGAGCGCAGCGAGGCGCCCGAGCTCTACCGCGACGTCGAGGAGCTCGCCGGGCGTGCAGGCGTGCCGACGCCGAAGCTCTACCTGATCCCGTCGGAGCAGCCGAACGCCTTCGCGACCGGTCGCAGCCCCAAGAAGGCCGTCGTCGCCGTCACCGAGGGCCTGCTCCGCCACCTCCCGCGCGACCAGGTGCGCGGCGTCCTCGCGCACGAGCTGGCGCACGTCTCCAACCGCGACATCCTCGTGATGACGATCGCGGCCATGATCGGGGCGGCGATCGCCGCGATCGCGAACATCCTCCAGTTCTCGCTGCTGTTCGGCGGCCGCAACGACAACAACAACCCGATCGGTGCGATCGGGGCGATCGTGGCGATCGTCGTCGCACCGCTCGCGGCGATGATCCTCCAGCTCGCCGTCTCACGGCAGCGCGAGTACCTCGCGGACGCGAGCGCGGCGCAGTACATCGGCGAGGGGCGGCCGCTCGCCGAGGCGCTCGCCACCCTGCAGCGTGGCGTCGAGGCGGTACCGGTGAACGTCAACCCGGCCACCGAGGCGCTGTACATCGCGAACCCGCTCAGCAAGCGCGGGATGGGAGCCCTCTTCTCGACGCACCCGCCGATGGAGGAGCGGATTCGCCGCCTGCGGGCCCTCGACGCGGCGCACGGGATCCACTACTAGGGCGTGCGCGGAGGCGGCCTCTGGCGGCGGGTGAAGCGGGCGCTCGGGCTCGCGCCGCCGCCGGAGCCGCCACCGCCGCCCGACGACGAGGCCGCACTCGTCCCCTCGGGGCCGCCGCGGCGGCCGCCCGGGAGCGACGCGGTCGCGCTCGAGCCGCCGGAGGCTCCACAGGACGTCGACGCGCGCGGTCGCGAGGAGGGCTGACCCGCCGACAGCTCGGCTCCGGCACCGCTGACAGGCGGGCCCGGATTTGCGAGAGTGCGCAGAGGAGGTCCGTCTGACCCTGTCGCACCGAGTCGTCGTCGAGCCGCGCATCCTCGACCGTCTGGTCGACGCGCTGCGTGTGCGGGGGTACCGCGTCCTCGGGCCGACCGTCCGCGACGGCGCGATCGTCTACGACGACCTCGAGTCCGCGGGCGAGCTGCCCATCGGCTGGACCGACCGGCAGGACGGCGGCAGCTACCGGCTCGAGCGGCGAGCCGACGACGCGCGGTTCGGCTACGCGGTCGGACCCCACTCCTGGAAGCGCTTCCTCTTCCCGCCGCGCGTGCGCCTGTGGCGCGCGAGCCGGAACGGCGACGGAGCGCAGGCGGTGGAGGAGGAGCCGCTCGACGCGACGCCGCTCGCGTTCATCGGCGTCCGCTCCTGCGAGCTGCACGCGATCGAGATCCAGGATCGTGTCTTCATCGGCGGCACGCACGTCGACCGCGACTACGCGGCCCGTCGCGAGGGGGCCTTCCTCGTCGCCGTCAACTGCCACGAGCCGGGGGACACGTGCTTCTGCACCTCGATGGGAACCGGGCCGGAGGTTCGATCCGGATACGACCTGGCGTTGACCGAGCTGCTCGACGGCGAGCACCGCTTCCTCGTCGAGGCAGGCACCGATCGCGGCGAGGAGCTCCTGGCCGAGCTGGCCGGCCGGGCCGTCGCCGACGCCGACCTGGCTGCGAAGGCGGCGTCGGTCGAGGCGGCCGCCGGCCGGATGGGCAGGACGATGGAGACCTTCGACATCCGCGACCTGCTCGCGCGGAACCTCGAGCACCCACGCTGGGACGACGTCGCGAAGCGCTGCCTCACGTGCGGGAACTGCACGCTCGTCTGCCCCACATGCTTCTGCTCGGCGGTGGAGGACGAGACGGATCTCTCGGGGGCGGAGGCGGAGCGCTGGCGGGTCTGGGACAACTGCTTCTCCGTCGACTACTCGTACATCCACGGTGGCAGCGTCCGCCCGTCGGGGCGCTCGCGCTACCGGCAGTGGATGACGCACAAGCTGGGCACGTGGTTCGACCAGTTCGGCTCCTCCGGTTGCGTCGGCTGCGGCCGGTGCATCACCTGGTGCCCCGTCGGCATCGACATCACCGAGGAGGTCGCAGCGATTCGTGCGACGGAAGGAGCCCGTGCGCCGCTCGCTTGAGAGCGTCCTCGCGGACGCGCCGTTCTTCAGCGGGCTCGACGAGGGCCGGCTCGCGCTGCTCGCCGGCTGCGCGGGCAACGTGCACTTCGCGGCGGGCGAGAGCCTCTTCCGGGAGGGCGATCCGGCCGACACCTTCTACGTGGTGCGCCACGGCAGCGTCGCGCTCGAGACGTTCGTGCCGGCGCGGGGGCCCGTCCTGATCGAGACGATCGACGCCGGCGAGGTGATCGGCTGGTCGTGGCTCTTCCCGCCCTATCGCTGGCACCTCGATGCCCGCGCACTGACGGCTGTACGCGCCACGGGCTTCGACGGCACCTGCCTGCGGCAGAAGTGCGACGCCGATCCCGTGCTCGGGTACGACCTGATGGGCAGGTTCGCGCAGGTGCTGATCGAGCGGCTGCAGTGGACGCGCCTCCGACTGCTCGACGTCTATGGCAACGGCGACCGTCGCTGAGCCGGGGGCGCCGGGGGCGCTGACGCCGCTGCCGTTCGTGGTGGCCTCGCGCGCGCAGGACACCGCCGACACGTGGACGCTCACCCTCGAGCCCGTTGGCGGCGAGGGCCCGAGCGTCGCGCCGGGGCAGTTCGTCATGGTGTACGCCTTCGGCATCGGCGAGGTGCCGATCTCCGTCAGTGGCCCGCCGTACCGCCCCGGGCCGGTCGTGCTGACCGTCCGGGCGGTCGGCGCGGTCACGAGGGCGATCTGCGGCGCGGAACGGGGCACGGTGCTCGGGGTCCGCGGCCCGTTCGGCAACTCGTGGCCGGTCGACGCCGCGGCGGGCGGCGACGTGGTCGTCGTCGCCGGCGGCATCGGCCTGGCGCCGCTGCGCCCGGTGCTCGAGCGTGCGCTCGAGCGCCGCGGCGACTACGGCGACGTGGCGCTGCTGTACGGCGCGCGCACGCCCGACGACCTCCTCTACGTCGATCAGCTGGCGGCCTGGGGGGACGCGGTCGACGTCGGCGTCACGGTCGATGCCGCCGGTGGGAGCTGGACCGGGCGGGTCGGCGTCGTCCCGAAGCTCGTCGGCGAGGCCGGCTTCCGGCCGGAGCAGGCGACGGCGTTCGTCTGCGGCCCCGAGATCATGATGCACTTCGCGACGCAGGCGCTCCTCGCGCGCGGGGTCCCGCCCGAGCGGATCCACCTGTCGATGGAGCGCCACATGCAATGCGGCGTGGGCCTCTGCGGGCACTGCCAGCTCGGCCCGACGCTGATCTGTCGCGACGGGCCCGTCTACTCGCACGCGCTGCTCGCCCCCTGGCTGGCGGTACGGCAGCTGTGAGCGAGAGCGGCAAGCCCACGCTCGCGGTCTGGAAGTTCGCCTCCTGCGACGGCTGCCAGCTCTCGCTGCTCGACCTCGAGGACGAGCTGCTCGCGCTGGCCGGCGCCGTCCAGGTCGCGGAGTTCCGCGAGGCGACGAGCGGCGTCGTCGCCGGGCCGTACGACCTCTCCCTCGTCGAGGGCTCGATCACGACCCCTCACGACGCCGAGCGGATCCAGGACGTCCGCCGCTCGTCGCGCGCGCTCGTCACGATCGGAGCCTGCGCGACCGCGGGCGGCATCCAGGCGCTGCGCAACTTCGCCGACGTCCGCGAGTTCGTCGCCGCCGTCTACGCGTCGCCCGACTACATCTCGACGCTCGAGACGTCCACGCCGATCTCGGCCCACGTCCGCGTGGACTTCGAGCTGCACGGCTGCCCGATCGACAAGCGCCAGCTGCTCGAGGTCGTGACGGCGTTCCTGCACGGCCGCAGGCCGGGGATCCCGTCGACGAGCGTGTGCACCCAGTGCAAGGCGCGCGGCCTCGTCTGCGTCACGGTGGCGCACGGGACGCCCTGCCTGGGGCCGGTGACCCACGCCGGCTGCGGCGCGCTCTGCCCCGCGTACAACCGGGGCTGCTACGGCTGCTTCGGGCCGATGGAGACGCCGAACACCGCTGCCCTCGTGCCGCGGCTGCGCGAGCTCGGGCTGACGGAGCGAGACGTCGGGCGCGTCTTCCAGACGTTCAACGCGAATGCGGAGCCGTTCCGGGAGGCAGCCGTGCGCGATGGCTGAGCGTCGCGTCATCACCACGGACTACCTCGCGAGGGTGGAGGGCGAGGGGGCGATGACCGTCCGGCTCGAGAACGGCCGCGTCGAGCACGTGGAGCTGCGCATCTTCGAGCCGCCGCGCTTCTTCGAGGCCCTGCTCCGCGGCCGCTCCTACGCGGAGGCGCCGGACATCACCGCGCGGATCTGCGGCATCTGCCCGGTCGCCTATCAAACGAGCGCCGTCAACGCGCTCGAGAGCCTCTGGGGGATCGATGTCCCGGAGCCGATCCGCCTGCTGCGGCGGCTTCTCTACTGCGGCGAGTGGATCGAGAGCCATGCGCTGCACGTGTACATGCTCCACGCGCCGGACTTCCTCGGCTACGACGGTGCCATCGAGCTCGCGCGCGACGCGCCGGAGGCGGTCGAGCGTGGGCTGGCTCTCAAGAAGACGGGCAACCTGGTGATGTCGCTCGTCGGCGGGCGGGAGATCCACCCGATCAACGTCCGGGTCGGCGGCTTCTACCGCGCGCCCGGCCGACGCGAGCTGCGCGCCCTCGTCGAGCCGCTCGAGCGGGCCCGCGAGGCGGCGCTGGAGACGGTCCGCTGGACGGCGGGGTTCGACTTCCCCGAGCGCTCGGTCGAGTGCGAGCTCGTCGCGCTCTCGCAGCCCGGCGAGTACGCGATCGAACGCGGCCGGATCCGCTCGGACGCCGGGCTCGACATCTCGGCCGGCGAGTACGACGAGCACTTCGAGGAGGAGCACGTCGAGCGCTCGACCGCGCTGCACTCGCGGCTGCGGGAGCGCGGCACCTACCTCTGCGGCCCGCTCGCGCGCTTCTCGCTCAACCACGATCTCCTCTCGCCGCTCGCGCGCTCGGCGGCCGCCGAAGCGGGTCTCGAGGCCCCGTGCCGCGACCCCTTCCGCAGCATCGTCGTGCGCAGCGTCGAGCTCGTCTACGCCTGCGACGAGGCGCTGCGCCTGATCGACGCCTACGAGGAGCCGGAGCTCCCGGCCGTGGCGATCGAGCCGGCGGCCGGAACAGGCTTCGGCGTCAGCGAAGCCCCGCGGGGGCTGCTCTACCACCGCTACCGCGTCGACGGGGAGGGGACGATCCTCGACGCGAAGATCGTGCCGCCCACGTCACAGAACCAGCGGGCGATCGAGGACGACCTCCTCGACGTCGTCGCCCGGTACGTGCACCTCGGCGACGACGAGCTGCGCGGCCTGTGCGAGCAGACGATCCGCAACTACGACCCGTGCATCTCCTGCGCGACGCATTTCCTGAAGCTGGAGGTCGAGCGGCGGTGACCCACGTCGTCATCGGCGTCGGCAACGCGTACCGGCGTGACGACGGCGTCGGCCTGGCCGTCGCGGCCCGGCTCGGGGCCCGCGTGCCGGCGGGCGTCGAGGTCGTCGGCTGCGAGCTGGAGCCGAGCCGGCTGCTGGACGCGTGGCAGGGAGCCGACGCCGCGCTCGTGGTCGACGCGGCCCGATCGGGCGCGGAGCCGGGAACGCTGCACCGCTTCGACGCCGGTGCCGGGCCGGTACCCGCGTCGGTCTTCCGCTCGTCCAGCACACATGCCTTCGGGGTGGGCGAGGCGGTCGAGCTCGCGCGTGCCCTGGGCACGCTGCCCGGCCGGCTCGTGCTGTACGGGATCGAGGGCGGCGAGTTCGTCGCCGGGGAAGGGCTCACGGCCGCGGTGGAAGCCGCGGTCGAGCCGGCGGCACGGGCGGTGCTGGAGGAGTTGGAGCAACTGCGACGAGAACAGGAGGAGCCGTGCACGAGCGAGCGCTGACGAGGGATCTGCTGCGGAAGATCGAGGAGGTCGCCCGGGCCGGCGGCGCCACGCGGGTCACGCGCGTGAGCGTCCGCCTCGGCGCGCTCGC